>JBEQSW010000626.1:0-16673 GCA_040348565.1 Myxococcales bacterium | reverse complement strand
TGGCGGTGGCGCTCGAGGTCGAGGGCGCGGGGCGCATCGTCTCCTTTGGTGACGAGTGGGTGGTGTTGGCCAACCTTTGGCAGCCGATCAGCGCGTTCGTCGGTGGGGGTGGCACGGGTGATATGTGCTACGTAACGCCCACCGGTACCGACACGGACACGTACCACTCGGTCAAGACGCTCTATCAGAGCAAGCAGTTTTGGTACGACGTCATCAACTGGGTGGCACCGCCCAGCGAGTGCAACTTCACGATCATGGATCCCGACGTCGTCGTGAAGTAACTTTCACGGAGCCGTCCAGCAGCCGCCCGCGCGCGATTTGTACCGCGAGCGGGCTTTGGTCGACGCCGGCGAAGCGGCGGCCCAGGTTTTTGGCCGCCACCAGCGTCGTGCCGGAGCCGCACATCGGGTCGAGCACACGGCTGCCTTCGAGGCTGCTGGCGCGGACGATTCGCTCCAGCAGGGCCAGCGGTTTTTGCGTCGGATAGCCGGTAGCTTCCGCGATCAGCGGGGTGTTGGCGCGCATGGCCGGGCAGTCGCTCCAGACGCTGCCGAGGCGCCGGCCCTCGTCGGCGTAGTAGCGGTAGCTCTTGCCCGAGATCACGCGCTCGCGGAACTGACGGCCGTCGGCGTCGACGTTTTGGAAATGCATGCGCAAGCTGGTGGCGGCGAAGCTTTCGCGCAGGGCGGGGTCGTCGCCGTTCCAAATGGGCTGCTTGCCGCGCGCGTAAATCAAGATGGTTTGGTGGGTCACGCTGGGGCCGCTGCGCTTCTTGCCGCCGTTGCCGGGCACCCAGATCACCTCACCCATGAACGCACCGCGCCCGAACACGCGATCGGCCGCGACTTTGGCGTCGTGCACGGTGCGGTGGTCGAGGTGAAGCCAAAGCGTGCCGCGCTCGCTGAGGGCGTCCCGCACGACCGCCAGCCGCGGCTCGAGCATGCGCAAAAAGTCGTCGATGGTGCTCCAGGCGTCGTCGTAGGCGTGCTGGCCGCGCACGCGCTCGCCGCGTCCGACGCGCGCCGCGCGCTTGCCGCCGGCGTTGAACGGCGGATCGGCGTAGGCCAGATCGAATTTCTCGCGCCGTGAAAGCTCGGGCACGAGCTCGAGGCAGTCGCCGTGGTGGACGCCGCCTTCGCCTGCCTTCAAACGCCACCGCCGTCGGGCGCGCTGCCGGCCACCGGCATCAGCGTCGGCGGCTCCAGGGGCTCGTCGGCCGCAATTTCTTCGAGCAAAGCTTGGTCGAGCTCCTGACCCTTGGGCAAGGGAGGCAGCCACTCCCAATACGGGCCGCCACCGCTGCAGCCGGCCTGCGTTTCTTCGGGCGAGCAAGCAATGCGCAAGTGCAGGTGGTCGTCGTGCGGCAGGCTGTCGCCCGGCTGCAGCATCACGGTTTGCGCTCGGTATTGCAGCTCGAGCGGCTCGCCCCGTGCGCGCGCGTAGTCCATCAGCAAGGCTTCGAGCGGGCGGCTGATGAACAGGAATTGCACGCCAATCTCGGAATCTGTCACCAGCTTTTTCACGAGCAACCACTCACGCGCGACGTCGAGCCGGACGTAGTCTTCCGTGCCTTGAACGACGGCGAGACCGTCGCCTTCGTAGCGCACGAAGCCGGGGCTGGGAATGGGAGCGCCCGCGGGCGTGAGCGCGTAAAACAAAAGATCTACGTCACGGCCGCTACGGTGCGAAGCGTGCCCCGGGATCTGACCGCCACGTTTGGCGCCGAGGTCACCCACCACCAGCACGCCGCCTGGCAGCTCGGCCTCGACCTCGCCGGCGATGCGCGCGATGGCGCTCACCAGCCGCGGGCGGCCCCAATGATTGTGCCCCTTGGGCCGGTAGCGCTCGAAGCCCAAGCCGCGTTCAGGTAGCTCGACCGCGCCGGTTTGGACGCCCGAGTTAGGCATGCCCACCGAGCCCGCGAGGCCGGGCGCGAGCGGCGTCGGGGCGCTGAAACAGCCGGCCAGGGCCAAACCGAGTGCGCAGAAAAGCGGTTTGGTTACGGGCATTTAGCCCAGCTCCGGGATGAACGTTTTGAGGTGCTCGGCCACCTTGCGCGCGCCGGCTTCAGAGGCGGAGCCGTCGGCCAAGTCGAGCTTGTTGTCGCGCAGGGTGAGAAACCCGTGATCGACGAAGGCTTGGAAGGCGTTGGCCAAGATCGATTTGCTGACGGCTTCGCTGCGCTCCAGCTCACCCGCCAAGAACGCGCGGTTGCCGATGGCGATGCTGCGCTTGAGCAGCTCCTTCTCGGCCAGCGGTGCCTTCACCAGCTCGGTCAACGAGCGAGCTGCCACCCAATAGCCTTCGAGGAAGTTCCGGATCACGGCCGAGTACAGCACCAACCAGTCGAGGCCACTCCAGCCGTCACGCCCGGGGCCGATGCCGAGCATGCCGCTTTCATGGACCAGCTCGCCGTCGCCCAGCATGCGCGCCAAAGTTTCGTCGAAAATCTTTTCGAACGGGCGATCGGCGCGGAAACGGAACTCGAATTTGAATAGGCGACTCAGCGCCTGCACGCGGTCTCGGACCCACAGCGTGGGCTCGCGCTTTTGCGGTGACGCCAAGAGCGCGCTCGCGACCAGCGCGCGCTCGACGAAGAAATGCACGATGATGTTCTTGGAAACGTCGAGCAACAGCCGCCGCGCCGGCACGACCACGTAGCTGGCGGCTTCGCTGGGGTTTTGCGTCTTCGTCACCGGATCATCGGGCGAATGCACCTCGACCAAGTCGGCGTCGACGAACATTTGCACCGCTTCGCGCACCGATTCGGAGCGCACGCGTCCGGCCGGCGTGGTCAGGGCGGGGGACGAGCGCGCGCCTTGGCGCCGCGCGACCGACAGCAAGCGCTCCGCTCGCAGGATCAGCTCGCGGTGCGGTAGCCCGCGTTGCTTGTGCGACAACAGAACCATGGCCGTGAGCGCGCCCGGGGTGATGGAGGTGACGCGGTTGATTTCGTCCATCACGCGGTTGCCGAGCCGCGTGACCAAGCTGCGCCGCTTGGCCGGGCTGAGCGCTTGGCCGACGTCCAGCCCCAGCTCACGCTTCAAATCTTCGAGCGCCAGCACCTGACCGACTTGCATGTTGATGCGGCCATAGCGGTGACGCAGGACCTCACTCGATTTCAGCAGCCCCGCCGCGTCTTCCTTGGATTTTTCGGCGCCTTGCAGCTCTCGCTCGTAGGCAGACGCCTCGATCACTCGCTCGTAGCCGATGCTGACCGGCACGAAGAAGCACGGTCGCTCCGGCACCGCCAGCGCGGCGTCCATCAACATGTTGAGCAAGCCGAACTTGGGCGCGACCAGCTTGCCGGTACGGCTGCGGCCGCCTTCCAAGAATAGCTCGATGGGATAGCCGTCGCGGATCAGCCGACGCACGTAGGCGTCGACGACGGCCGCATACAGCCGGTCGCCGCGGAACGAGCGGCGAATGAAGAATGCGCCGCCGCGCCGAAAGATCGCGCCCACCGGAAAGAAATTCAGGTTGTCGCCGGCGGCGATCACCGGAAGCGGCAGGTTCTGCTCGTTGAAGATGTAGCTCAGGATCAGGTAGTCGACGTGGCTCTTGTGGCTGGGCAGCAGGATGAGCGTGCCCTCGCGCGCGGCGGCGCGCAGCCGCTCGATGTCGCTCTTTTCGTACTCGATACCGGCGTAGATGCGGGTAAATACGCGGTGAAACACCACCTCCAGCAGCTTGATGGTGGTGCGGTCGGGCGTCGCCTGCAGCTCGGTCAGCATCTCGTTGGCGCGGCGCAACAGCGTGTGCCGGTCGTTGCGCTCGTCGGCCAGGTCGTCGATGACGGCGCGCAAGCGCGGGTTGCGCACCAGCTCTTGGCGAACACGCTCGGGCGCTTTGTGCGCGGGGCCGGTGACCGCGCGCCGTTCGCGCTCCAGCCGCCCGAGCACCATGTACGTCAAGCGTCGCAGGCGCACGGCGTCGGTGGCGGCGCCGGGCTCGAGCAAGAACTTCGACAGATCGATGGGCTCGCCCAGCTTTAGCTCGACGTGCTTGAAGTTGTGCAGCAGCTGCGCGGCGGTGCGGGCCGGGCTCGGCCATTCGCGTGGCCCCAACAGAAAATCGAACGGCTCCGTCCCGCGGGTATTGGGAAAGTTCGTCCACACGAACACCTGCGGCACGATGAAGATGGGCTTGCTCTGCCGCCGCTGGAGGTCGAAGAGCGAACGAACCAACTCGTCGCCCTCTTTCAAGCCGCGGCCGCCGGAGGCGCCGGTCGCGACGTCGATCACGCCGGGCGGGCGCTTCAGAAACAGCGCCGCCGAGCCGCCGCGGGCGAGCGCGTCTTCCAGCTCGTCCGACTGAGACACATTGGGGCGCGGCAAGATGGCGTTGAGCCAGCCCTTGCCCATCGGGTTCAAGATCCACAGCCCCAGATCGTTGACGAAGCGAACCTGTGGCAGCTGGTAGCGCTTGGTCAGGTAGTCGAGGGCGAAGAAGTCGATGAAGTTGAGGCTGCGCAGCACGTACACGACCGAGCCTTGCTCGGACAACGCCCGCACCTCGCGCACCCACGCCTCGTCCACCTGGATCTTGTCGAAGAAGCGCCGGTACAGCGCGCGCAAGATCGGGTTGGGGACGTAGGTCTGGGTGAGCTCGCGGTCGGAGGTCATGGGGCGTCGGGGCGGCTGGATCATACTCAAGCTCGCCCAAGGCGCCGCGAATGTTGATCCGGCCCGCGTCTCCGGCTACCGAAGATGGGCCCATGTCGATGGTTTCGCCGAGGCCGGCCGCGTTTGCTCGTGTGGCAATCGTTCTTTTCGCCGGCCCCCTGAGCGGCTGCAAACGTCATTCCCCGGCCCCGGCTCCGGTTCCGAGCGTGGTCGCACCTGCGGTGCCGTCGGCGGATGACGCGAGCGCCAGCGACCCCGCCTCGCCCGCCCAATGCCGAGCGCTGGCCGGCTTTGGCCTGACGCTCGACGCGGCCCCGACCCCCGCCGCCAAAGCGGCGCCGGAGGGGAGCGAGGACGAAGACGACGACGCGCTGCTCCCGTTCGGCGTCGACGTCGGCGAAGCGGTGCCCACGTCGCGCGGCTTTGCGTTGGCCGGCATTCGCGGGGCCGGCCAAGCGTTCGTGGCGCGGTTGAACGACCACGGCGGACAGCGCATCGACCTCGGGGAGCTGCATGGAGACGCGGAGACGCCAGCGCTCGCGCCGCTGGGAGACGATGTG
Source organism: Myxococcales bacterium (assembly GCA_040348565.1). GTDB lineage: Bacteria > Myxococcota_A > Polyangia > Polyangiales > Polyangiaceae > PMG-095. The sequence continues at coordinate 11,488 of JBEQSW010000626.1, read as the reverse complement.
TTGGTCGCGCTGCGCGGCACCGACGCCGCCGGTTTCACCGTCAAGCTCGGGCGCATCGCCGGCGCCGACGGCAACGCGGTGGAGTGGGGCTTCGAGCTGTCGAAGCTGGGCAAGTCCGTCACCGGCGTTCAGCTGGCAGCTTCCGGCGCGCGCGCGGTCCTCGTCTATCAAGGCGAAGAGAAGCAAGGCGCTTCGCAGCTGATGCTTGGCACCTTTGCCACGGGGGCGCTGAATGAGCCGTTTCAGGTCAAGCCGCTCGACGCCAAAGACGCCGAGATGCCGCGGCTCAACACGCGCCCGGGCGGCTATTGGCTGAGCTGGGTGCGCAGCCTTCCGGAGCCTAAAAAGGCCGGCAAAAAGCCGGACGCCACCGAAGCCGCGCAAGACCCGGAAGAACGCGAGCTGCTGGACGTCGGGCTACGCGTGGTCGAGGTGGCCAAGCTGGATGAACAAGGCAAGCCGGTTGGCTCGCCGCTGCGCATCGGTGAGCCACGGCGCCAGGTCTTGCTGTACGACGCGGCCGCGCTCGCCTCGGGAGGGCTGTTGATCGCGGCGCGCTCCGACAGCGCGACGCCAGGCGCCGAGGGCGGAGCTTTGGTTTTGAGCGAGGTCGGCGCTGACGGCAGTGTGCGTGAGGAACGTCTGGAGGACGATGAAATCGGCGCGGGCGCGCCGGCCCTGTTGGTCGACGCCGACCCCAAGCTGCCGGGGCCATGGCTGGCCATGAGCTCGCCCAGCGACGCCACCCGGCTCGGTTTGGTGCGCGGGGGTCAAACGGTGCTGCAAGCTGACGCGCTGCTCGGTCACGGTGAGGTGCTCGCCGTCAGCGCTGGCCACTTTTTGGTGCAGCGCGCCCGCGGCCGCAGCGTGACGCTGGAAGCGCTGGACTGCAGCTGGCCGAGCGAGGCTGCCGCCGAAAAGAAGTGATAAGGTTGCGCCATGGCAACCGCCCTGGTGCTGCTTTCGGACGGCTTCGAGGAGATCGAAGCGGTGACCATCATCGACGTGCTGCGGCGCGGTGGCGTCACGGTGACGACGGCTTCGCTGGGCGAAAAGCGCGTTACCGGCTCGCATGACATCACGCTCGAAGCCGACACCTTGCTCGACGGCGTCGCGGTCGAGCGCTTCGACGCGCTGGTGCTGCCAGGCGGCCCCGCCGCCAAGACCTTGCGCGAGGACGCGCGCGCCCAAGCGACCATCGGGCGCGCCGCCGCCGCGGGCAAGCTGCTGGCGGCCGTGTGCGCCGCCCCCACCGCGTTGGAAGTTGCGGGCGTGTTGGCTGGCAAACGCGCGACCGTCTACCCTGGCAATCAGTTGCCGAGCGCGCAGCAGGTCGAAGAGCGCGTGGTCGAGGACGGCGATGTCATTACCAGTCGCGGTCCCGCCACCAGCATGGAATTTGCGCTCAAGCTGGTGGAGCGGCTGAGTGGGGCGGCCGTCGCGAAAACGACGGCGGAACGGCTGCTGTTCAGCGCCCCTCGCTAAGCCCGGTGCCGCGCGCTTACGGCAGAATCTCGACGGCGAGCGTCTCGGTGCCCCACGGGTAGCCAAGCTCGCGCGCGGTGCCGGTGGCTTGTCCCTTGCCCAGCAAGCGCGCCACGACCTCCAAGCCCAAGTCGATGGCGGAGCCGTTTTGCGCGGCGGTGATGCAACGCGCAGCGGTCGCGGTTCGAACATCACTCCGGGGGGTGATGCTCGAGTCGATGGCGCTCAGCTCGTCTTTCAGCGCGGCGGTGACGGCGACCTCGGCGCCTTGCAGCAAGCCGGCGCGCGCAGCCACTAGCGCGCCCAGGCCGACCGCCAACGTCAGCGTCAGGCCTGCCTTCACGCGCGAAAGGTAGTCGAGCAAGGCGGCGTCTTCGAGCGCGAGCCGGGCGCCGTATCCGCCCGGAATCAGCACCAGCTCCGGCTCGGGACAAGAGTCGAGCGCCAGCGCTGGACCGACCTGCAGTTGCGCGCGCGTAGCCCGAACGCCTGGCGTGGACGACACCAACTCGGCCTTGATGGCGCGCCAGTTCCACTTGCGACCGGCGCTCGAAAAGACTTCGAGCGCGCCGGCGACATCGAGCAGATCCATCTCGTCGAAGGCGATGATGGCGAGGCGATAGGGGCGGGTCCGCATGGGCCGAGATGAGCTACGGCACCAGCAACAGCTGGCCGGTCGTGCCGCGGCTTTCCAGCGCGCGCTGCGCGGCTGCCGCCTCACTCAGCGGAAAACGCCGAGAAATGTGGGTAGTCAGCTTGCCTTGGGAAAGCATGGCGAAGAGCGCTTCGGCGGCGGCCAGCAGCTCCGAGCGCGTGCGCGTGTAGGCATACAAGGTCGGTCGGGTCACGAACAGCGAGCCCTTCTGAGCCAACGTCGCAAGATCGAAGGGGGCGGGCTTACCAGAAGCGTTGCCGTAGCTGACCAGCAAGCCTCGCGGCGCCAAGCAGTCGAGCGAGCCTTCGAAGGTCGCTTTGCCCACCGAGTCGTAGACGACCGGCACGCCCTCCGGGTACAGCTCCCGCACCTTCGCTTTGAAGTCTTCGCGCGTGTACACGATGACGTGCGCCGCGCCGTTCTTGCGCGCAGCTTCGGCCTTTTCGTCGGTGCCGACGGTGGCGATGACCTTGGCGCCGAGCTCCGCCAGCCACTGCAGGGCCAGCGAGCCCACGCCGCCGGCCGCCGCATGCAGCAGCACCGGCTCGGCGAAGCGCACGGGGTGTATCCGCCGCACCAGCATCTCGACGGTCAGGCCCTTCAGGAACGACGCCGCGGCGACCTCATCGGAAATCGAGTCTGGCAACGGCACGAGCCGCTCGCACGGCATCGTCCGGACGGTGGCGTAGCTGCCGGGTGCTTGCGCCACGTACACCACGCGCTGGCCTTCACGGAGGCCCAGGTCTTCGCTCTGGGGACCGAGCTTTTCGATGACGCCCGCGGCTTCGACGCCCAGCGTGGCCGGCAACGGGACCTGGTACAGCCCCGAGCGGTGATAGGTGTCGATCATGTTCACGCCGACGGCGCGGTGGCGAACCCGGGCTTCGCCGGGGCCGGGCTCGGGCAGATCGAAGGCCTCGTAGGCCAGCACGTCAGCTGTACCCGTCTGATTGATGCGGACTCTGTGTTCCATGGGCCCGGCTGGACTCTACAGCGTTTTCGAGGCCTTCGCGCGCCAGCGCTGGTCTCTGTGCTGGTTCCGGGCCGGCTGGGGGGGGCCCGCCGAATATGGTATCGCCATGAGGATGTTGGCCGATGGCTTCGACTTGAAACCGAGTAAGACGCCCAAGAGCGCGAGCGAGCGCGAAGCGATCCTGAAAGGCAGCTTGGGCTTTGGTCGAGTTTTCACCGAGCACATGGTGACGATTCGCTACGCTGGCGGCGCTTGGCAAAAAGGGGAGCTGGTTCCGTACGGCCCCATCACCCTCGACCCGGCCGCGTCCGTCTTGCACTACGGCCAAGCCATTTTCGAAGGCTTCAAGGCCTACCGCCAGCCGGACGGCAGCATCGCGACGTTTCGGCCCGACGCCAACGCCAAACGCTTCGCGGCGTCGGCCCGGCGCTTGGCCATGCCCGAGCTGCCGGTCGCGTCGTTCGTCGGTGCCTCCGACGTGCTGCTCCGCCACGAAGCGGCCTGGGTGCCGAGCGGCGCGGGCGAGAGCTTGTACCTGCGCCCGCTGATGATCGCGACCGAAGCAGCGCTGGGGGTGAAGCCGGCCAAGGAGTACACGTTCCTGCTGTTCGGGTCGCCGTCGGGCGACTACTTCCCGCAGGGGGTGAAGCCAATCAGCTTGTGGCTGTGCACCGACTACGTGCGCGCCGCCCCGGGCGGCACGGGCGAGGCGAAGTGCGCCGGGAACTACGCCGCCAGTTTGGTGGCGCAGCAAAAGGCGATCGACGAGGGCTGCGTCCAGGTCATTTGGCTCGACGCCGTGGAGCGCAAGTGGATCGAAGAGATGGGCGGTATGAACCTGTTCTTCGTCTACAAAGACGGCGCCGGCCACAAGCTGGTGACGCCGCAGCTCACCGGCACGTTGTTGGCCGGAGTAACGCGCGACAGCTTGCTCAAGCTGGCCGTCGACCTGGGCTACGGCGTCGAAGAGCGCATGGTCAGCGTGCAAGACTGGGAGCGTGGCCTGAAAGACGGGTCGCTCGTGGAAGTGTTTGCGTGCGGAACCGCCGCGGTCATCACCCCGGTGGGTGAAGTGAAGTTCGACGGCGGCAAATGGGACATCAACGGCGGTGAGTTCGGGCCGCACGCGCGCCGCCTGCGTGAGAGCTTGCTGGCGATTCAGTACGGCCAGAGCCCAGACACGCACGGCTGGATGCACCGCGTGCCGTGATGGCAGGCGGGCGGGGTTGGCTGCGGCGCGCGGTGCCCTTCCTCGGGCTCTGCTGCGCGCTCGGGCTGGCCGGCTGTCATCGGGGCAAGCCTTCGCCCAGCAGCGTGTCCGAGCAGAGTGGCCGCAGCGTGCTGTTGCCGCAGCGGCTGGGTTGGCTGAGCTCGGAGCGAGCGAGCGGCGCCTTGCCGAGCGCGGTGGCCCTCGGCGGCAAAGCTTCGGGCCGCGTGCTCCTGTACTTCGAGTTCGCGGCGAGCCCGCCGGGGCGGCGCTTGCTGCGCGCCGAGCTGGTGCTGACGGTTTCGGGTGCGCCCGGCACGTCGATCGGCGTCGAGCTCAGTCGCGCCGAGGCGGTGCGCGGCGAGCTGCTGCGCTGGTCCGATCAACCGCGCGCGCGTTACCCGCGATTGTCGGCGCAGCTGTCGAGCGACGGCGAGCCGGCGCGCCTGGACGTCACCGAGCTCATGCGAGCCGAATCCAAGCCGGGCGAGCCGCTGCGACTATTGTTGCGCGCCGAGCCCGACGCGCCAGAGCCGTTGTTGATCGAGACGGGGGCCGCGGGCGGGGCGGCCCCACGCCTGCAAGCCTATTGGGAGTGACGACGGCGTCGCGCGGCCAACAGCGCCAGACCAAGTAGGGCCAAGCCGTAGGGCGCGCTCGAGCGCGAGCCGCCCGCGCTGCGGCACGAGCAGCCTTTGGCTTCCAAAGCGTTGCGGTCGCCGGCGACGTTGCCGTTGCTGCCGCCCGCGCTGGCGTTGCCACCTTCGCTCGAGCCCGGGGCGTCGCCGGAGCCGTTCGGCCCATCGCCGCCGAAATGAATGCCGGGATCGCCCGGGCCTTCGCCACCGGCGCCACCCGCGCTGGCGCTGCCCAGCTGCGGCGGCTCGCACGCGCCAGCGACGCAGGCGGCCCCGCCCGGGCACGCGGCGTCGGCGCAGTCGTCGACGCAGTCACCCGCGCTGCAGTGCTGGTCCGCATCACAGGCCTTGCCGGCGCAGCCGTCGTCGACGCAGTGGCCGCTTTCGGTGTCGCACTCGCCCTTGGCGCAGCCAGCACAGCCGCACTCGACCAGGCAAGCGCCGCCCTCGCACACGAAGCCTTGCCCGCAGTCGATGCCGCTGCAGGGATCGACGCACACGCCATCGGCGCAGCTTTGGCCGGTGGGGCAGACCACGTCGTCGCAAGCGCCGATGCATTCGCCGCCCATGCACACCTTGCCGGCGTCGCAGGTCTTGTCGGCGCAGGCCGTTTCTACACATGCGCCGTCGACGCATTTTTGGCCGGCGTCGCAGCGAAATTCACCGGTGCCGCACAAGGGCACGCAGCGCGCTTTGACGCACAGCTCGCCGGGCGGGCACAGCTCACCTTCGTCGGTGTCGCCGTTGCAGTCGTCGTCGAGGCCGTTGCACTCTTCCGTGCCGGGGGTACGGGCGGGCCGACATTCGCTCTCGCCCAGCGCGTTGGCGCAGTCGGTCAGGCCGGCCGCGCAAATCCCGGGCTCGCCGGTGTCGCAGGCCTCACCCGAGCCCGAGCACTGAAGGCCCGTGAACAAGAAGACGTAGTCGTTGAAGTCGCCGTCGTTGCCGCCCCATTTGGTGGGGCCCACGTTCTGATCTTCCGAGCCCATGTAATAACCCCGAGGGATAGTCTTCGAGGCATACATGATGGTGGGGATCCAGCGATCGCCGTCGGTGCAAGTCGCGCCGACGCACGCCGGGTCCAGTCGCTTCTCCGAGAAGTGCCCCTCGTTCGACATGAGCACGAAACCGATGTCGCCGCCGGCGTAGTAGGGGTTGGAGGCGATGTCCGCGCCGGTGAAGATTTGCCCGGGGTGGTGCAGCGGATCGGCGGCTTTGCCGAACGGCGGGTTGGCGACGTCGCCTTTGATCAGCACGAAGATGTCGTTCTTGCTGCAAGCGCCCCCGCCCGAGCTCATGCCGGTAGCTTCATCGCACACGGTGGTGGGAGCCACGTCGGTTTGGGGCGAGTTGTACCAGCCGACGAACGCGGACGTGTTGCCGGTCTCGTGCAGCAAGAGCTGCGCGGTGAAATCGCACAGCGGCTTGAAGGTGGCAGGCTCGGTGCTGGCGTCGGCTTGGGCGTCCAGCACGCCCGGGCCCTCTTTGAAGTCGAACAGCTCTTGCAGGCCGACTTCGTTGCTGGGATTGGGCAGCGGCATGACCACGCCGTCGGGCTGGGTCACGGCGGCGCGGGCGTTGCCGGAAAGAAGACCGGTGCCGGCTGTCAGCAGCGCGCCGAGCCAGCCCGTGATTCGAAGCCCTCGGAAACGTGAGTAAGCGATCATCGAAACCGTTGAGCGTAAGGGTTGGCAGACGCCGAGCAAACGATTTTGCCGTCTCGATACCAACGATGGGGGCGCGAGTGGGTGAGTACGCTACACGTGCGCTTTGACTTGGCGCGCGCTCGCGTCCTCCGCTCGCGTTCGTTCAGCTCTTACGGCCGCGGCGCCGGGCAAGTAAGATTTCGGCCGCGGTCGGTTGCCGCGCGGGCGAGGCGGGCGGCACGCTGCCGCGCGCGGTTGCGACGACGGGCGGCGTACGCGGAGCCGGCGGCGTGCCGGACGCAATCGCTTTGGGCGTCGCTGGCAGCGGCGGTGGGCGGGAGAAGCGCGGCAGGCTGGGCGGTGGCGTTTCGGTGCCGGCAGCGGGCGCGGGAGGTGCGGCTTTGCGTCCGCGCAGCCTTTTCAGCGCTCCAATCGCGGTCGCGGGCGCAGCTTCGGTCGGCGCTGCGGCTTCGGCGACAGCGGCGAGGTCGCGCGGCGCACGCCAGCGTGCGAAAGCGTGCTCCAGGCCTTGCGGGACGCTCAACCGCCGCGCCGACACCGCCAGCAGCAGGCCGAACGCGGCGATGCACAGCAGCCAGGGGCCGAGCGCGGTGTAGGCAAAACGCTCGGCGTCGCGATCCAAAAAGACGCCGGCCAGCGTGTCGCGCACCTTGCCGCCGCTCTGCTCGGCGATGCGACGGAGCAGTCCGCGATCGGTCCCGGTCGGGCGCAGCTCGTCGCCGAGCGAGAGCACCGCGCCAGTGGTGGCCTCCAGCTTCTGCGTCTGCTCGTCGACCAACGACGCGACGTACGCCCCGGGGCGAGTGGCAGGTACGGTGGCGCTGTAAAGGCCGGCGCCTACCGCATCGAGCGGGATGCTGAGCGAAGTGCCGTCCGGGGCCGTCACCTTCGCCATCAGTCGTCGCAGGCTCTCGCTACGGCCGTGGTCGTCGGTCACGCTGGCGCGCAGGCGCAGCTCGCCGCCGCTGGTGTCGGCTTCCAAGCGCACGTGCGGATTGTCGGCGCGTCGCGAAAGCTCGCGCGCCAGCTGCCCGAAGAGTCGCTCGGCGCCGGCCCAACCGGTCCAGGCCTGGCCCCAGCGATCTTTGAAATCGCTGGTGAATACTGCAGAGCGGCCAACGCCCACGGACCAGCTGGCCAAAACGGGGTCGCCCTCGGGCCCGGTGAGCATCACCTGCGCTCGCCCTTTGGGAATGGTCACGACGTAGCCAGTCAGGTTCGGCGCTTGGCCGAAGTCGATACCGCGCAGCACCGGGCTTTGCGCGCTCGGGGCCGGACGAAAGGGGACTTCGTTGATCGCGCTGCGGGCGGCCAGCACGGTTTCTTGAGCGAACACGGCGGGTAGGCGCGTCGCGTCTTCAATCAAGTAGAAGCGGCCGTCGCCGAGCTTGCTCATGCGCTCGAGATCCGGAACATCCGAGCCGTTGCCGAGCGCGACCACGCTGGTGGTGATGCCGCGCGCTTTGGCGCCGCTGACCAGCGAGAAGGCGCGGGTGCGCTCTTCGGCGTCCGAGCCGTCGGCGAACAACAACAGGTGCTTGAGCTGCACGGTTTCTTTGGCCAGCGCCGCGTACCCGGCCTGCAGTGACGTGTCGACGTAGATGCCGCCGCCGCCCACGCCGACCGCGCGCATGGCCTTGGCCATGGCTTCACGGTCTTTGATCTCGCCGAGCGGGATGGTCCACTGCACCGCCGTATCCACGTGCATCACGCCCAGCCGATCGCCGGCGCCGAGCAGCTCCATCGAACGCACCGCGGCCTCGTTGGCCAGATCGAGCTTGGTGCCCGAGCCGACGGGCGCCCCCATCGAGCCCGAGATGTCGACGGCGATGACCTCGGCCAGGCTCGCGCGCCGCCGCTCTTGTTTGACGTCGAACGAAACCGGGCTGACCTCTTCCAGCGGGGTCTTTCCGTAGCCGCCGGGGCCAAGCGAGCGGTCTCCTCCCATCAACAGCAGGCCTCCGCCCAAATCACGGACGTACGAGGCGAGGGCTGCAATTTGGGCCGGCGACAAATCGACGGCGCTGATGTCCGACAACACCACCAAGTCGTAGAGCGCAAAGCCGGCGGCGTCGGCTGGCACTTGGGTGGCGTCGCCCGCTCGCACTTTGAACGCCGCGCTCTCCAGCGCGTGCACGAGCGGCGCCGCCAGCGGCCGGTCGCGTTCGAGCACCAGCGCGCTTGCTTCACCGGTGACGCGCACGAAGGCGGAGCCGCGGTTGTCTTCCGGCGCTTCGTCTTGGCGCTGGTCTTTGGCGGTGAGCTCCACGTCGTAGCGGTGCAGACCCGGGTCGGCGGCGATTTCGCGCAGGTGCACCACGTCTTCACCGCCAGCGATGCTCACATCACCCTGGCGCACCAGCTCGCCGTCGCGGTACACGCGCACTTCGACCTGCGCGTCGTGCGCGGCCGAGGTCACGATGCGTAAATCGATGGCCTCGCCTTCGCTGGCGCGCCCGCCCGCCGAGACCGCCACGACACGGATGTCTTCGAGCTTGCGTTGATCGAGCGGCACCACGTCCACCCGCACCCCGGCTGCGGCCGCCAGCGCGGCTTCGCCCAAAGCGTCACCGCGCGTGGACACCCCGTCGCTCATCAGCACGATACGAGCCGCCGAGTCGGGTGGGACCTCCGACAAGCCGCGACGAATGGCGGCCCCCAGATCGGTGCCGTCACGAGCCAGCTCGGCGCGTTGTGGGGCGGGCGGGTGCAGTCGCTCGCGCAGCGGATCCTCGACCACCGCGTCGGCGGCGAAGGCCAAGGTGCCGATGCGGTCGCCGTCGCGCATTCCCTGCTCGGCGACCTGGATTTCTTGCTCGACGCGCGACTGGGCGCCCGGCACGAGATCGATGCTGCGGCTGCGGTCCACGGCCACGATCACGCTCAGCCGATCGAGCTTTTTACCCAGCTCGACGCCCAAGACGGCCAGCGCGCACGCCGTCGCCGCGCAGCCGGTGAAAAAGACCATGGCCAGCGCTCGCGGGCGCGCACGCCGTTGCTCGAAGCGAGCCAGGCGCGTGGTGAGCCAGAGCAGCAGCAGGGCGATCGGGACGGCCAACACCGGTCGAGTCAATCGCAGGTAGGGCACCGGCACGCTCAGCCACTCGAGCGCGAACACTAGAGCCGGCACCAGCGCCACCAGGCGCATCAGCCACAACAGTAGCTTCAAGCGGCACCCCGTCGCTCGGGGCGCAGCGGTCGAATGCGACCGGCGTCGACACGACCCGGGCTGCGCGTCAACCACCCCACCTGCACCACGATGGCCAGAAGCGCCAGGGCTGCCGCCAGAAAGCCCCAGTCACCAGGTGACTCCACGACGGGGGAGCGACTGGCCCGCGGCGGCGCGCCGTTGCTGGCGCTGCCGGGTGTCGCACGTCTGAGGTCGCTTTCGCTCTCGCTGGTCAGATTGACCACGGACAGCGCGCTGCCGGGACGTGGTCCGCCGTAGCTCACCAGGTAGAAGCCGGGGTGGTCGGGGTGGGGAATGATGGCGACGCCGCTGCGGGCTTCGAGCACGCTTTCTACCCCAGAGGGGTCGAGCAACTTGACTTGCTCGAGCGCGCTCGGGACGCGCAGCCGAACCGGCGAGCCCGTGCGCGCGGGACCGACCACGTGGCTCTGGCGGTGAGCTCGAGCCAGCTCCGCCAAATTACGCACGAAAAGCACGAAAGAAGCGCGTAGTGGCCAGTTGCTGTCACCCACGTCGAACCCGACCAACGTGCCGGTGCGACCGGCCTCCGACACGTCGACGATCAGCGCCCCTTCGCGGCCTTTGACGAGCAGGCTCTGCGCCGAAGGAGGATCGACGGCGTGGGCCTTGGCGATCGCGACGCCGTCGAGGGTGATGAAGCGCAAGCGCGGATCCGTCCGGTCCCAGGAGGTGACGACGGGGGCGTCGAGCGCTTGGCCGACGACCGCGCCCCGGCATGGGCCCGGGGGCGGGTTCAGGATGACGAAGTCGGCGCCGGGCAGCTCGGCCGGACAAGCGCCGCTGACGACGACCCAGGCATCGTCGCCGATGCCGCTGGTGCCGAGCTCGGCCAGCGGCACACCCAGCAGCTCCAAATCGGGATCGGCGAGCAGGGCCCGTTCGAACCAGGGACTCTGGTGCGCCGGGGACGTGATGGTGGTCAGCTTGCGGCTGGGGGGGACGCGCCCGAACGCGCTGTCGTCTACCGCCAAGGCATCGTGCGGCGACAGCTCGACCAGCAGGCCCGTGCCGGCGTCCGTGGGCGCGGCTTCGAAGCCGAGCACCACGGGTGCTTTCTGACCCGGCTCGAGCCTCAGCTTGCGCGACGCCAGCACCGTCGGCGAATTGCGCTGCTTCAGGGTGACGAAGACGTCGCGGGGCGCCTTGGCGAAGCTTGCCACCTCCGCGAACACCTCGACGCGCTCTTGCGAGGCCGCGGCGCTGTGATCTACCGCCCGGCCCACGTCGATCCGCACGATGCCGGCGTTGTCGGCGGGCTCGCCGACTTTGACCACGCTGAGCGGTACGCGAGTCTGCGGTAATGGCGCAGAAAGCCCGCCATCGTCGCTGATTACGACGATGCGGCGGCTGCCCGCGCGCTGCGCCAACTGCTCGCTCGCGAGCGCGATGGCGCGCTCCAAATGCCCTTCCACGCCGCGCGCGGCCAAGGCCGAGAGGCGCGCGCGCACACGCGACAGGTCGCGATCGGCGGGGCCGACGACACGCGGCTCAGCGCCGGCTTCGATCAAGAGAACGTCGGCGCCTGGTGGCAGCGCGCTGACTACACGCTCCGCGGCGGCCTTGGCCGCGACGAAGCGTGGCTCACCCGCAGAGTCGGCCAGCATCGACGCGCTGACGTCGAGCACCAGCGCCACGTGCTCCGAGTCCATGCG
>JBEQSW010000618.1:0-9259 GCA_040348565.1 Myxococcales bacterium | reverse complement strand
GTCGTTGGCTCGTGCGGGTCCGTGACGACGGTGGGCCTTCGCCGCCGCGTCGTGCCTCGACGACGCCGGCGATCGTGGAATGACATCGAGCGAGAGGTCGGCCTGAACTCTGGGATGGCATTACGCATTTCGCCGAGTTCCGAATCTGCGCCTTAACTTACACGCTCGCTCAGCGTACCGTTACGAGCTATCCGGCCAGGGACGGACGCCGTCTGGCCACGTCCGCGAATTGGGCTCCGCGCCTTTCCGCGCCGAATGGCCGCGAAAAACGCCGTTCTGCGCCGTTCTCCGGGCCGTGTCACAATCGGCCCCGGTTGGAGCCTATGAGTAATTCTCGAATCGTCGACCCGCGCAAGGAAGCGGAAGCTTTCGCGGGGGATTCTCGCTCGGATGCGCGGCGTGCGGAGCGCGTGAAGGAAGACGCGCTGGCGCGGCTGGCGTCGGATTTGTGCGGCTTGTCGGCGAAGAAGCTGGGGCAGCTGGGGCTTTCGGAAGAGCTCGTGGACGCCGTCGGGGACGGTCGAGCGATTCCGGCTTCCGGCGCGAAGAACCGGCAGCTGCGGCAGGTGCGCGCGCTGTTGCGGGACCAGGATTGGGTCAAGCTGCGCGGGCAGCTGGACGTGTTGTTGGAGACGGGCGTGGTGCCGGGGTTGGGGGCGGCGCCGCCCGACGAGCTTTCGGACCGGAGCCTGACCTGGACCCTGCGGCTGGTGGGTGAGGGCACACCCGGGATAGAGGCTTTCGTCGCGGAATTTCCGCGTGCGGATCGCACGCATTTGCGGCAGCTGGTGCGCGCGGTACAGAAGGCCGAGGGCGACCGGCGGCTGCGCGCCGAGCGGACGCTGACCGATGCACTGCGAGGCTTCTTGCGATGACTGACGACACCGAGACCACCAAGCCGGCTTGCGACGCGCGCGCCACCTTGTTGGTGACGTTGACGCCCGACGGCACGGCGACGAACGTCGCGCGCCAACGGTTGCTGTTGCGCTGCATGTTGTCGCAAGGGCACTCCGGGCCTCACGTCGATCCCATCCACGCCGAGCAGTGGGAAGCGCCGGCGGGCGCTAACCCCACGCTGTTACGTCAAGAGGAAGACCCTGCATGAACTCGATCGAGGACGAAGCCCAAAGCCTGGACGCTGGTTGGGACGCCGAAGAACCGGCTGAAGACGACGTCGATCAGGCATGGGATAGTCTGCCGCCGCCGGTGAGCGCGCCGATGTCGTCGTCGGCGCCGTCGCGGGCGGTGGCGACGGAGGAAGTCGACAGCGGCTGGGATGACGTGCCCGAGGGCGCGCCGGCGGGCGTGCCCGGAACCGGCAAACGCCGACCGCACCGGCAACGTCGCGCCAAGACGAGCGTTGCCGGCGCGAGCTCGAGCCCGGTGCTTTCGCCGCGCCCGGCCGAGCCCAGCAAGAAGCAGCAGCGCGAGCACGCCCGCAAGCAGCGCGCGTACGAAGCCCAAGTAAAGCAGCAGCGTAAGCTGGAGAAGAAAGCGCAACGCGCCGCCGAAATGCGTGAAGAAGCGGCGGCCCGGCTCCGTCAAACCGAGGCCGAAGAGCAGGCGCGCCGGTTGCGGCGTGAAGAGCGTGAGCGGGCCGAGAGTGAGCGCGCGCCGAAGTCCGCCCGACCCAAGCGCGTAGAAGCCCGCAAAACGAGCGAGAAAAAGCCGGCGGCGGCCGTCGAAGCCCAACCCAAGGCGTCTTCGTCGCACATCAGCCCACCCAAGCGCGGCATGCGACCGGGCGTGATCATCACACTCGTTATCTTGGTCGCTGGTCTCGCTTTGCTGCTGCTGCGCAAATAGCGACGCCCGGCTGGTTGCGGCTGGGCATCGTGTTATCCTGCCCGCTGTGATTGGGAAATCGAGGGCTTCGGGGCTTATTTCGTGCGCAGTGGCGCTCGCGCTCGCCGGCGCGTGTGGCAATACGGACAAGAACGGCAATCCGGGCCACGGCCATGCCGGCTCGGGCGGCGACGCTACCGCCGGCGCGTCTGGCAGCAGCGGCAGTAGTGGCAGCGGCGCGGCCGGCTCGGGCTCGGATAGCGCCGGCAGCAGCGCCACGGCCGGGTCCAGCGTCGGCGGGGCCATGGAAGCCAGCGGTGGTGACATGGCCACCGGCGGTGACGCGGGAGGAGACGGTCCCGTCGTAGTTCCAGATCGCGTCGAGCTGGTGCGCGACAAGGTGCCGAACAAGCTCGACCTGTTGATGATGATCGACAACTCGATCTCCATGGGCGACAAGCAGCACCTGCTGGCTGATGCCATGCAGCATCTGGTCAATCGCCTGGTGCAGCCGCGTTGCCTCGACGAGCAAGGCATGGCCACCGGTAAGCAGGCCACGCCGGCCGGCGTTTGCCCCGCTGGCTCGCAGCCCGAGTATTTGCCGTTCAACGACATTCATGCGGCCGTCGTCACGTCCAGCCTCGGGGCGCACGGCGCCTCCGGCAGCAAAGACATCTGCATCTCGCCGGACGACGACGACCACGGGCAGCTCATCGGCGTCATTCGACCGGCGCTGCCCAACTGGAACCAAACCGGCTTTTTGGCTTGGGACCCCAAGCAAATGTTGAACCCGGTCGGCATCTCCGATCCGGCCGTATTTGCTGCTGATTTGGCCGAGACGGTCGAGGCCGCGGGCGACAGTGGCTGCGGCTTCGAAGCCTCGCTCGAAGGCTGGTATCGCTTTTTGGTCGATCCGGAGCCACCGGCGGCAGTCGTGGTTCCAAGCGGCAGCAGCCTGGCCGAGGTGCAGGGCGTCAGCGCGGAAGTGCTGGCCCAACGCCAAGCGTTCCTGCGCTCCGATTCGGTGCTCGGCATCGTCATGCTCTCGGATGAAAACGATTGCTCGATTCAAGACACCGGCTACGGCTGGCTGATCGCGCGCTCATCGCCGATGTACCGTTCCACCTCGGCGTGCCTCACCAATCCGAACGACCCGTGCTGTCAGTCGTGCGCCGAAACCGTCGCGCACGACGGCTGTCCGGCGCTGGCGAACGATTCGGAGTGCGTGAAAGGCAGCACACTGGGCGTCGCCGAGGACGATTTGAACCTGCGCTGCTTCAACCAAAAGGCGCGCTTCGGTTTTGATTTGCTTTATCCGGTGCAGCGCTACATCGACGCGCTCACGGCCTCGCAGGTGCGGCGTCGCTCGGACAATGCGTTGGTTGCCAACCCCATCTACGCGAGCAAAGACGGTGCGACGCCGCGCAGCCCCGAGCAGGTGCTGTTGCTCGGCATCGTCGGCGTACCGTGGCAAGACGTCTCCGACGTCGACAGCTTGACCAAGCCCGGCCTCAAGTTCTTGAGCGAAGACGGACCGCTTTCGGCGGAGCGCTGGGACATGATCTTGGGTGATCCGGCCGCCAATCCCCCGGTGCCGCCGCTCGATCCTTTCATGATCGAGACTCCGCTCGATCGCACCACGATTGCCGGCTTGCCGCAGGCCAATCCGGTCGTGCGCACGGAGAAGCTGGTCGCCTCGGCGTCGCTGGATCCGCAAGCGAACCACATCAATGGTCACGAGCAAGTGAACATGGGCGCCCGTGACCTGCAGTACGCCTGCACTTTCGCGTTGCCCACGCCCATCACCTGCGATCAAGCGCGAAACGATGCGAACGGCGCTTGCGATTGCTACGCCGACGATCTGCCCTACAACCGTCCGGTGTGCCAACCGCCCGCAGGCGGCGCGCCGACCACCGACCAGACTTATGGCAAGGCTTATCCCGGCCTACGCGAGCTCGCGGTGCTGAAGGGCATCGGCGGCCACGGCATCGTCGCGTCCACCTGTCCCAAGAGCGCGGATCTGACCGCCGACAGCTACGGCTACCGGCCAGCCATGGACGCGCTCGCCGGGCGCGTTGCCAAACAGATTGGGCGCAGCTGCTTGAATCAAGACGCTCACGCCGACGCCGACGGCCGCACTGCCTGCAGCCTGATCACGGCGTCGAGCGCGGCAACTTGCAACTGCCCTGCCGCCCAAGGGCTGACGAAGCCGTCGGACGGCGTCGTCGGGCCGGTGCTCGAAGAGCTGGCCTCGGTCGGCTACTGCGGCCCCGGCATGTCGTGTGACTCGCTGTGCCTGTGCGAGCTCACGCAGCTCAGCGGCGCCGAGCTGACGGCTTGCCAGACCGCCGATTCGGTGCCCGAGACGCCGGGTTTTTGCTACCTGAACGCGGTCCAGGGCGAGGTTCATGCGGGCAGCACGACGCTCGCGCACGACTGCGTGGGCGCATCCCCCCGGCGAATTCGTTTCACCGGCGGCGCCCCCGCTGAGAGCAGCATCGCGCTGCTCTACTGCCCGGAGTAGTTTGCGCTATACTGAGCGTCACTTTGGGGCGACCAAGAATCGTTCGAGCCATAATCGGGGCCATGCTGGTCGGCAGCGCCGCTCTGGCGCAACAGGGGTTGATCACCGAGCCGTGGCGCAAAGCCGCGGCGCCGGCGGCAGCCCCGGTGCCTCCGCGCCGCGCCATGCCGGCTTCCGGCCTCGGGCCAGCCGCGAAGCCACTGGCAACGCCGGACCGTAAGCCCGAAGGGTCGCCAATCATTCCGGGCCCGGCCGCGCGCCACTGGTCCCCGCCGGTGGTCGAGCTCCTCGTCGATCCGTGGGCCAAGCGGCAGCCGGCGGTTTTTCCGGGCCCGCGTTGGGTTCCCTCGCACGTCGAGATAGTGGACCCGTGGGCCGATGCGCCGGGCTCCAAGGCGCGTGTCGCCGCCCGGCCGGCCTCTGAGCACCATTCGACGATCTTCTAGGTCCCGGGTGCTAGGGTAGAGGGCGTGAGCGAGTCGCTGATCACCTCGGCGCTGCGGGAGCGGCTGATCTCGGTCTTCGAAGACCCTTCGTACCGCCCGCCGCCTCTGCCCAGCGTGGCCATGGAGTTGTTGGCGCTTTCGAACCGCACCGACGCTCGCGCCAGTGAGGTCGTGCGGCTGCTCGAGCAAGACGAAATGCTGGCCGGCAGCGTGATGCGCCTGGTGAGCTCGCCCATCTACTCGGGCCGCAGCACCATCTCGACGCTGAAGGAAGCCGTGGTGCGGCTCGGCTTCAAGGTCGTGCGCGACATGGTGTTCGAGGTGGCGCTGCGCAGCGGCGTGTTCGATCTGGACGAGTACGCCGAGACGGTGGCGCAAGTGCAGCGGCACAGCACCGTGACCGCGTACATCTCGCGCATCGTCTGCAGCAAGGCGCGCATCGACGGCGATCAAGCGTTCATTTGTGCGCTGCTGCACGACGCGGGGTTTGCCGGTTTGTTGTTCGCCGTCACCCACTTCGAAGGCGCCGAGAGCCCGCCGCTCGAACAGCTGTGGACGGACGTGGACGCTCTGCACGAGCGCGCGTCCGGCATCTTGGCAACCCTGTGGGGCTTGCCGGCGGGCATGGCCGACGTCGTCGGGCACCACCACCACTTGCATACTGGTGAATTTTCGAAGGTGGCAGCGGCCATTTGCGTTGCCGATCGGTTGAGCCGCTCGTTCGGAGCCGACGTGGTAGGGCCGGCCGACGCGCAGGGCATCGCCATTGCCGCCGACGCCGTCTCCGATCTCGATTTCGAGATCGCGCGCGGCGAGCTGGGCTTGAGCGAGTCCAAGCTGGACGAGGTTCAGGCCGAAGCCGAGCAGCTGGTCCCGCAAATTTTGTGGCTCTAGCTTCTGCGACGGCGGGCGCTAACCTGCGCGCCATGTCTTACGCCCCCGCCGAGTCGCGCTACCAGCACATGCCGTACCGTCGCGCCGGCAAGAGCGGCCTCTTGCTCTCGGCCATCTCGCTCGGTTTGTGGCACAACTTCGGCGGCGTCGATCTGCTCGAGAACGGGCGTAAGATGCTGCTTCGCGCTTTCGATCTGGGCATCACCCACTTCGACCTGGCCAACAACTACGGGCCCCCGGCGGGCTCGGCGGAAACCAGCTTGGGCCGCGTGCTGGCGAGCGATCTTGGCCGGTATCGCGATGAGCTCGTGATTTCGACGAAGGCCGGCTACGGCATGTGGCCGGGCCCCTACGGAGATTTCGGCTCTCGAAAATACCTGGTGAGCAGCCTCGATCAGAGCTTGCGGCGCCTGGGGCTCGACTACGTGGACATCTTTTATCATCATCGCCCGGACCTGGAGACTCCGCTCGAAGAGACGATGGGCGCTCTCGATCAGGTGGTGCGCGCCGGTAAAGCGCTCTACGTCGGCATCTCGAACTACCCGGCGCCGCTGGCCAAGCGTGCCGCCGAGCTGTTGCGAAGCCTCGGCACGCCGTGCCTGATCCATCAGCCCGCCTACAGCATGTTCAATCGTTGGATCGAGGGTGAGCTCCTGGAGGTGCTCTCCGAGCAGGGTGTGGGCTGCATCGCGTTCTCACCGTTGGCGCAAGGCCTGCTCACCAACAAGTACCTGTCCGGCATCCCCGCCGATTCACGCGCCGGTAAGCCGGGCGGCTTCTTGCGGCCCGAGCACGTGACCTCCGACAAGCTTGCCCGCGTGAACGCTCTCGGCCAAATCGCGCAGGAGCGCGGTCAAACTTTGGCCCAGCTGGCTCTGGCATGGGTGCTGCGACATCCGGGCATGACGAGCGCCTTGATTGGCGCCAGCCGGGTCGAGCAGATCGAAGACGCCGTGGGCGCGCTCCAGCGCCTGGACTTCTCGAGCGGGGAGCTCGAGCGCATCGACCAAATCTTGAGCTGAAAGCACAAGCACAAGCAGAAGCAGAAGCTGAAGGAAGCCCACTGGGCCGGATGCGTGCGTCTACGCACCCGGCCCAGTGGCGGTCGGTTAGCGAAGGGTCCAGCCCGCTACCGAAGTATCGACCAGCCAGAGCCCATCGGCTCCGACCAGCAGCACGAAGTCGCGCTCACCGGCAATCGGTGCCGCGGTACCGCTGAGCGTCTTTTGCGCCAGCAGCGTCGTCAACGAGTGCGGAGAAGCGCCCAGGATGAGGTTGCCAGGATTCGTCGCGACACCAGCTTCGGCCGAAGACTCGGTCGGCATGACGCCGCTGATCAGCGCGCTGCTGAGCGCGTTGCTCACGACCGCGCCGAAGTCGACGGTTTCGGTGATGCTGGTCGAGGCGTGAACGCCGCGCAGCATGACCTTCGTCGGCTGTTCGAGGTCGAACTGCTCGTGGATGGTTTGGATGGTGTCGCTGGCGATGTAGCTGAGGTAGTGCTCGCCGGCTTCGATGGTGCTGGTTGGGCCCGTGGCGAGCCCCGTCGCGGTACCGGCGGCAGCGTCGCTAGCTACGGCCTTCAGGGTGAAGCCCGCCGAGCTTTCCGGCAGCTGGAACGCCGACAGCTTCTCGGCTGCCAGATCGTTCAGCAGCTTGCCGCTCGCGGCGGTGTGGGTCGTCTCGTACACGTCGACGGTGCTGATGTCCGAAGCGTGGACCATGTGGATCCACGGCTGCTCTTTCACCCAGCTCACCTTGCCGTCCTGATCGACGACCAGCAGCGCAAAGCCGTTGGCCGGCGCGCGGAACGGGAAGCCCGGATTGCCGGTGGCAATCACGAACAGCTCGTTACCGGCGGTCAGCTTGGGCAGCACCAATTGGCTCAGCACGCCGTCGGCTTCGGTCTGGAAGTCGACCGGAATCGTTGCGCCTGCCGGCAAGTCGACGTTGCTCTCGCTGCCGAAGCGGGCGAGGGCGGGCACGTCGACGCCATTGGTGGCGACCACGTCGAGATCCACCGCGTCCCACGCCGAGGTGGCGTGAACGATGCGCGCGACCGCGCTGCCTGCGGGGGGAGCCTCGAAGTCGTGTTCCAGGGCGAGCACGCGGAAGCCGACGTCGGCGTCCTCCGGGTGGGCGAAGTCACCGGCCGCGACCAGCGTGTAGTCGGCGTCGCCGTCCACCGTGATGTCCGCCGTCGTGAACGCGGGATCCTCGCTGGCTTTGGAGCCGGCGGCTCGCAAATCGAAAGCGACCGTGCCGGCGTCGACCACGATGAACTCGGTCGATTCGCCGTAAGCGACGCCTTTTGCGACCGCTGTAGTCGTGCCCGCGACGTAGATGTCCACGCTGGGTGCGCTGGGGGAGGCGTGCACGACACGCACTCGGCCGGTGGCTACGATGGCGGAGCCACCTTCGCCGCCTGCGCCAGCCGCTTCGTCGCCGCCGACGCCGCCAGCGGAGCTGCCGCTCGCGTTGCTGCTACCGCCGCTGTCGTTGCTCTTTCCGGCCGTACCAGCGGTGCTGGTCTTGCCGGCGGTGCTGGTGCTGCCGCTGTGACCAGCGGTGCCGACCACGTCATCGTCGTCATCGTCGCCGCAAGCAAGAGGCATGAGGCCTACGAAGAGACTGACGCTCGCCAAGCCAAGGTATCGAATATTTGATTTGTTCATTTTTGAGTCATCTCCTGAAAGGTGACAACTCGCCCCTTCAGCAACAATCGCGCCGTCGGCAGCGCTGACGTGCTTCCGCACGCTTATGCCGCTAGGACGACCACGATGACGGCGCGATGACCGGAAGCGTGTGGCGTCGCGCGCGCCGTTTGGTCCCAGTGCGGCGCAAATGTGGGCGGTTCGGCCAGCTACGGCCTGTACGTATTAGGCTTCGACCCAGTCGTATTGCGCTTCGCACGGCACCGCGCTCGCGTCGAACGGGCCGGCGAAGGAAGTTACGACGTTGTCCGTCGGCCAAGCGTTCATGTGCAGTCGTGCGGCGTCTTTGAGCGTGACCTGAACGTCGCGGTGGGTTGGCGTGCCGTCGACGAAGAATGTCACGTTGTCGGGCCGCCATTCGATGGCGTAGTCGTGGAACTCGAGCGGTCACCCGCGGGAGTGACGACAGTGCCGGCCGCGCCTGCAAATCGATCAGCCTGCGACGAGGAGGCCCCGGCATTCGGGCGGCCGCCGTCGATGGCCGATGTCGCCGTGGGCTCTCTCGTGTCGCGGAATCACCCCGAACCGTTCATTGCGCGCGCTAACGATACCGCCGAGCTGTACGAGTTCACTGGTGCGGGAGAATCGTCGGGGCTCTGGCTGCGCCCCGGGGGCGGCCAACCGAAGCGGCCAAAATCCGCGCTTTTTTTGGCTGGTCGATCCGTATCCGCACCAGAAGCGTATTTTCCGGCATGCTCGACGCCGTGAGCTCGGTGGGACCTTCTTGGGCGACGCGGAACGTACAGCTCGTAACCTGGTTCGCGCCGTTGCTCTTGGCGGCAGGGGTGCTGGGGTTCGTGGTACCGGCGCGGCTGTCGTTGATGAGCGGGGCGCCTGCTTACAATGTGTTCCATTTGATTGCGGGCGCGGTGGGGTTGGTCATCGCGCTGCGGCGC
>JBEQSW010000608.1:0-7018 GCA_040348565.1 Myxococcales bacterium | reverse complement strand
TCCAGGCGTACAGGGCCGCCTGCGGCTCCTCCAGCAATGTCACCTGCTCGAAGCCGGCCGCGAGCGCCGCCTCCACCGTCAAGTCGCGCGCGCCGGCGTCGAACGATGCCGGCACCGTCAATACGACCTCGTGGGCCGCCAGATCGCCGTCCTCCGGACGAGCGGCGCGGAACGCTTCGTTCAAGTGATCGAGCAGCCGAAACGAAGCCTCGACCGGCGAGATGCGCTCGATGTCGCTGGGAGCGTTCAACGGCAGGTTGCCCGCACGTCGATCGATACCGCCGTACGAAAGCCAGCTCTTCGCGCTCGAAATCACGCGCTCGGGTGCTTCGGCGCCGCGCGCTCGGGCCAGCTCTCCGACGGCAAAGCGCCGCTCGCCGTCCCACGGCAAAGCCAGCGCCGCCTCACTTTCGTGGGCAAAGTACAAAAAGCTGGGTAAAAGCGGGCGCCTCTCGGCCGAGCCGTGCGCGACCAGCTGCTCGATGGCCAGCACCTCCACGCGCGCGTTCGGATTCGAAAGCGGCGCTACCGCGAGCGCGCAATGCGTGGTGCCAAGGTCGATGCCCACGACCAGCTTTTCGCTCATGACAGCTCCAGCTCCGCCGCCGCCACCAGCTTCGGATCATGCGACCCCAACAGCGTCGGCAGCGTCAGCTCTTCCACACGCCAGCCTCGGTGGCGAAGCACGCCGCGATACGGCGCCGCCCCGGCGACGTTGCCCACCAGCTTGACGTCGGGGCTAGCGCTATCCAGCACGACCGACGAGCCCTCGGCTTCGCTACGCACGCTCACCACGCGGGCATGCGTACGGAGCGCACGCCGGCAGCCCTCGTGCACCAGCCGGGCCGCCGCTCCAATGTCGGCGTCGCCGAAGCCGGCCACGTCCTGCTGAACGAAGTCGATGAAGCGACCTTCGCGTTGCAGCAGCGACAGCAACTGCAGCGCGCCGGTGGAAGCGGACGGCTGGGCGGCGACGGTGGTCGCGACGACCGGTACCTCGTTCTTCGACGCACTGGGCGCGGGCAACGACTCCGGCTCCGGCGCCGCCCCGCGTAGCGCAGCAACGCGCGCCGCACACTGTCCGTCGAACAACACGCGAAACGCGCACACCCACGACAGCCACAAGCGGCTCGGTAGCGACAAGCTCGGAGGCGACATTTGCGCCGCAGCATACGATCGGAAGGTCAATCCACAAGCCCGCCCCGTGGCCGGCGCCCACCCTCCACGAAACCGCCTGACAGCGCGCGCTTCTGCGGTAAAGCCCTAACGATGAGCGAGCTTCGCGACGGCACCTTCAGGTCGCTCGCGGGCTTCAACTACCGACTCTGGGCGCTCGGCGCGCTGGTCTCCAACGTCGGCACGTGGATGCAGCGCACGGCCCAAGACTGGCTCGTGCTCACCGAGCTGACGCACCACAGCGCGACCGCGCTCGGCACCGTGATGGCGCTGCAGTTCGGCCCCGCGAGCTTGCTAGTTCCCTTCACGGGCTACGCTGCCGATCGCTTCAACCGCCGTAAGCTGCTGCTCGCCACGCAAAGCCTGATGGCGCTGCTGGCGTTGGGGCTCGGGCTGCTCACGCTGCTAGGCTGGGTCAGGTTGTGGCACGTGTACGCTTTCGCGCTGGCGCAAGGCTGCACGGCGGCGTTCGACGCACCCGCCCGGCAGACCTTCGTTTCCGAGTTGGTGCCGGAGTCGCGCATCTCGAACGCGGTCGCGCTCAACTCCAGCTCGTTCAGCGCCGCGCGCATGGTCGGTCCCGCGCTCGCAGGGCTGCTGATCGGCAGCGTGGGCTCGGGTTGGATGTTCTTGATCAACGCCGCTTCGTTCGTGGCGGTGATTGGCTCGCTGTTGCTGTTGCGGGTGAGCGAGCTCCATCGGCGCGAGCCCCTGGTGCAGACGAAGCGGGGCCTGGCCCAAGGCGTGAGCTACGTCTGGCAGCGCCGAGAGCTGCGTGCAGTGATGACGATGGTGCTGCTGATGGCTACTTTCGGCTTCAACCTGCCTATCTTCATTTCGACGATGTCAGTGCGCGCTTTCGGCCGTGGCCCGAGCGAATTCGGCTTGTTGTCGTCCCTGCTTGCGGCCGGCACACTGATGGGCGCGTTGCTTTCGGCCCGGCGCTCGCGCCCGCGCGGCGCGCTGCTCGTCGTCGGCGCGGCATTGTTCGGTGCCGGGCTCGCGCTCGCCGCCGTGATGCCGAGCTTCCTCTTGTTCGGGCTCACGCTCACGGGCGTTGGCATCGCGGCCCAAACCTTCACGACTACCGCCAACGGCACCGTGCAGCTTGCAACCGAGCCGTACATGCGCGGTCGCGTGATGGCGATCTTTCTCGCGATTCAGCTGGGCACGACCCTGGTCGGCGCTCCACTCGTTGGCCTCGTCGCCGATCACTACGGCCCCCGCTGGGCGCTGGCCGTCGGCGCATTGGCCGGTTTGCTCGCGGCGCTCGTCGGCATCTCTCAGCTGCAACCCGAGAGCCCCAAGGCGGGGACGGTGCGGGGCGACTAGGCTCGGCCCGCACCTCACGCCTGTGAACGTGCCCCGCTCCGTGCGTCGGTGGGCGACTCAGAACATCACGTTGCCTGAGCCGAGCTTGAAGTCGATGTTCGCACCGATGGGGTTTCGGGCGGTTTCGACGCGCGAAACCGCGTTCGAGATGAAGCCGCCTCGGGCCGAGGCGGACGCGGCGAGGGCGTTGGTGATCTCGGTGCGGGCGAGCCCGATTTGGTCCACCGTGACCGGGTAGAAAGGTTGCAACGGAGCGTGGTTGAGCACCGTCAACGCATCGTTCAACTCCGTGTCGGCCAGCTTGATCAGGCTGATTTGCAAAGCGCCGCTGTTCGTCCCGCCGAAGCGGGTGAACAGGGTGCGAGCGGCGCTGAGCCGTTGCTTGGCCAGATCGAGGTTGAACGCCACGTTGAGCGCGCGCAAAAACCGACCGATCGCGTTACCCTCGTCGTTGGTGAAGGTGATCGGATTCGGAAAGCGCGGCAGCATGTCTTTGGCGGCTTGCGACGCCCCGAAGCCACCCGGATCGATGTAGAAGAACACCGCGCTTTCGATCTCGCTCGACAAGAAGAACGCATTGTTGTGAAAGAACGGCCCCGTATCGGCCGCCTCGATCAACGACGGCGTGTTGAACGTGCCGTTGCCGAAGGCATTCTTTTGACCCACGCTCGGGTCCGCGCTCAAACCGTTCATGTTGGGCTGAGCCAAGCCGACCCCGCCAAAGCCACCGTCGAAAACGGGCGTACCGTCGGCGAGAATCCCGACGTCTCCCAAGGCCGGCGCGGTGCGGATCTCGGTGTCGAAATTTCGACCCTTGCCGGTGTCTTGAAAGTTGGAGCCGGCGTTGAGGTGACAAAAGTTGCACCGCCCGCGGTTCGGGTCGAGAAAGACCTGACGCCCCAGGTTCGCCACCGAATCGAACAGGTTGACCTGGTTCAGGTCGAGCTCCCGCGTACGACCGAGCGAGCGTTGGAACTCGTTCGTGAGATCGAGCTCGAGGGCCGTGGCCTCGCGGAAATCGACGCCGGCGACGCGCGCGAGCGTCTTGGTGTAGTGCTGCTTGATGGCGCCCTGAAGGAACGAGCGCAGCGAGCCGTCGCCGGGCGCGCCATCACCACCCCAACCGGTTCGCTCTCCGGGTGGAATGGTCGTCTTCGGGTCGGCCGCATCAGCCGACACGGTTTGACTCAGGCCCAACGTGTGGGGGACCGAGCGCAAGATGAATTTTCGCGTCGGATCCTCGAAGCCATCGACGTTTTCGAGCACATTTCCGGAGGAAAAAAGCCCATTTTCACTCTCCAGCTTGGCCAGCGCCGGGTTGTTCTTGAACACGAACAGCGGGTCGTTCGGATTCTGTGCGAACAGCGCGGTCACGAAAGGCCCGTCGATGGTCGTGTTGTGCCCAATCGGATGACACGACGTGCACGTGCGTCCGTTGCCGCCAAACGTTTCCCGCGCGAAGATGTCGCCGCCCGCGCAAATGCGAGCGGTGATCAACCCTGCCACCACGCGCGGATCTTGTGCACAAGCCGTGAGCCGATCTTGCCCGGTGAGCGCGCTCGACGAGCTGCCGATTGCCTCCCCTTCAGCGTCGGCAGCGCCGCTACAAGCACTCGCGAGCAAGCTTGCGCTGGCAACGACGACAATCGAAAGACTGGATATTCTACGAAACATTCTTTCGCTCCTTTGATCGCTGGTCCGTCAGCGACAAACCTTCAGCTACACTCCGCCCGGCGACGCACGTCGGTCCGCGGACAGCTCCGCCACCACTCCGGGTTCGAGAGTTAGAGCCGAGCGCCCTCGCCATCCTTCGGAGCGACCCAAAGTTTTTTTGTCGCCGTCCGTGCTCGGCCTAACGGCCTGCGCGCGGCCGACCCCTCCCAAAGCTGTGCTCGCCTGCGGCTGCGCGCAGCAGGGAGGGGTCACCACCGCGCGACATTTCTACGGCAACGCTCACACGCGTTGGCTCGCAAGATGCGACGGCGCGCGCAATCAAAGCGCGACGGTTGGCGCCGCCATTTCGTTCGGTGCGCGTGGTGTGTCGTCAGGTGACTGCAGCGGCTCTTCGATCGGTTCGGACGGAGGCAACACGTCAGGATCTTCGCGCGGCGGCGGCGTTTCCGCGGGCGGAGGATCGATCGGGGTCGGTTGTGGTCCAGGAGGCTGCCCGGGCGGGATGGGTTGAGTCATGTGATGATGCGCGTTGCGAGAGGCATGCCAGGCTTGGCGCGCTCGCGCGCGGGCGCGGCGCCGAGCGCTGCTAGCGGCTTTCGCACGTGACCACGCGTGACGTGAGGCAGAAACGTCACGCCGCTTGCGCGGATGCGGCGGTCAATAGCGGCGGAGGACGGCCCACTCCGGATCCGACTTGACCGACAGGGACATTTCCCAGTGGCCGTGGGCGGCGCAGTAGCTTTCGATTTCTTGCTGGATGGCTGCGCTGGAGTCGGCGTGGAAGTGGGCGACGCGCTTGCCGGCGAATGTCTCGTGGCCGATCCAAACCGCACGGTGCGAAAGCTCCGCGATCAGGCCGTCTTCGAGCGCATTGAGCTCATCGCCTTCTTCCCCGCCATGAAGGCCGTTCTCGTCGGGCTCCTTCAGGATGAACGTGAGCTCCAGATGGTGGTCGTGGAGCAGGTAGTCCAGCCGCTTGAGGCCAAGGCGCACCAGGGCAATGATCGGCACGCCAGCGCGTGTTCCCTGCAGCAGGGTCACCTGCTCGTCATTGCGCTCCGCGCGGAGCTTGCGCACGACGTCGAGCAAGGCGCCTGCGCCAGCAGCGTCGGGCGGGACCTGTTCTCCGCTGTCGACACTGCCGAGCCACGAGGTGACATCGTCCTCGCCCAAAACGTGATCCAAGAACAAGAACATCGGCTGTAACCGCTCTGGCTCCGGCATCGTCGCAAACTGTGGGTGATAGATCACCACGTGCACGACGGCGCGCGTTTCATCGACCTCCGTCTTGACCTTGAAGTCGGCGTATTGGAAATCTCGTTCTCCGATGCGCAACGTGTGGTGCGCATCTGCGTCACCGCGCTGTCGCGCCGCGTAGTATTCCCACCTTGCCGAGGGTTTGGGGGCGCGGGACAACCAACGCTGCGTGACGACCCGAAGTGCCGCGTCGCCCTCCGACGACAAGGCGAGCTGGTGCCGGCTCTTGACCCCCACTCCCGTTTCCCAGGCCAGCCCCGGGTGGATCGCCTTCACGCGCTCGGAGATCCGCTCGACCAGCTCGTCGCTCGGCGGCTGCTTGCTCTCGTAGCCGCTGGCCAGCTCGTCCGACACCCCGGCCCACCACGCCCAGAAGGCATCGATCGGATCCCCAGGGCTCTGGTCGCCGATCGATTCACCTCGCGCACCTCGCACCTTGCCCCAAAGCTTCGAAAGAAACGACATCCGTGGCCCAGCTTCGCCCACTGGATGGACCGAGGCAAGCCGCAGCGCTGCACTAGTTGGTCGGCTCGGGCTCGTCTTGAAGGGCGGTCCAGAAGTCGTTCGTCACGAAGGTCCCGCCCGCCAGAATTTCCCAGCCGGTTTGGATGCTGGTCAGGTAATCGGTGCTCAGGATCGAGCCGTCCTTCACGTAGAAGTCGATGACCTCTTTCAGATCGAGGGTCATGTCGTCAACGCCCATGTCGTTGCCATTCACCGGCGTCGCGAACAGCTCGATCACGATCCGCGAGCCTGATTTCAGGCCCGTGTTCTTGTTTTCGCGGAAGGTGATACCGCCGAACGTGTGGGTGACGGCCGTCTCGCCGCCCGACTCTTTGTCTTGCTCGTATTTGTCTGGGTCGACCACGCGCTGCTTGATCATCAAGTTGACGGGCGCCGTGCCCCGTCCGGGCGTAGCCGTCTCGTGGAAGTAGATGTCCCAGAGCGCGTAGTGACGCAGCGGCGTGCCGGAGACGCTCATCTTCCAGCGGATCTTCGCTTTCGTCAGCGCAGACACTTGAATGGGTAGACCGCTGTTCGGATTCTGAAAGCCGGCGGTGCCGACGACCCAACCCCGCGCCATGTCCGGGTAGCTCTTCACCGTGCCGGAGTTGACGGTATCTTCCGACGCCGCGTCGACGCCCCAACAGCGCGAATTGACCGCCCACAGCGTCAGCGCACCGGAGCCGGTGGCCTTCGCGTTCCAGAAATTTTTACGCAAGAAATTCGGGCCGAAGTCTTTGCTGGCGTAGTTGTCGGCGCTGTCGGTCCAAGTTGCCAGGGACTTGTTGCAGTTGGGATCGATACCGCCGCCGCCCGCAGCACCGCCGTTGCCGCCCCCGACCGAGCCACCGCTGCTGCCACCCGAGCCCGAGCCCGTCCCTGCAACGCCGGCCGTACCGCTACCGGATACGCCACTGCCACTGCTCCCGCCGCTAGCCACACCGCCACCAGCGCCGGCGGTGGCCACCGCCGACGTGCCCGCAACGGCGCTGCTCGTGCCTGCCGCGCTATTGGCGCTGCCGGCGCCGCCACCGGGCGGCGCGTCTCCGCCGGAAGTGGATGAGCCTGAGCAAGC
>JBEQSW010000593.1:0-3869 GCA_040348565.1 Myxococcales bacterium | reverse complement strand
TCGTCGGCTTCTTTCTGCTTCCGGGCTTGGCGCTGGCGCGCGCCTTGAACCTGCGCTGCAGCGGTGAAGAGCTCCTGGCGTTGGCGCTGGGCGTGGGGCTCGCGGGCAGCAACGCCATGTTCGTCGTGGCGGCGTACGCCCACGTTCCGTCGCTGTATTGGCTGCTTCCGGCGGGCTCGGCGCTGTACCTCGCGCGGCGGGCGTATGTCCGGCGAGGGCAGGCGAAGGCCGAAGCCAGCCTCGCCCTCAGCCTCCTCCTCTTGCCAGTCATCGGTGTGGCGTCGGCGATGCTGTCGTACATGCCGGTGCACGCGGTGGACTTCACGCCCGGCGCGGGTGGGGGGCTGCGTCTGGTCGTGCCGCCCGACGGCACCTTGCATGTAGCCATCGCAGCCGAGCTTTCACGCGCCTGGCCGCCGCGCAACCCCTTCGTCGGCGATCAGATGCTCGTGTATCACTACTCGACAGAGCTCGCGGGCGCCGTCTTCTGCAAGTTCTTGGGCCTAGCTCCGGCTGCGGTGAGCTTACGTCTCGTGCCCACGCTCTTTACGACCCTCGCGGTCTTGGCCGTTTCCGCCTTCGTCAAGCGGCTCACGGGCTCACGCGCGGTCGCGCTGGTCACGCCGCTGTTCGTCCTGCTTGGCGAAGACTTTTCGTTCATTCCTGGTTTGTGGAAAGGAAGCAACGGGGTCTGGTCTGCCCAATACTTCAGTAGTCCTTCGGTGTTCGGATTGTACTTCGTCAACCCGAACCTGCCCGCGTTGGCCGCATTCTTCTGCGGGCTCGTTGGCTTCAATCACGCCTTCAAGAATGGTCGCATGCGCGTCGGCTGGCTCGGCGTGACGGGCGCGTTGCTAGCTCTGGCTGGCTCATACAAGGTGTTCTTCGGCATCCAAACGCTGGCGGCGTTGGGCCTCGCGGCGCTGCTGTGTAGCGGCAAGCGTCGGCGCTTCGCGCTCACGCTCTTCGCCGCAACCGGGGTCGGCCTGCTCCTGCTGTTCGCGCCGATGTTGTCGCTGCGCCACGGACCGAAGATCATCGAGCTCGTACCTACGCTCTTCACGAGCTACGTGCCGACGACGCTCGCTAGCCTGGAGCTGGCCGACGCCAGCTGGCTGTCCGCCATCACGCCGATGTTTGCGGCGAAGCACCTGACGGCTCGCGGCGCCGTGCAGCTGTTTGCCGTGGCGGTTCCCCTGTTCGTCATCGGCACCGCCGGCGTTCGTTTGCTCGGCCTGCCCGTGTGGCTACGCAGCGTCGGCTCTCGCTCGGCGCCGATGGTGTTGCTGTTCGTCGCTTGCTTCGCGCTGCTCGGCTATGGGCTCGGGCTCGGGCTGCGCGTCACGCCGATTGACTATCCGGACACCTACAACAATTCGGTGTGGTTCTTGGTCGAGACCAAATTGGTGAGCTGGGTCTTCGTCAGCGTGACTCTGTCCAAGCTCTTCAAGACGTGGACGCCGCCGTCCGCGGCTTGGACCGCCACTTTGCTGGTCGGGCTCTTGGCGGCGCCCGCCACGTTGAATGCTTTCAAAGCCGGCTCGCAGAACGGTGAGCCGGCGCTGGCCAGCTCCGACGAAATGGCCGTGGCCGACGACTTCAAGCGCGACGTCACACCGGGTGCCATCGTCTTGTGTGAAAGCGCCAACCTGCGTCGGTTGCTGCTGGGAATCGCCGGAGCACGTGTGCCGCTTGCTCCAGAATTTTTCCCCGTTTCGTTCCTGCGCCGCCAAGAATTCGATGAGCGCACCAACGACCTGGCAAGCTTTTGGCAAGCTTGGGCGGACGGCCATTACCGTGCCGAGCTAGCCGCCAAGTATCACGTGAGCTACGTCGTCGCGACGCGTCCTTTGCCGGGGTACGTCGAACGCTTTCACGAGGGAGCGCTCTACGTTTACGCGAACGCGACGTTGTCGGAGGTCGCCACGGCACACTGAGTCGCCGGGCGCCGCCCTGGCGTCCGTCCCGGCCCGCATCATCGTGGGGAGCCCGCGATCACGAAGGTTGAAAGCCGCTACAGCGCAGGACCGGCAGCGGCGGGTACTTGGGAAATCGATTCGGCTCAGTCACTGACCGCTCACAGAGCCAAAAGCTCGAGCCTTTGGCGGAGACGATGTGGCGAGCGTGCTGGCACTCGGCACAAAGACCAACGCGCGAGCGCTCGGCAGCACCGAGAGGCGGCCGAGTGTCGCGCGTTGGCACGCTCGCGAGCCCGAAAATCAGGCGAAGGCGGGCAGCGGGAGGCGGAGGCGCTCGAGAAGCTTTTTGATCCTGCGCATGGCTGCTACTTTCGTTGCGGACCGGCGGGTGGGCCGGTGTGCGTGCAGGTAGTACATCCATTGCTCCTGCCTGGCAAAGGTTTTCGCCTACACTTACCCCCTGTGACGCCCGGGAAGCGTGTGACCAAGCCGGCTGTGGAGCAGGCATGAGCCCGAAAGGCCCGCGGATTTTGCTGGTCGGCGCGGGCGGTATCGGCGGCGTGCTGGGCTCGCTCTTGTGTCGCACGGGGGCCGAGCTGACCGTCGTGACCACCAACGCCGGCATCGGGCAGGCTCTGCGCGAGCGCGGCTTCAGGTTGCGTGGGGACGACGCCGGGCGCGGCGGCCATCCGCACGCCGTCTTGGCGTCCGCGCCACCGAGCGGCGATTTCGCCTGGGTGCTGCTCGCCGTGCAGCCGCCGCAGGTGGAGCAAGCGGCGCGCGACGCGCTGCCCGCGCTCGCTCCCGACGGACAACTAGTGTGCTTTCAAAACGGGCTGTGCGAAGAGCGCGTGGCCCGCTTCAGTGGCGCGGAACGGGTCGTCGGCGGCGTGGTGGCGTGGGGAGCTTCGATGATCGAGCCGGGCGTCTACGAGCGCACCAGCGCCGGCGGCTTCTCGCTCGGGGTGTTGCCGGGCGGCGTCGCCGAGCGCTTGCCCGAGCTTTCGCGACTCTTGGAGGTCGTGGGGCCCGTCACCATCAGTCAAAACCTGGCCGGCGTGCGCTGGAGCAAGCTTGCCATCAACTGCGCGGTCTCTACGTTGGGGACGCTCGGCGGCGAGCGACTGGGCGCGCTCTTGCGGCTGCGCTTCGTGCGGCGCTTGGCCCTCGAGGTCGTGACCGAGGCGGTGTCGTTGGCGCGCGCCGAAGGGGTGCGGCTCGAAAAGGTAGCCGGCACCGTCGACTTGGAGTGGCTGGCTCTGGGCGCCGAGGAACGCCAAAAGTCGTCGATGTCGCTCGCGACCAAGCATGCGTTGATGCTCGCGGTAGGGACGCGCTACCGCCGCATGCGCTCGTCCATGCTTTCGGCGCTGGAGCGCGGGCGCGAGCCGGCCGTGGATTTCTTGAACGGCGAGGTGGTCGAGCGGGCGGCCCGCCACGGGCTTGCCGTGCCCGTCAATACACGCGCTCGGGAGCTGGTTTGGGCGGTGGCGCGCGGGCAGCGCTCGTCGTCTCGCGGGCTGCTGCGCGAGCTGTGGGAAACCACCCGCGCCGAGAGCGAGCGCGCTTGACGGTGCCGAGCCCGGGTCGTAGACGCCGGGCGTGACGTTTCCGCTCCCTTCGCTCTCCCGTCGCGCGCTGTGGATGACGACACTAGGCGCGCTGCTGCCGGCGGCGATCGGTTGTCGCCGGGCCGCCGATTTGCCAGCGCTGGGCAGCGTGGGCAGCTTCGGCTTGACGGACCAGAGCGGGCGCCCGGTGAACGAAGCGGTGCTGCGCGGCCAGGTTTGGGCGGCGGCGTTCTTCTTCACCCGCTGCCCCACCGTGTGCCCGCGCATCACGCGCCGCATGCGAGACCTGCAGCAGGCGGCGGCCAGCGGCGGGGTGAAGCTGCAGCTGGTCAGCTTCAGCGTCGACCCCGAGAACGACACGCCCGAGGCCCTGACCGCC
>JBEQSW010000591.1:0-18838 GCA_040348565.1 Myxococcales bacterium | reverse complement strand
CGCCTTCTTCACGGGGGCTTTTTTGGCCGCGGGGGCTTTCTTCGCGGGAGCCTTCTTGGCGACCGGCGCCTTCTTGGCGGGAGCCTTCTTGGCCACGGGCGCTTTCTTCGCCGGAGCCTTCTTGGCGGGAACCGGAGCGGCTTTCTTCGCAGGAGCCGGAGCAGGTTTCTTCGCCGCCGGCGCCGGCGCAGCCGCCTTCTTCGTCGCCGGCGCAGCCGCCTTCTTGGCGGGAGCGGGCGCAGGAGCCTTCTTCGCCGCCGGCTCGGCCGGGGCCGCCTTCTTCGGCGCTTTCTTCTCTTTCACCGCCGCCTTCGGCGCTGCCGCGGGCTTGGTCTTGGCGAGCGGCTTGGGCATGGGCGTCTTCGGAGCGCGCTTGGCCGACGGCGGAATCGTCGGCAAGTCGTCTTCTTCGATGGCCATGCTGGCGTCGTCGCCGCCACTGTCGGGACGACCGAGCGCGCCTTGCTTACGGCGCTCCAGCGTCTCTTTGATCTTCGCATCCAAAACCGCAAACTCGAACGGCTTGTCCACGTGCGCATCCGCGCCGTACAGCGGCGAGGTCATCTCGTTCAACGATTCGCCGATACCGGTCAGCATGATCACGCCGGTGTGCGCGAGCGAGACGGCTTCGCGGATCTTGCGACACACTTCCCAGCCGCTCATGCCGGGCATCATCACGTCCAAAATCACGAGGTGGGGCAGGTGCTCGTGCGCGAGCTCCCACGCCTGGTCACCGTCCGAGGCTTCGAGCACGGCGTAGCCGCTCGAACGGAGGTGGCTCGACAGCATGGCCACGGTGC
Source organism: Myxococcales bacterium (assembly GCA_040348565.1). GTDB lineage: Bacteria > Myxococcota_A > Polyangia > Polyangiales > Polyangiaceae > PMG-095. Next base: position 18,038 of record JBEQSW010000591.1, on the reverse strand, counting down.
TCGGCTCGTCATCGGCAATCAAGACTACGATCTTGGAAGTATTGGACATCTCGAAGCTCCAGTAAGCCCGCCATTCGAGTCCACCTGATGGAGCACGGTCAAGGCCGACGCCGGGCAGGCCAGTTTCTGGGCCTGGTTGTCACGCACGAGCGGCCCGGGCCGGGCGGGCCGCGCAAAAAAAGGCCAAGTCAGCCCCGCGGGCGAGCCGTCGCAGGCGTCACGGGCGCGCAGATATCAAATATCGTGTGGGCTCACGCCGAGCGCCTTCAACACGCGCGGCAGCTGCGGGCGCGGCACCGAAACGCGCGTCGGCATGCCCGCCCCCAAGCCCAGCAGCTCCACGAAATTCTTGCCGCTGTCGAAGCGTGCGGCAACGCTGACGTTCTCGCGATCGACGACCACGCTCACGGGCTCTCGCTCCTGGCCGAGCAGCAACAGCAGCGTCTTGTCGATGCGATCATAGCCTTCGCTCACGTCGACCAAAGCCACCCCGGGTTCCAGGCGTTTGTAGGCAAGGGCCGCGCGCCGCGTCTCGCGCTCCACCGGCACCAGCTCGGCGGCGGCTTCGTCGATGGGTACCCACAGCGCCGGGTCGGCCAGGCCCGTGGCCAGATGCCGAACGATCACGCCGAAAAGCCCCTGATCGCGGAAGCGCGCGCGTAGCGCCCGATCGATGCGCTCCGCAACCGAGCTCGGGGTGCCGATGCGCGTGTCGATGGCGCGCGCGTCGTCGTCGCAGCCCGGGTACGACTCCACGCCATTTCTCACCCATTTCGCGGCGCTGGCCAGGCCGTCGAAGTCGGTGTGGCAAACGATGGTGTCGATGCGCCCCGCACGTTCGACCAGCTCAGGCGTGATCATTTCAGGACAGGCGCCGTGCTCCGCCTTCGTCGACAGCACGAAGCGCGGGTCATTTTTGTACAGCGCATGTTCCTCGCTATCGTGGTGGTCGACCCACATGCCCAGCCGATCCCCCAGCCCTTCGATCAGCGGCAAGGTGATCTTTTTGAAGCCGCCTCCGCTGCCGGCACCCGCGAACGCGATGTCCAGCACCACCACGCGCCCGTCTAGGCTGCTCGCCTTGGGAAGCTTGCGCGGCGTGCCGAAGGCCAGGTGCTGCATTGCGCGTCAGTGTTGTCGCGTCCTTGCAACAGAGCAAGCAAGCATCCGGGTATTTGTGAGGTAAGCTGAGCGAATGAGGTACGGCTTCCCCGTCCTGGCGTCGCTGCTGATTGCCTCCGCGTTGTCGCTGGGCTCGGCTTCCCCCAGCGCCGCCAAACCGCCCGAGCCGGCGCCCAGCTGCGGACAACGCGGTCGCGTGACCTTCGACAAGGACACGACCTTGGCCGACGCCAGCGGCCGCAAAATCGCGCGTTTCAGCGGCGGAGAGTCGGCCGTCACCCTGCTGGCGCCGCCCGTAAACGGCAGCGATCTTGCCCGGATCGAAACCGGCACCGGCCACGGTTCCTTTCGCCTGGCCGGCTTCGTCAAAGCCGGCGAGCTTCGCATCTACTCGGCCTCCAACCTGCCCATCGTGAGCGGCCACGTCTGGCTCGGGCCGGGCACGCGCGTCACCGCGGCCGGCTCGAGCGGCGGCAAGGTGCGCATCGAGAAGCAGATGACGACGCCTTTCAAGCAGCGCTTCAGCGCGCTCGCCGACTGTAGCGCGCTCACCTTCTCGCCACCGACGCCGCCCGGCTCCAGCATGCCCGGCAACGCGCGTGTCTTCTTGATGAAAGAGCCGCTGCTCGATCTGTACGGAGACGTGCCGCCGGTCGGCTCTCCGATCTTGACGTTGCAGCGCTCACCCGCCCTCGACAACGTTCGCTTCTTCAGCAGCGAGCAGCGCGGCGGCTTCGTGCACGTGCAGTACCAGGGCGACGTGAGCATCGACGCCTGGGCCAAAGCCGGCGATCTCACGCCGCTACCGCGCGGCGAAACCTCCGACATTCCGCCCGGCAGCTACAGCATGAGCACCCCGCCCCAGCTGCAATTGCCGCAAACGCCGCGCACCATCAAGACCACACGCGATTTACCCCTGCGCGTCGCCGCTCGCGACAGCGAGCCACCGGTCGGCGTGATCGAAGCCGAAACCGAGGTCTACGTCATGGATACGGTGGCCGGCTGGGCCAGCGTGTTGCCGAAGAGCCTGCACATTTTGCCAGCCGACCAGCTGTCGTTTTGGGTGAAGAGCGCCGACCTCGGCCTGTGACGTGGACGCGCAACAACGCCGTGATATACGGGCGCGGTGAACGATTCGCACACCAGTGCTTTGAGGCAAGCGCTCCAACATCCGCTCACCGGCACGGACTTTCCGCGCCTGGGGCGGAAGTACGAGGGCAAGGTGCGCGACAACTACTCCACCACCGACGGCAAGCGCGTCATCATCGCCACCGATCGCATCAGCGCGTTCGACCGCGTGCTCGGTACGTTGCCGCTGAAGGGCCAAGTGCTCGGCTTCGCCGCGGCGTGGTGGTTCGAAAAAACCCGCGGCATTGCGCCCAACCACGTGCTCTCGGTGCCGGATCCGAACGTGCTCGTCGCCCGCGAATGCCAGCTGGTTCCCGTCGAAATGGTGGTGCGCGCCTACCTGACCGGCACCACGTCGACCAGCATTTGGGTCCACTACGAACAAGGCAAGCGCGAGTTCTGCGGTCACCGCTTGCCCGACGGCATGAAGAAGCATCAGCGCTTGGCCGAGCCCATCCTGACCCCCAGCACCAAGGCCGCGCACGGTGATCACGACGTCTCCGCGTCGCGCGAGGAAATTTTGGCCATCTCGGGCATGCCCGCCGCCGATTTCGATCGCGCCGCCGAGCTTTCGATGGCGCTGTTTCGCGAAGGGCAGCGCGTGTGCGCGGAGCGCGGCTTGATCTTGGTCGACACCAAGTACGAATTCGGCAAAACCCCCGAAGGCGAAATCATCCTCATCGACGAGATTCACACGCCCGACTCGTCGCGTTTCTGGTTCCAAAACACCTACGAGGAGCGCTTTTCCGCCGGGCAAGATCCGGAGAGCTTCTCGAAGGAGTTCGTGCGCGGCTACCTGGTCGAGCAAGGGTTCCGCGGTGACGGCCCTATCCCCGTCATCCCCGACGAAATCAAAATCGAAGCCATGCGCCGCTACATCGAGGCCGTCGAGCGCATCACCGGCGCCCCCTTCGTACCCAACGTCGAAGAACCCAACGCGCGCATGACCAAGAATCTGCGCGCCGCCGGCTTCGACGCCTAACGCCCGTCGCGGCGCCCGCCCACCGAAGCTTCGCACCCGTGGCTGCAAAGCCGCAGCTCCGTAAGGACTCTACATATCGAGGGCTGCCAATCCGCAGCCCGAATCGCAGAAGCTTCTGTAGCGGCTCCCGGCCCCCTCGCACGCTCGAGATTCTTTCACCGGGAGGACCGGAGGACCGGAGGACCGGAGATAGGAAAACGCGGGCCCGATTTCGTCTGGGCTGAAAACCGAGCCGCCGCGACACGTCCATCCACTCTGGGGCGGGTCAGTCCTCGATCCTGATATTAGGTGATATCACCTAATATCAGGTGATATCAGCTAATTCTCGCGTCGGGGACCGGCGCCGCGGGACGTCGGGCTGGGCCCGCCGTCGACTCGCGGAGGGCGGCGGGAGGCAGCCCGAAGAGGGGATGAATCGCTACGCGCGGTAGACAGCGGCCCAGGGCGCCGCGGGGCTACTTCGTGCGCGCGAGCTCGCGCGAAAAGCGCGCTTGGAGCTCGCGGTAGGCGCGTTGCGCGGAAGAGCGGTTTTTTCCAAGCACGCGCGAGGCCGCGCTCAGGTTTGGTTCGGCGCTGGCTTGGAAAAAGCCGCCGGCGCGCGCGCTCAGCTTCATCGCGGCCAGCCATTGGCGTTGCGGGCGCGTGAGTCCCTGTTCGGCGCGCTGCTCGGCCGCGAGCAGTAGTCGCTCGGCTTCGCTAACCAGCAGTCGCTCTTCTTGATCGAGCTCGGGCGTGACGGCTAGCGTTTCACTGAAATCGACCGGCACCGCCGGGAGCTTGAAGCAGCGTCGCAGCGCCCGCAGCTCCCGCTGCACGATCAACAGGCCCCATTCTCGGCCCGGCCGAGCCAGCGCCAGCTCTTCGGGCGACGCGCGCCGAACGGCTTCGATCAGGCGCAAGGTCAAGATGTCTCGCACTTCTTCGTCCGATAGCCCGGCAACCCGCCAGCGCTCGGGATGAGCTTGCTGAAGCCGGCGCAGCTTGCGCTGCCACTTGGCTTCGTATTCGACCAGCACGCGGTCATCCGATCGGGCCGCGTCGCGCTGGACGCGTTCGGCGTGCTCGCGCAGCTGGGCTCTCGGGCCGGGCGGCGAAGTCAATGGCGTGCGGGAGGACATGGCTCGAGAAGGGGCGACGCCCAACGGCGAATGTTGCGCTTTTTTTCGCCGCCCGCCCGACCCGGAGTGGCCGCCACGAAAACCGCAACAGATTCGCGCGCGTCGCGCTCGGTGCCATGGACTACCAAACCGTGTTGCGCGCCGACTGCGCGCGTTGTCAGGCCTTGTGCTGCGTCAGTTTGCCCTTCGATCGCGGCGACTCGTTTGCCTTCGACAAGCCGGCGAACCAGCCGTGTCCCGAGCTCCAACTCCGGCTCACGTGTGGAATTCACGAACAGCTCCGCGTTCGAGGGCAAGCTGGCTGCGCGGATTACGATTGCTACGGCGCCGGTCAGCGTATCACCCAAGAGCTGTTTCCGGGCGTGTCTTGGCAGCGGCAACCCGAAGCGCGTCCGCTGTTGTTCGAAGCTTTCCGCCGACTGAAACGGGTGCACGAGCTGCGCCTGCTCTTGCACGCGGCCGGGCGCCTGCAACTTTCGCCGCCCAAAGCCGACGAGCGCGAGCGACTGCTGGCGCGGCTCGAGCCCGAGCGTTTCAGTGTCGAAAGCCTGCTGACGCTGGACTTGTGCGAGCTGGAGGCCGCGAGTCGCAGCTGGCTGCGCGGCTTGTCGCGCGAGCTGTCACCCGAGCAAGCTCGCCGAAGGCTGCCGCTCCTGCCTCCGTCGTGAGCACGTGAGCGAGCGGCGTGGAGAGCTTACCCGGGAGGTCGCTTCGAGTTGCGCTCGAGGTTGTTCAAGCGCGCCAGCAGCTCGACGTGCAGGTGGTCGAACTTTTCGTGCAAGTGGGCGATCTCGAGCTCGGCCTTCAAGTTGACGTCGTACTCGATGTCGTTACGGACGCGGTCGCGCGCGACCTGGCGGCTCTGGCTGAGCAGCACGAAGACCGAGAGAATGATGGCCTCGAGCGACACGCACATCGTGAGCAAGCCGTACGGGAACGGATCGAAAGGTCCCCAAATGCGGCTCAACGGCCCCGAGTTGAAGACGATCCACAGAAAGAAGATGCCGATGTGGATGAACAAGAAGTCGAGGCTGCCGCTGAACTCGGAGATCCAATCGGCGACCTTCATCACGCGGCTGCGCTTGTCTTCCGTCTCTTCGTTGACGTTGCGCGACGCGGTGTGACGCAGCTTCTCGTTCGTTTCGCGCAGGCGCCGGCCGGTGGCAGCCAGCAGCTCCATGGCGGCGCCGGGTTGCAGGCGGATGAGCTCGGCCAAGTCTTCGCGATCGACGACCACCGCCTCGACGTCCTTGATCGCCACCGCCGAAGCGGTACGGGCGCCGCCGTCGAGCAGCGAAATCTCCCCGAAGAAGTGGCCCGACGTCACCGTGTCGAGGACGATGCGCTCACCGGTATCGTTCTTGAAAAATAGCTCCACCGCGCCGGAGCTGACCACGTACAGCGAATCCCCCGGGTCGCCGCGGTTGAACAGCACGGTACCGGAGGCAAACTGCACGGTCTCGACTCGTTCGGCCAACGTGGCCCGCTCTTGCTCGTCGAGGAGCGAAAAGATGGGAACCTCGGTCAAAAGTCGCGGATCAGCGCCCATGGTTGCGGGCGAGTCTCCTTTGCCCGAACCGCCTCCGCAAGCTGATTTCGGTCACCGCACGAAAGGACCGCAATGCTGCTTCGACCAGCAAGTGTACTTCTCTGGCTCCGGGCACTGTTCGGCGGCGCTGCATCCGCAACTTTCGATTTTGACGCAATCGCCGTAGCAACTTCCCGCAACGCTCGGCACTTCACCGGCGTCGCACGTGGGCGCGACGCGTTTGCAAAGAATCTTCTTGGGGTCGCAATCCAGGACCATACCGGCGCCGGCACTTGCGCCATCGGTGCCGGCTTGACCGTCGGGTTGGCCGCCCGTCGTGGACGTACCGGCGCTGCTGCTGCCCGCCGCGCTGCCGCCTTGCGAAGTCCCCGCGTTCGCGCTCCCGCTGCTGGCGGGGGTGCCACCGTCCGCAGCCGAGCCGGCGCTGCTCGCGCCGGCAGCCGTCGCGCCGGCGGCGGGCGCGTCCGAGCCGTCCTCGCTCTTGCCGCAGCCGAAAGTCAGGCCCAAGACCACACCGAGCCCAACCAAGCTCGAAGCCAGCGCGCGCATGGTCGGATTGTAGCTCAGGCGTTTCGGGCGAGGCAGACGACGTTTCACTGCGCTAGGCTGAGGTCATGTCCCAAGCCGTTTATGTCGTGTCGGCGGCCCGCACTCCCATTGGCGCCTACCTGGGCTCGCTCGCTAGCGTGCCGGCGCCACGCTTGGGTGCGACGGCCATCAAGAGCGCGCTCGAGCGCGCGACCTTGGCTCCGGAGGAAGTGGGCGAAGTGTTCATGGGCAACGTGCTGTCGGCCGGCATCGGTCAGGCGCCGGCCCGGCAAGCGGCGATTTTTGCGGGAGTGCCGCACGCGGTGCCGGCGACGACGGTGAGCAAGGTGTGCGGCTCGGGCCTGCAAGCGGTCGTGTTTGGCGCGAAAACGCTGGCCTTGGGCGACGCGGAGATCGTGGTGGCAGGCGGCATGGAGTCGATGTCCAACGTCCCTTATTACCTGCGGGAGGCGCGCAGCGGTTACCGCATGGGCGACGGTAAATTGATCGACGGTATGATTTTCGACGGCTTGTGGGATCCGTACAACGACTTTCACATGGGCCAAGCCGGCGAGCTGTGCGCCAAGAAGTACGAGCTCACGCGCGAGCTGCAAGACGAGTTCGCGAAGAAGAGCTACGAGCTTGCCATCGCGGCGCAAAAGAGCGGCGCCTTCGCCAAAGAAATTGCGCCGGTGTCGATCGCCCAAAAGAAGGGCGACCCGTTGCTGGTCAGTGAAGACGAAGAGCCGGGCAAGGGCGACCCCAGCAAATTTTCCAAGCTGCGGCCGGCCTTCGCCAGCGACGGCACCATCACCGCCGCCAACGCCTCCAGCATCAACGACGGCGCGGCGGCGCTGGTGCTGGCCAGCGCGAGCGCCGTCAAACGTCACGGCTTGAAGCCGCTGGCGCGCATCGTCGGCTACGGTAGCGCGGCGCAGGCACCAGAATGGTTCACGACCGCTCCGGCGCTTGCCGTCGATCTCACGCTCAAGAAGCTCGGCCTCGCCGTCGGCGACATCGATTTGTGGGAGATCAACGAAGCATTTTCGTGCGTCACCATGGCCTGCACCAGGTTGGCGGGCATCGACCCAGCCAAAGTGAACGTGCGCGGCGGCGCGGTGGCGCTCGGACACCCCATCGGCGCCTCGGGCGCGCGCATCTTGGTCACCCTGCTAGGCGCGATGCACGATGGTGGGGCCCAACGCGGTCTTGCCACCCTGTGCATCGGCGGCGGCGAAGCGGTCGCCGTGGTGGTCGAGCGCTGCTGAAGGCGCCAACGCCACGCGCTCGAGGCTGATCGAGCGCTGCAGGGCCTTGGCCAGAGGCTCGAGCTTGCCGCGACCCGCCCACAGCTCCAGCAATAGATCGCCGGGGCCGTCGATCACGATGCGCAGCTCTTTCTTGCGCGCCTCGACGTGCAGGCGGCGCACCAGCTGGCTGTGTCCGCGATCGAGCGCGACCGCCAGCCGCAAGATGGCCGACAAGACGACGACGCCGTCTTGGTCCTTGGCCGAAAGCGCCGCAAGCTTGCTGCTCTTTTTTCGGGGCCGCGAGCCGCGGTGATAGAGCGCGATCAGGCCGAGTAGCTCGATCTCGTCGTCGGTGAAGCCGCGCAGGCTGGAGTTGCGGATGATGTAGCGCGCGTGCCGTTCGCGGTCTTCGTAGTCGATGTGACGACCGATGCCGTGCAACAGCGACGCGTACTCGAGCAGCTCGCGCTCCGGCGCGCCCAGGCCGTGCAGCTCGTGCGTCTGATCGAACAGCGACAGCGAGAGCTCGGCGATGTGCAGCTCGCGCGGATCGTCGCGGTGGAATTTACGCATCAGCTCGACCACGCTGCGGCGCCGCGGGTCGGCGATCACCCGGTGCGGCACCGGGTCCACGCCACGCCGCTCGATGTAGTCCCAGATCACGCCTTCGCGCAGCGAGGTGTCACACAGCGTGAGCTCCTCGGCTTTGGCCATCTCCAGCAGCTCTAGCAAGAGCATGCCGCCGAGGTGGATGGTGTCGGCCCGCGCGTCGCCGATTCCCGGCATTTTGGCGCGTTTCACCGCGTCGGCCTCGCACAGCCGCTTGACCAGCTCGCGCAAGTCTCGGCGCTTGACGCTCTGAGCGTTGAGCGAACGAAACGGCGCGCCTCCGGCCAGCAAATGCGCGGCTTCGCCCAGGGTGCGGATCGTGCCCGACGTGCCGACGAAGCGGGTGGCGCCGAAGCGCTTGGCCTCCGACATCACCTCGGCGGCGGCGCCCTGCACGTAGCCGGACAGCTCGTACATTTCGCGCATGCCCAGCGGCTGCGCGCCGCCTTGGCGATGCAAGAGCCGCTGCACGCCCAAGCGCATGCTTTGCGCCAACATGACCTCGTCGTGATCGCCCACGGCGACCTCGACGCTGCCGCCACCGATGTCGATCACCAGCCCGCGCTCACCGCCCAGATCGATGGAGTGTTTGACGGCGAGAAAGATCAGCCGCGCTTCTTCGGAGCCGGATATGACGCGCGGCATCACGCCGGTGCGCTGGAAGATGGCGTTCAGGAACTCGGTGCCGTTTTCGGCCTCGCGTGTGGCGCTGGTGGCCACCGCCAAGATTTCGTCGACGCCGCGGCTCTCGGCCAGCTTGGTGTAGCGGCTGAGCACCTCGACGCCTTCGTTGAAGGCGCGATCCGTGAGCCGCATTTCTCCGAACATGCCCAGCCCGAGCCGGACCATGCTCTTCTCGCGATCGATGACGTGAAAGGTGCGGCCGTCGAACTCGACCACCACCAGGTGGATCGAATTCGTTCCGATGTCGATCGCGGCCAGCTTCACGGATCCGTAAGCTATCAAAATTTGCTTTCAAACGGGGCTTTTCTGGGGCGCCGCGCTCAGAACGGGGTGGGGCATACCGGCCCCCCTCGCCCTCGGCCAGCCGATGATCCAGGCTAGGCTCCGGGGCGTCGCTCTCGAACCGCTTCGCCCTCGCCTTCTCGCAACGAACATGAACGGCTCAGTGACAGTCTCGGCACGTTCTCCTGACTTTCAGCGGTCATTGTTGGCCATGAGCTACTTCTTCGGCGCGCGTGGGCCGAGCCTGGGCGATGCGTTGGCCGAGGTGGGTCTCGTACCGGCCGCGGCCGACGTGCTCGCCGGGTTGTGCCATCCCGAGCGTGCCCAACGCGCCCAGGCCCTGGGCGCCGAGCTCGGGCGTCTGGCCGCGGCACTGGACGAGCGAGGGCTGTGGCGATGATGACCAAGGGTCGCGTGTTAGCGCGCCAGCAAGCAGCCGAGGCCACGCCGCTTCGGCGCCCCGCGCTGGCGGAGCGAGGCCTGCCCTTCGGACGAGTCGTGCCGAAAGCCGTGGTGGACGCCGGCGCGGAAGCGGCGCGCCTGCTGGCCAAAGCGCGCGTCGAGGCTCAAACGCTGATTGCCGCCGCCGAGCGCCGCGCCGCGGATTTGAAGCTGCTAGCCGAGGCCGAAGCGCGCGCTGAGGCTTCGGCCAAGCTCGCGGCGCACGCGCTGGCGCTGGCCACCCACGAGGCGAAGGCCGACGAGCGAGCACTGGAGCGAACGGTGTCGTTGGCGCGCCTACTGGCGGAGCGGTTGCTGGGCGCGTCGTTGGCGGTGGCGCCCGAGCAAGTCGTGGCGCTGGCTCGGCAGGCGCTGGCCGAAGCGCGCGGGGCACGGCGACTCGCCATCGTGGCCCACCCCGAGGACGCGCAGCTGCTGTCGCAAGCGTTGCCGTCGCTGGGCGTCGCAGTGGAGACGGTGCGGGTGCTGCCCGACGGCTCACGACAACGTGGCAGCCTGCGCATCGAGACGGATATCGGCGTGCTCGACGCCGACCTGGCTCCCCAGCTCGATCGCCTGGCGCTACGACTGAGAGAGACGCTTTCGCATGAGCAATGATCCGTTGGCCGGCTTTCCGGCGCCGCTGGGCGCGCCGCCGCGCTTCGAGCCCGAGTACGAGGAGCCGCGCGAGAGCGTGCTGCCCAACGAGCCGCGCAAACCGCGGATTTGGCTGCATTTTTTGTTGTTCGGGCTGACCGCGCTGAGCATGCAGTTCACCTCGATGGAGCTGTATACGCCGCCCCCCGGCCACACCCGGCTCGGCTTTGCCGCCTACCAGTCCGTTTCCTTGCTCGCGATCCTATTGGTGCACGAGCTTGGCCACTACATCGCGGCGCTTCTGCACCGCGTGCCGGCGTCCATGCCCTATTTTTTGCCACTGCCGCGCATCAGCATCTTTGGCACCTTTGGTGCGCTCATTTCGATTCGGCACCGGATCCGTTCGCGCAAAGCCCTCCTCGACATCGGCGCCGCAGGACCCATCGCCGGCATGATCGTGGCCATCCCGGTTCTGTGTTGGGGACTGTCCTTGTCCGAGGTTGGACCGCACAGCCCCGGCGGATACGCACAAGAAGGGCAAAGCATTCTGTACTGGCTGATGAAGCGAATCGTCCTCGGTCCCATACCCGAAGGGCAAGACGTCACGTTGCACCCCATGGCCTTCGCCGGTTGGGGCGGGTTGTTCCTCACCATGCTCAACCTGCTCCCGTGGGGGCAACTCGACGGCGGGCACATTGCATTTGCGCTGTTCGGCGACCGTCAGTACGTGTTCGCGCGCTGGGTGCGACGCGGGCTCCTCGGGGCTTTCGTTTACAATCTGATAGCGCTCGTCGTCCCGGTGCTGCTGCATCGCTCATCGCAGTCGCTGTTGGCCGCAATCGCGGCTTCTTCGTGCTGGTTGATCTGGTATGGAATCACCGGCCTAATGGGCCGGTTTTTCGGAGAAGACCATCCCCCGTTCGAGCCTGGTGAGCTCGGGCCCGGGCGCAAGGCGCTGGCCGTCGTCTGCTTGGTGTTATTCATCCTTCTGTTCATGCCGACGCCGTTTGCCGTCTATTGATGACCTGCTCGCAGCATTTGCGGCGCGTGCTTGCCGTGGCCTTGCCGGTGCGCGACATCTTGGAGCGGCGCGTCGACCAAGCCGTGGTGCCGGAGTGGTGTAGCAAGCGCGGTTGGACGCCGTTTCTGCTCGGGCTCGATGACGGCACCGTGCGCAACTGCGAGGCTCAGGGCCTGGCGGAGCTCCTGCCAAGCCTGTCCGGCGCACCCAGCGATTTGCGCGAGCTCGGGCAGGAGCTATCGGCGGCCATCGAGCTGCCGCGGCTGCGCGGCACGACCCCACTGACCAGCGAAGCGCTGCGCAGCGTACGGTTCCGCAAGCGCGCGCAATTGTCCGGCCTGCTCTCGGCCGTCGCCGGCATGGCTCACAGCGCCGAGCGCATCGTCGACGTGGGCGCCGGCAGCGGGCACTTCACGCGGCTGTCGGCCGACTTGTTCCAACGCGAAGCGCTGGGGCTGGAGCGCAACCCGGAGCGCGTCAAAAGCGCCCAGAAACGCGCGCAAGAGAGCGCCGTCACGGCTTCCTTCGTCGCCGTGGACGCGCGCGACGCGCTGCAATTCGGCGAGCAAGATTTGGCCATCGGCTTGCACGCCTGCGGAGAGCTGGGCGACCGCTTGGTCGAGGCCGCCGCGCACGCCGGCTGCGACTTGGCGCTGGTCTCTTGCTGCTTGCAAAAAATCTCGACTCCGACGCGCCGACCACTGTCACGCGCGGAGGGCGCACCCGAGCTGCGCCGCGAGCACTTGGGGCTCACCAACTTGACGGCCCAGCCGCAGGGCGTCGAGGCGAGCATCGACGTCACGATCGGGGCCCGGCAAACCCGCTACGCGCTCGCCCAGCTGCTGCAAGCGCGCGGCGTGGTGCTCGAAGCGGGCGCCGAAATGAGCGGCATCAATCGCCGCCGTGCCAATCACGGCCTCGCCGTCGTTGCCGAACGCGCGCTCGCGCTGCGCGGCTTGCCCGCGCCGAGCGCGGCCGAGCTGACTCATCACGAAGCTTTGGCGGCGGAGCACTACGGGTTGATTCGCCGGCTCTCGCTGCCGCGCAGCATGCTGGCCCGCTTGATCGAGGTTTTGGTGTCGCTGGACCGCGCCGTGCACCTGGAGGAGCAAGGCCTGTCGGTCGAGGTCGCGACCCTGTTCGAGCGCGCGGTTTCTCCGAGAAATATCGGCATCTTCGCCAGCCGCTCGGCCCTGCGACTACCAGCGGCGTAGCCCGCGCGCCCGTGTTAGCTTCCGCGCGCCCCGATGAGCGATCGCAAGTACGCAGAAGCCGGCGTCGACTACTCCAAGATCGATCCGAGCAAGCTTTTGGCCCAAGAGCTCGCCGCCAAAACGGCGCAGCACCTCGGCCGCCTCAATCTCGAAGAGATCGCCTCCAGCCGTGGTGAGTCGGCGTACGTCCTCAAAATGGGCGCAGTCTCGATTGCGTTCGTGACCGAAGCGCTCGGCACCAAGAACCTGGTGGCCGACGCGGTGCGCGCGTACACGGGGCGCACCCACTACGACGACATCGCCCGCGACACCGTCGCGACCATTCTCAACGACTTGTGCAGCGTCGGCGCCAAACCTGCCGCCTTGACCGCGTACTGGGGCGCGGGTGACGGCGCCTGGTTCTCCGACGCCGAGCGCGCTCGCGACCTCACCCAAGGCTGGGCCGCCGCTTGCGAAGAATGCCGCGTGTCGTGGGGCGGCGGCGAAACGCAGGTTTTGCCGTCACTGATCGAAGCCGGCAAAGTGGTGCTGGGCGGCTCCGCCATCGGCATGATGCCGTCCGAAAACACCCTGCATGGCGAGCGGCTCGAGGTCGGCGATCAGATCTTGCTCGCTCCCGCTTCGGGCATTCACGCCAACGGCCTCAGCTTGGCGCGCAAAATTGCCGCTGGTTTGCCGCAGGCCTACCAAACGCCCATCAGCGACGGCCGCACCTACGGCGAGGCCTTGCTCGACCCGACGCCGCAGTACGCGCCGCTGGTCGAAAACCTGCAAACCGCGGGCGTTCCGCTGCACTACGCCGCGCACATCACCGGCCACGGTTGGCGCAAGCTCATGCGCGCCAGCCGCGAGCTGACCTACCGCTTGCACCACATACCGCCCGTACCGCCGGTGCTGACGTTCTTGCAGCAACACGCCGAGCTCTCGACGGCCGAAGCCTACGGGACGCTCAACATGGGCGCCGGCTTCGCGCTCTATTTGCCCGCTTCGGCCGTCGCCGCCGCGCTGGCCGTCGGCAAACAATCCGGCTTCGAGCTGCTGCACGCCGGCGAAGTGCAAGCCGGCCCCCAGCGCGTCATCATCGAGCCCCTCGGCATCACCTTCGAAGGTGATTCGCTACAGGTCCGCCGCTAGCGAACGGCTGTCCAGGCGCGGGGACGGACCCAGATTTTTTTACAGGAAGATCGGAAGATCGGAAGGCGTGAATTGGGGCGCCGAGCTGGATTCGCGCTGGCGTCGCATCATTCCGATACGTTCAGGAGTCGGCCGGAAGGGGCGCACAGCGGTGCCGAGAAGTCGTTGTCGTGCGGGTTCAATCGTAACGGCTCGCTGCGCTGAAACGCGAGTGCCGGTGCGGCGTGGCGCCCAACCTGCTCGCCCTTTCGATCTTCCGATCTTCCTGTAAGAAAATCTGAGTCCTGGCGAGCGCGCTCTGGCTCCGCGCGTCACCGCAACAAGGCGTGCCCGAGGTAGCGCAGTACCGCGAGGCCGAGCACGACCGAGGCGCCGCCGGCGATGGCGACGAACAGCAGCAGTGAAAGCACGCGACGAGAGGTGGACGGTGCGGGCAAGGCCGGCGGTGCCGCCGAAGGCAGGAGCGACCCGCCTTCCTCGTAAGTCGGAGGGCTTTCGAGGAAGGCACGGTCGGAAGGCGTCAATGTGGCGCGGTCGCCGTCGGCGCCAGGGGCGGTTGCGTGCGCCTTCAGCCAGGCTGGAGCCTCGACGAGAGGGGTGGGGCGGGAGCCGGAGCCGAATTCCTCGGCAGGAAAAGCGCCGTGCAAGCTCATGTCAGTGCGTGGTGGTGGGGCCACTCGATTTATTAGTGCCGCGCGGGCTTGCACAGCAGGCGCCCCACCGACATCTTTCGCGCCGTGATCCGCTTCGATTCGGTCAGCAAGAACCACGGCCGGCAAATTCTGTTCATGGAAGCCTCCGCCAGCGTGAACCGCGGCGAGAAGGTGGGACTCGTGGGACCAAACGGGTCCGGCAAGACCACACTGTTTCGGCTCCTGGTCGGTGAAGAGCAGCCGGACGGCGGACAAGTCGTAGTCGATCGCGGCATTCGCACCGGCTACTTCAGCCAGGACGTAGGCGACATGAGCGGGCGCAGCGTGCTGGCAGAGACGATGGCCGGCGCGGGCGAAGTGTCGGTGGTGGGCGCGGAGCTACACGAGCTCGAGCACAAGATGGCCGACCCCGCCTACGGCGACGAGCTGGAGAAAATCGTCGAGCGCTTCGGCGAGGTGCAGGCCCGCTTCGACGAGCTGGGCGGATACGGCTTAGAAGCCCGAGCGCGCGAAGTGCTGGCCGGCTTGGGCTTTCGGCAAGAAGTGATGGAGGGCGACGTAGGCGCGCTTTCCGGCGGTTGGAAGATGCGCGTGGCTCTGGCGCGCATTCTGCTGATGGCGCCCGATTTACTGCTGCTCGACGAGCCGACGAACCACCTCGACCTCGAGTCGATCATCTGGTTGGAGAAATTCCTGCGCGAGTTCGAAGGCGCGCTGGTGATGACGTCGCATGATCGTGAATTCATGAATCGCTTGGTCGGCAAGATCTTGGAAATCGATGGCGGCGAGCTGACCAGCTTCTCCGGCAACTTCGAGTTCTACGCCGAGCAGCGACAAATCTTGGCGCAGCAGCAGCAGGCGCAGTTCGAGCGCCAACAAGCCATGTTGGCGAAAGAACAAGCCTTCATCGACAAGTTCAAGGCGCGCGCCAGCCACGCCGCCCAGGTGCAGTCGCGCGTGAAGAAGCTGGAAAAGATCGAGAAGGTGGAGCCCCCGCGCCGACGCAAAATCATCGACTTCGACTTTCCGACGCCGCCGCGCTCGGGCGAGGACGTGGCCAAGCTTTCGGGCGTGAACAAAGCCTACGGAGAGCACGTCATTTACTCGAAGTTCGACTTCTTGATTCGTCGCCGCGAGCGCTGGTGCGTGATGGGCGTGAACGGCGCCGGCAAGTCGACGCTGCTGCGGTTGATCGCGGGCGAGTCGCGAGCCGATAGCGGCGACGTGCAGCTCGGTGGCAGCGTAAAGATGGGCTACTTCGCGCAGCACGCGATGGAGATCTTGAACCCGGATCAGAGCGTGCTCGAGACGCTGGAGGCGGCGTTTCCGAAGGCTTCGCTCGGCTCGCTCAAGGCGCTGCTCGGCGCGTTCGGCTTTTCCGGCGACGACGTGGACAAGCGCTGTCGCGTGCTGTCCGGCGGCGAAAAAGCGCGCGTGGTCTTGTCGCGCATGCTGTTCGATCCGCCGAACTTCTTGGTGCTGGACGAGCCGACCAACCATCTCGACTTGGATACGAAGGAAATGCTGGTGAAGGCACTCGCCAACTTCGAAGGCACCCTCTTGTTCGTGTCGCACGATCGGCGCTTCTTGAGCTCACTTTCGAACCGCGTGCTCGAGCTGGGCCCGGAGGGCCCGAAGCTGTACGGCGGCGGCTACACCGAATACGTCTCGGCAACCGGCCAAGAAGCGCCCGGCTTGCACTGAGCCGACAGCAGCAAACCATGGCCCAGGTCATCGTTCGCGCATACAAGGAATCGGACGAAGCTCGCGTGCTCGAGCTGTGGATGTTTGCCGGCTTGATCCGACCTTGGAACGATCCAAAGAAGGACATCGCGCGCAAGCTCAAGGTGCAGCGTGAGCTGTTCTTGGTGGCCGAGCTCGAAGGCGTCGTCGTGGGCGTGGTGATGGCCGGCTACGACGGTCATCGTGGCTGGGTAAACTACTTGGCCGTCGACATCGGACAACGCCGTCGCGGCATCGGCTCGGCCTTGATGCGCGACGCGGAGCGCCGCCTGCGTCTGTTGGGTTGCCCGAAAATCAACCTGCAGATCAGAAGCGAAAACAGCGAAGTGCAGGCGTTTTACGCGGCGTTGGGCTTCAAGAACGACGAAGTGGTGAGCCTCGGAAAGCGTTTGGAAGACGACCAAAAGTAGGCTATGACCCGCCGGTCGTCTCGCACGATGTACGGGTCCGCCGACAGCGCAGCTTGAACCCCGCCAGGCCCGGAAGGGAGCAACGGTAAAGAAAAGCGGGTGTGGCGGGCCCTCCATTTTTCCGCGCCTCGGCTCGCCGGCGCGAATGCTAAGCTCGCAGCTTGATGCAGCATCTGGCGTCGCTCGAGCGACGAGCGCGCATCCGCATCGCGCTCTGGCTGGTGTCCTCCGCCGCCACGGTCGCGTTCGCGCTGCACGTCGGCCGGCAATCACGCGCGCTCGGTTTGCTGTTGCTCGCCACTTTCGCCGTCACGCAACTGCCCAGCGCGCTGCGGCAACTGCGGCTCCGGCGCACGTTGCGCTCGGGTGATCTGGGCAAGGTGCTGCAGGCCTACCACCCGACGTTGGCGCGCCTGCCCCACCCGGAAACGCTAGGGCCGTTGATGGTCGCGGCGGCGCTGGCGGCGCACGGCATGGTGGACCGCGCCCGGCGCGCGCTGGATCGCGCCGTACGAGGCGAAGCCTGGGAAGCCGCCCTCGAGCACCGTTGGTTCGTCGAAACGCTGATGGAAGCCTTCGATGGCGATCGCGGCCGCGCCGTCGAGCGCGCCGAGTCGCTCGAGAAGCTGCCGTTGCCGGCCGGTAGCGGACCGCTGCAGAAGCGCGTGGCCATGCTGCGGGCGGCCCTGACGGCGCTGGCGCGCGCGTTCGCTCGCTGCCCGCGGCAGGGCGACGCCGAGATGCTGGAAGCCGCCTCCGACAACAGCCCACTCGTCCATTGGGCCATGCGCTACGGCGCGATCGTGGCGTACCTGGAGCGCGGCGAGCGAGAGCGAGCGCGACGGTTGCTGGCAGACGCACCGCACTGGCCGGCGGACTCGGCCTTTCGCGGCTTTCAAGAGGAGCTGACCGGTCTGGCCACACCGACGCCAGCGCCCAGCTCGAGCGCCAGCGCATGAACGAGCGCAAGCCGTCTCCACCCCAGTTCGAGATACCCGACTTGGAGCTCGCCGCGCCCGTCTCCAAACGCACCGCGCCCGTCTCCAAACGCACCGCGCCGCCGCTCACGCCCGAGTCGGCCGCGTTCGGCCTGGAGATCTCGCTGCCCGACCTCGACGACGAAGACGAGGCTCTCCTGCAGCTGGGCTCCAACGTCGAACTGGGGCTGGGGGCGTCCCCGCAAGCGGCCCAGCGTCAACGCGAAGATTGGCCGCACGGACACACCCGCCCCGCCGACAAGCTCCCGGTCGATCCCGCCGCGGTGACGGCAATCGCTGGCTACGGTCCCGCGCCCAAGAACGCCATCTTGGCGCCGCTGTACGCCTATCGCGTGTTGTCGCGGCGCTCGGCGCTCAAGCAAGCGATCGCCGCTCGGCACGCCGAGCTCCGGCAAGCGGAGCTCGGGCGCGACACGCAGCTCATGCAGTTGTCGAACGACCTGCGTCCGACGTTGGAAGCCAACGAGGTGTTCCGGCGCTTGCTCGAGCCCATTCGTCAGGTCGAGCAGCTGGCGGGTGAGCGCAGTGCGGCCCTGTCGCAGGCCGACGCCGGCTACCGGGAGCAGATGGCGCGC
>JBEQSW010000564.1:0-11451 GCA_040348565.1 Myxococcales bacterium | reverse complement strand
CGGCGGTTGCGCCGATTTTCAGCTCTTCTAGCTGGACGGCGCGCGACGTCGCGAGCTCGTCGTCCAAGCTCCGGACGAGCTGAAAGACGTGGTCGTGGGCGAGCACGGCCTGCACCACCCAAGGCCAAAACCAATCGTTGCGCTCGAGCATCTTCAACGGAGCGCTGGCTGCGATCGCGTGCGGGCTCGCGCAGCTGGCCGGCACCGCTTGCGCGAGCTCTGGATAGGGCCCGACCGGTGCCAGCGGTTGCGGTACCGAAGGTGCCTTGCGGGCTTGCGGCTGCGGCCGAGCTGCGGCCGCCACCGTCGCCGCCTGGTGGGAGCCGCCGCCAGCGCCCGACGGCTCCGGGGCGGAAATCGACGTCAAACCCGCTGGGGAAGCGGAGATCGTCGCTCGATGCGAGCTCGGCTGCGTTCCCGCAACCGGCACGCTCGACTGCGAAGCGCACCCCACGCAGGCCGCCGCTCCGAACGCACCCCAAGACAGCCACACGAGCCGACTCCGCATCACGCGCGAGTAAGCCGAAAGGGAAAGCGCCGCAAGCGCGCCGCCGCCGTGCCGTGAAAACTTGATCTTGCGAGGTGACCTCGCGCCGGCACAGAAGCTTCTGCAATTCAGGCTGCAGCTTGGCAGCCCGAAGCTCGCTGAATCATGAAAGCCCGCCTAAAACGAATACTCGACCGTGTTCAGCGACTTGACGTGCGCTTTCCACGACAGCTTTTTGATCTGGTCTTTGATGCAAGCGACCAGCTTGTCGTTCTTGGGCGTCGAGGTGATGTCGAGGCCCACGGCTTTGCCATCCCAGACCGCAATCTTCATCTTGATGTGCGCGGCGCCGGGCTTGCAGGGCTCGTAGACGTTGGTGTCTTGGATCGGCATCGACAGCGTCTCTTGATCGATGTTCGCGCGCTCGGCACCTTGCGGCACGGCCTTGATGGCGTCGGCGACCGACATGCCGTCGGTGAATTGCGGCTCGGGAGCGGCGGGCTTGGCCGGCTTCGGCTCCTCTTTCGGTGCGGCGGGCGGAACGGATTCGGCCGCCGGCGCCGGCGCGGGCTCGGCCACCTCTTTGGGCGCGGCGGGCTCCGCCTCGGCGGCGGGCGCGCTTGCCTCCACGCTTTCTGGCCCTGCCGGCGGTTGCGGACACGAGCAACACCCCTGCATGAAAAGGCCCAAAACCCAGACCGCGGCGACGCTCCTCATGCGCGGCACCATACTCCCGTCCTCCTCACTTGACGAGCCCCCGCGCCTCGGCCATCCCTCGCTCCACACGCGCTCGTAGCTCAGCCGGATAGAGCAGTGGGTTTCTAACCCACCGGTCGCAGGTTCGAGTCCTGCCGGGCGCGCCAATCATCTCCACCAGTTACAAAGTTCCAACGCGCACCATAAAACCCCCGTGCACCATGAACCGCACCATGGCGTGGTGCGATTTGGATTGAGAAGACAACGGCCCGAGACCTGACCAGCTCGCAAGCGGCGTGCGCTTGGGGCTGCCGCGTTCAGCGGACCGATTGGTTCGTCGGTTCGTCCGCGCTAATCGACGAACTGCTTGTACGGCCATGTCGACGGCCGCGCCGTCCAGTACCGGTTCACAGGCCACCAAACTGGACGGCGTACGGCTAGCGTCGGCCCAGGCAGACCTGGTCCCTATGGGGCTGGGCTTGCCGGTGATCGCAATCAGTGTCGCTCGGTCTCGCCACTCGCCGCACGTAACCCCGACCATTGTCGCTATGGCGCTCGCCGCTGGAACTCCAACCACAGGTCCCAGCCAAACTTGCCACACATTGACCACCCCCGCGCTTTCTCGAAAGGCTGATCCGGTGCCGTGACGGCAACGCCCACATAGCGAACAGAAAGATCCGTAAGCTCTACTTGCCAGCTGCCTCGCCGGTTCAGCTTCGCCACAAGCGCCGGGTCGATCTCGGACAGGTCCTTCATTGAAACCGGACGTCCTAGTTGTCGTTGATAAGCGGCGCGAATGGCCGGGTCGAACACTTCCTCAATCCTCGCCACGCCTTGGCTCACATGTTCCGCCAGGATCGGTTCACCGAGGTACCGATCTTCATTCCCAGAGTTCTGCTGCCGCCCTAGCGTGAGATCAACGATCCTGAACGGCGGTGCACACAGCCAAGCGTGCGACGCTTTCGCGCTGGGATCTCCGTCAGAATCGTAGAGCCAATGAAACTTAGGCTCTAGCCTCGTGTGCGGGGACGGGTAGATGGCTGTCGCGCCCTTCACGATGTAGTTCCAAACGCCCTGCTGCTCCAGAAAGCGGCTGAGCATCTGCGACACGTCGATGCACGCCCCTTTGCGGCCGTCCTTGAGCAGCCACTGGTGAAGAAATTTCGCGGAACGGAGCACGGAGTTGCGAGCGCGGTCGAGGTACACCTCGTCGAGGGCAAGACCGTCGATGTAGCCGGCGTAGGCATCCAGCAACGTCTTGTCTTTCTCCTCGGCAGCCAAGAACGCAGGTTCGTCATAGAACCCTGGTTTGGACTTGTCGAGCGGCAGGAGGTCAAGGCGCGATGGCATCAATTTTCTTTCGCGTAATCAGAGGGCTGTGCAAACTAATCGCGGCCCGACTCCGCTTTGCTGCGTGCCCATCGGATGTGACCGGCGATCTCCTCCTTCTTGCCCTGATCCCGGAGTCGGTCGATGACTGACTCCAGCCACTCTTGCTGCCGTTGGAGCGAGGGAACCTGCCGCTTCGGTGTCATATGTTTCTTCAGGGTCTTCTCCCGAGCGTCAAAGCTTCCCAGCCCGATTCCCAGGTCTCCCGCCTTGTCCACGACGCGCTTGCCGAAGTGCTCGGCCCAGTCGCCCTCGTCGCCGACCGGGACGACAAGCCACGACTCTTGCGCGAACTCGTTGTACGTCGCAGCTTGCAGAACTGATTCGACGCCCCAGCCCCCCTGTCGCTTCAGCTCGTATACCGCGACGCGTAGCTCCCACTGCCCGACCATAGGAAAGGGTGCAACGCGAACTTCTGCCAGGTCGGGCGTCTCCCATTTCCGGGCGCGGGTCCTATGTGTCTCCAGCACGACGCTCTTGCTCTCGTCGTGCCTCGCCGCGCTAATCAGATATTTCGCGAAAGCAGGATAGAGATCGCGTTCGAGGCGGCCTTCCGCGATCGACTCAGGAGCCGCGTCGCTCTCGGGCGCTTCGTCCTCGCTATCCGCATTCTCGGCAGTAAGGTGCAAGCCACCTGCTCGACCTCGGTTCTTTGCGACAGCGCCACCCGCGACCATGTCGCGCACGACCTTTTCGTACCGCTCGTCGGAGAGGCCCAGGGCCTCGATAATCTCTCGCCGTCCAAGGCTGCCTCCTTCGCTCTCGAGCAACCGTTCGATTCGCTCGGAATCAGGGATTCTTGGCATGGTCTCAGAATACCGGGGGGTCGACGACAACGGAAGCCCAGGATTTCTCCGCGGGTCTGACCGGGCCCCCGCACACCATCACCCCCTGAAGTTCTGTACGGCTTCGTATTCGACTGGGTCGCTAAGCTTTTGCACCAGCTGATCGATCCAGGCCTGCGTGTAGACAAAATCTTGATGGACAGGATCGGGGACGCAGAACTTGCTGTCGCACCCGCTTGTGGCAAAGCCATTCGGTCGGACCCTGTATTTCTTCCAGGCCATGGTGTGATCGTTGACCGTGAACTTCTTGCCGATCCGCTTGGCCACCTCCCTCGCCACGACGCTTGGCTTGAACAGGTTCAAGTTGTGGACGGCGACCTGCCTCTCCTTCACCGCCACAATCTGCTTGCCAAGTTCAATGGCCTGAGCGGAGTCGACCTTCACAAACTCGACGGCGAGGTCGGAAGACGATCGATGGTTTCCGACCTTCGGGACCAGAAACACGCGAAAACTGAAGCGCTGGTCGTCACCGACTGTCGCTTCCAATCCAGCGCGGAACCGGTCGACGAACTCCTTCACCTCCTCGAAATGGCCAGCCTGAAGCTTCCTAAGCGCCTTGCCCTGCTCGTCACTACGAATCGTTGATGTTTGAAGCGGCACCGTCAAAGAGTCGCGAATACCGAAGTACGGACCGAACTCTGCTGCCAACAGGTCGTCGAAGTTGAGCAGCATGGCTTGGCATTCACCGGCGACGTGCGGGTCGATGGCTGGGACATACCGGTGCTCCACCCTGTTTCTGAGCCCAATGAAGAACTCCAGATTCGTACGCACGGGATCTTGGTGATTCTTGAAGAATTCACGGAGGCACTCCCTCAGCTCCCACATCTTCGGGTCGCCGTCGATCAGAACCGGCCCGCCTGTCGCGTCGGTGTGATGACAGTCGACGCCTTTCCTTTTCAAGACAGCATGCAGCAGTGCCGTCCAGGCGATCACCATCAGAACGACAAAGCCTTCGGTCTTGAAGACGGTCGTCGGGTTGTTGTAGATCTGCAATCCTAGCAATGCCGACTCTCGCGCTTTTCGGACGAGCGCCTCGATCTCCGGCGGCAATCGCGGATTCTTTGGGTCCGCAGCCACTTCCTGTCGCTGCGACATCAGTCGAACAAACTCGGCCTCGGTGTACGTGCCGACACCCTTCACCGCGAGGTCACTCGCCGCACCAGCAACAAATGGCCGAAGCTTCTTGGCAACGATCGTCTTCGCGCTCGACTCCTTCCAACCCGACGCGGCTGCGAGCTCGGAAATCGTAAACGTGGCGGAGCGCGCCTCGTGGTCTGTGAGGAATTTGTAAGCTCGAATTACAGACGGCGAGATCCGCGGGCGAATAGCCAAAGTGTCGAAGTCTGGCCATTGTCGCCGCGCGTGCGTGAGCCGAAGCGAAGTGCGCTAAACAAATTACTAGACGACGCCCCGGGGCCTGCTCCCATTTGCGACCCGAACGTGAGAAAGCGAGAGGAGACCAGTTCAATCCTGAGCAGATCGATGGCCAATCTACTCAGCCGCAAGGGTCAGATGTTGGCGTTGCGAAGCAGCGCTGAGGCGCGTACGTCGGCACGTGGCTGGATGCGGAGCCTCGGCTTCGAAACATGCGCTGCTCGTGCTTTGCGGCGTCTCGACCAGTTCTGGAGTCCAATCCCCGCGCCAACAGCTCACGATCACGGCCACGACGTCACACTGGTGATCGACGCCGCTACCGGTACGAGTTCGGAGCGGCACGAGCAAAGCATCAAGCAAGTCTTTCCGCATGTCCGCGAGACGGTCACGACCGATGACTTGTTGACGCTGGTACGGACACGCTCAACGCGCTGAGCTGAAAGAACGCTTGCTCTGATACCAGGGCTGTTTGGTCAATTGTTTCCGGATCGATGCGAACGGGCCAATTCGCTTGACGGTTTCGCGTCGCTTCTGGTTTGCTCGCGCGTAGTCGGCAGGAGCCTCCTCGCCGGCACGGGCATTCCTATGTCGAGTTCCTTGACTATTCGTATTTGGTCGCATGCGAGAAGGTTGCTAGCGCTCGGCGCCCTCACGGCATGGTGCACACAGTGCGACCTGCCGCACGGCGACGAAAGCTTCCCCCGCACCGGGGTCGACGGGCTGGAGCGTAAGTACGTCTTGCGCCTGCTGGCACCGCCGGACGTGAGACGCATCGGCGCGGTGATCCCAGTCACCGTAGAGGCCATTTTTCCGCCAGAAACGAAGATAGGGCTGCACTACTGTGTGCGTTTGGCCGGCGCGCCGGGAAAGCTGGTGTTTCCGTTCGGAGACCGCTGCGAGGCCGCTGCAGCTGGCAGCGAAGGAGCGGGCGAAGCGAGCGGCGCCGGTGCGAGCGGCGCCCCAGCGAGCGACTCCGCTTCCGAGCTGAACGTCACGCAATCGTGCATCGCGGCCACGGCGACCACCAGAGACGGAGACAGGACGCAAGTCACGGGCACTCTGCATGCCGCGTATTTTGCGGACGCGACCGAGACGACTGCGAGCCTGTTCGGCGTCCTCTACGCCAACGCAGAATGTCGGGGCGAGCCAAGCACGTCCACCGCCTTGTTGCTCGACCTGCACGATCCATCTCGAAGCGGCATGGGCGAAGGCGGGGCGAGCGGTGGCAACGCCAGCGGTGGCACGAGCAACATGGCCGGAGCTGCTGCCGGCCATGCCGGCAGTGCTGGCACGAGCTCAGGTGGAAGCGGAGGGGTAGAGGCGGGCGGTAGCGGTGGTACCGATGTCGGCGGCAGTGCCGGGACGAGTCCGGGAGGCGTGGGCACCGCCGGCGAAGAACCCCGGGCAGGCGCACCTGGAGCAGGCGGGACGTGACGAAGCGTAAGGCCTCCATCGGCCGTCGGGTCAAGCGCGTCTTCGCGAGCGACGCTTCGAGGAACCTGGGTGAGGCTCGGCGATTGTATCCCCACGCGCGCATGGTCCTGTCGACGTACCCAGGTGTCGTCGGAGTCGGCATTGGTCTACAAGAGCAGGGCGGAGTTGCGACCGACCGTGTGGCGTTCATCGTGACCGTGCGGCGCAAAGGTGGGCAAGCGTCGAACGAGGTATTGCCCCGCGAATTGCTGGGTTTCCCAGTCGACGTGCAAGAGCAGCCTGAGCTGCCAAGGATAAAAACCGTCGCAGGCGGTCAGCGCGTACAGCAAATGGGGCTACCTCCACCAGGGCGCCTCGGTTGCTTGGTGCAAGACGCAGCCGGGCAAATCTACGGGCTTACTGCCATGCATGCGCTGGTGCGTGAGCAGGCGACCGAGATCTTCGCGTGGATGAAGGGGCCATTCTTCGACGTTGCGGTCGATCAGGGCGATGGCTTGGCCGTGGTGGGCAAGCTTCGCGCCGGCGAGTTCACGGGGCATTCGGATATTGCCTGCGTCGAGATGGCACACGGAACAGTGTGGCAGCCCGGGCTCGCCGGCGTGGATACGGTGCTGGCGGCGCCGGCAGATCCGTGGACCGTGAGCGTCAATGCCGGCATTGCGCTCGCGCCGTCGGGTACGATGGTGCAGGGAACCGTCGCGCAGTACCCGTACGGCGGCGATTTCGTTACGGACGCGGGCGTCCTGCCTTTCACAGAGCTGATGAAATTTCGGGTGGTGACGCCGCAGGGCATTCGCGACGGATGGTCGGGAAGTGTGCTGTACGACAGCTTCACGCACCAGCCGCTCGCGCTGCTGTCTTTCGGCTCGGACACGTCGGACGACGGCGGCGTCGCTACGGCCTACGGCTTCCCCCTCTTCGCCTTTTACGCGGCGTGGAACCTTCGACCGGTTTGAGAACACTCATGAAAACCCTTCCCCTAGTTTTTGGAACGCTGGCGGCGGCAGTGCTGCTTGGCTGGGCTTCGGGTGCGCTGGCGGCAACAACCGCGTGTGGCCCTGCCGTTGGCGTCACGTGCAGCCCCGCAGCGGACGTGTCGAGCACCTTTCTGGTCGACGTGCCGGCCTGCGTGCCTGCGCCGCCAGCGAACTTCGATCTGCGCCTCCCGGGCGCGGGGGCCGCTGCTCCGGGAGATACAGCTCTCTGCACCCAAACCGTGGCCGGAAACCCGTCCCATTACCAATGCGTGCCCGGCGCCAACGTGAAGACCAAGGCGTCGGGGTTGCTCCAGAGTGCGGCGCAGGTTTGCGGCATGACTTTCGTCGTGCCGATCGCGCCTGCCGCAGCGCCGGCGACGGACGCCTTGGAAACGACGTCGACTGCGCCCTCGCTCTCGCACTTGCCAGCCGTAGAATGGCAGAAGGCGCTCGCTGAGATCGGCGTACCGATCGCGGGCAAGCGCGTGGGCAACTACTACGACCGCTACCGTGACGTCGCGGTGTTGTTCTTCGACGCCTCGGGTGTCGCTTTCTATCCCATGCTCGACGTCGTCGACGAAGACGACGACATCTATGTAGTCGTAGCCGACTACGAGAGCCGCATGCTCGGCGTTAAGGTCGACATTCAGGGGTGCAATCGGCCTCCGATCGAACCGCGAGTGTACAATCCCAAACCGAGCGAAGGTACCAAGACGCGGCCGAGCGAACCGGTACGTTTCCTGGTGCGCGCCATCGGCAAGTGCGCGGGCGCGGACAGTGGCGGGCCGCAGGTCGTCATCGCCAATGGCGGGCAGCAGCGGGTGCAAACCATCCCTGTCAATCCGCTCTATCGATTTGCTGTCGGGGTGGCGGCAGCGTACGACGGCACGAACCGGCGCGAACTCGGCCTACGAACGCTGCCCGGCGAGACCGTACCGCGCATCGCGCAGACTCAAGAGGCGCTCGGTCTCACGTCGTTGCTGTACGTTTCGTTCTACCCCTGGGCGCGCGACTTTCGAAAGACCGATGCGTTCTTGGCTCAGCGCCTTCAGCTGTTCGTTGGCCTGGACCCGCGCAAGTTGGACGAGCATTTGGTCGTCGGCGTCGGCTACGAGCTCACGATGGGCCTCAACGCCCTCGTCGGCTGGCGCGTGCTCACTCGGCAGCCCGTGCTAGCCGAAGGCTCGGGGCTCAGTAAGGGCAACACGTTCGACGGTGACAGCCGTGACATACCGACGCGCAAGCGCTGGGAAGTCGGCGGCCCGTTCGTGGGCGTAGGCTTGAGTAGCGCTCTACTGGCGAGGCTCAAGTGACCGACGGCAGCGTCGCTGGTCGGAAGAAGGCCTGGTGCACAGCGCTTGCCCTCGCTTTTGCCTTCTCGCTCGGCGCCGCCTGCAGCGCCAACCAACCCATGACACCCAAAGGCGCGCTCAGCGTTGCGCCTGGGAAATGCTCGCCGTTGTGCCTAAAGACGGAGGGAAGTGAACCTCAATGCGCAAAGCTGCCGACGCTCTGCGTAGAAGAGATCCATCGCGGCTTTCTGCACTTCAATTGGTCGCGCATCACGCTCACGCAGCTAGACTCTCAGGTTGCCTGCGTGCGTCTCACCCAGAGCAACGGTTCGTCACTCGGCTACGATGACGCTCGTGATCGACCAAGCCGACAAGAACTTGAGCTGCTACCTGTCGCCGGTGAAGCGCATTTTCTGGTCGCCGATAGCTCGGGGAACTCGGACGACGACGTCGACATTGCTCTTGGCAAAGCCCTGGGCGGCTACGATCTGCGGATCGAGCTCTTCAACGCACGCTGCCAAGAGCTGTGCCGGAGTAGCCGAGGCTCCACGACCATCGACTTTCGAGATGCCGAGGCCGCACCAGTCATCAGCCACGCCGAAGAAAACAGCGACGCTTGTCACCTGATCGGTTCACGTGCGCCAGCTACCTGGCATCCGGGCGGAGCAGGTGCGGGCGGCTCTGCTGGCGCCGGCCACGCGGGCGGAGCAGGTGGCGGTGGGGGTAACGCACCGACGGCTAGCGGTGGCGAAGCAAGCGGTGGTGGGGGAACCACCGGCTCGCATTGAGCCGCGCAGCATAGGGCGAAGCAAGAGCCGAACTTGCTCTGGGTCATCGAGCGACTGTGCTTCCGCGCTGTTTCGTCAATGCCCCACAAACTTCGTCAGAAAACGTTCTCTTCCAGCGCCCTTGCGTCGCTCGTTCGTCATGTGCGGGCGTGATCTTTCGGTGCCCTAGAGGGTGTGCAATGTTCCGAACGTGGATGCCCTATCGACGAGCGTGGCGGAAGCCATCGGCCCCTATCAACCGCTCGGCGTTGTGGGACGCGGTGCGGTTGGCACCGTGTATCGAGCTCGCCACACGGTGACAGAGGGATTGGTTGCGCTGAAGACGCTGCGGGTTTCTGATCCGAAGAGTGTCGGAAGTATCAGGCGCGAGGTGCATGCGCTTCGCCGTCTGAATCATCCGGGCATCGTTCCCGTGCTGGATGATGGCTTCGCAGAGGGCGTGCCTTGGTACACCATGCCGTTCCTGGATGGCCCCACGCTCCTGGGTCACCTAGATGCCCTTTGGGCCACGGGGCGGAACGGGTTCCCCCCGGCGGCGGGCGGCGATCTGCCCAGAGCGCTAGCCATAGTCAGACGTCTTTGCGACGCGTTGGCGTGCCTGCACGGCGAGGGCTTGGTTCACTGTGACCTGAAGCCGGAGAACATCATTCTGTCGGCTTCCGATCAGCCGGTGTTGGTGGATTTTGGTTTCGTCGCGCTGTTTGGCGCGAGGAGTCGCGAGCGAGTCGAGGGGGTGTCGGGCCTCATCGAAGGAACGTTTGGGTATATGGCGCCTGAGCAGCTCGCAGGCGGCCTGCTAGATGCCCGCGCGGACCTGTACTCACTCGGTTGTATTCTGTACGAAATGGTGACAGGCAGGCCCGCATTCGCGGGCGAGGGCTGGCAGCTAGTCGAGCAGCACCTGAATGGCACCCCGGCGCTGCCGTCTCAGTTCGTGGCCGACGTGCCCCAAGCACTCGATGAGCTGATTATGGGTTTGCTGGCGAAGGAGCCACGCGAGCGAGTCGGCTATGCCGACGACGTAGCGGCAGCGATCGAAGGCATCGTTGGCGAGGGGGATACCTCGTCGCGGTTGCACGCGCGACCCTATCTCTACCGTCCCGAGATTGCTGGGCGCGAGCCTATCCTCGCGGAATTCGATGACTTGCTGAATCGAGCAAAACTCGGCAGCGGAAGTATCGTGCTTTTGGGCGCAGAGAGCGGAGTCGGCAAGACCAGATTGGCAATTGAGGTGGGCACGGTCGCCGCTCGGCGGGGTTTTCGTTTGGTTACGGGTGAGTGCCTCGCCGTCGAAGCGCGTGGATTCGGCATGGGATTGGCGGATTCGCCCTTGCATCCGTTTCGACCATTCCTGCAACTATTGTCCGCCGAGCATAGGTCGTATGCGGTGACGCAGGGGGGGCCACTACGCGCTGCCGATGTCGCCGTGCTGACCCGGTACGAGCCATCATTCACCACCGCCGCCACGCCGCCATTCACCGCGCTCTCGCCACCCGAAGCTCGGCTGCAAGCCGTGTCGTCCATTCTCAATGCTTTGGCGGCGTTTACTAGCGCGAACCCCACGTTGATGGTCTTGGATGATCTTCAATGGGCGGATGAGCTCACACTCGATGTGCTGGGGGCTATCGCTCGCACTTCTTTTGTTCGAGAGCGCCGCTTGATTATCCTCGCGACCTATCGAACCGAAGAGCAACGCGAGGTGCTCGAGCGGTTGACGTCTGCTCCAGGGGTGCTCAATCGCACCCTCTCGCGTCTCGACGAAAGCGCTGTTGGGTCGATCGTCGCAGACATGTTGGCGCTCAATTTTCCGCCCGCACCGTTCGTCCGGTACCTCGCGGACCAAACCTCGGGCAACCCCTTCTTCGTAGCGGAGTATTTACGAGCCGCGGCCAGCGAAGGGCTGCTCACCCGCGATCGTCAAGGGCGTTGGATCGTGGCGGAGCGCGCTCAAGTCCTGGAGCGGCTGCAGCGTGACCTGCCGTTTCCTGACTCTCTTCGAGATCTCCTCGAAAGATCCCTTGCTAACCTCTCGCATGATGCCAGGCGTCTAGTCGAAGAAGCGGCCGTCTTCGGTCGCGAGATCGACATGGATTTGCTCGATCTAGTGGACCACAAGTTGGCATTTCAGCCGATTGAAGACCTGCGAAGGCGAGGTGTGCTGGAAGACAC
>JBEQSW010000548.1:0-10583 GCA_040348565.1 Myxococcales bacterium | reverse complement strand
GTGGGCGGCGGCGGCGGGTTCTGGCGAATGCGCAACGACGTCGAGCGTTCGTTCGGACCTTCGAACGGACGCGTGCCGCTCAGCAGCTCGTACAGTATCACCCCGAGCGAGAACAAGTCGGAGCGCGGATCGGCGGGCTCACCCAAGATCTGCTCGGGCGACATGTACACGGGCCCGAGGTAACCGGTGCCGCCGTCCAGCAGCTCGGGAGCGGTGGGCATGCGCTCGTCCACGGCCAGCGCGAAGTTCAACAGCTTGACCTCGCCCCGCTTGGACAAGAACACGTTCTTCGGCGAGAGGTCGCGGTGCACCACGCTGTGCTCGTGCGCGTGGCCGAGCGCTTCGGCTAGCCGGAGACCAATGGCCACCGCGGCCGCGTCGCTCAGACGTTTGGCCCGGGTGAGCAGCTCGTCGAGCGTGACCCCGTCGACGTGCTCCAGCACCAGCCACATGCGGTCGCCCCGCTTCACGAAGTCGTGCACCTTCACGATGCCGGGGTGATCGAGCTCGCTGAGCAGCCGAGCCTCGCGCTCCAGCGTGGAGGCGAAGGGCGAGCTTGGCAGAATATTTTGGCCCAGCGCCTTGATCAGGACCGTGCGGCCGAGCGGCTCCTGGACCGCGCGGTACAAGTCACAAACCGGCCCGGAGGAAAGCTTGCGGACGATCTCGCAGCCGTCGAAGGTTACCGCCTCGGGCATTGTTACCCGCAGCTTATAGCGCTAGATCGGCTCGGCGTTGGCGTTTGTGAACCGGATCGTGACGGCAGTGCGCGGGCTGTATGCGGCGGGGCGCCGCTATTTCGAGGAACAGGACCCGCGCTTCGCGATTGCTTTCGCGCCGGCGCTGCTCGTCAGCATCGTCCTCTACGTCCGGTCGCCGCTCTCGAACTACATCTTCGACGAGCAGGAGGCGCTCCTCGCCAACCCCTACGTCAACGACAAAACGTTACCGTTCCTCAGCGCCTTCGAGCGCGACTTTTGGGGGCTGCCGCCCGAGCGCAGCATTGGCTCGTATCGACCCATCCCGAATTTGATCTGGCGGGTGCTGTGGCACATCAGCCATCAGCCGTTCATTCATCATTGGGTCAACGTCATCGGGCATGCCGTCAACGGTGCGCTCCTGGCCGGCTTCGTGCTGGCGGTGTCGGGGCGGCGCAAGCTCGCCTGGCTGGCCGGTGCGGTCTTCCTCACGGCCGCGCTCTTGACCGAAGCGGTTTCCGGGGTGGTCGGCATCGCGGACGTGCTCGGCGGCCTGGGGGTGCTGCTGGCCCTTCATGCCCTACGTTTGCCGCTGTGGGGCATGCCGTTGGCCGTCTTGGCCGGCGCCAGCTTCGGCCTTTTCAGCAAAGAAAGCGCGATCGTGGCGGTGCCGCTGATCGCGCTGGCCGCCTTCACCACCGCGCCTCTGCTGCACCCGCGCCGGCCCTTGCGGGTGCTGCGCAGCGCCGCGGCGTTCCTGGCGCTCGTGGCGGCGCTGGTCTTCTACACCGAGTTCCGGCGCCTGACCTTCGTGACCCATCCGGCCGGCTTCTGGGACGTGCCGCGCGGGTCCAGCTGGCTGCGCACCGCCTGGCTCCACTTGCAAAAGTGGTCCGCGCAGCCCAGGCCGCCCTTCGAGCCACCGCCGCCCGGCACGCCCTGGCACAAGCTGCAGCTGTTGCGCTTCCTGGCTTGGTTTCAGCAGCCCAGCTTGCCCCACGACCCCATCAACAATCCGTTGGTCGACGCCCCGCGGCCGCTGCGCATTGCCGCGGCGTTGCGGGTCTACGCGGCTGGCGTGGGCCAAGTGCTGTTTCCGTGGACGCTCAGCGGCGACTATTCGTATCGGGCCGAGCCGGTGCCGGAGCACCGTGTCTTTTTCGGTAGCGTCATGGGCGCGCTGCTGGCGATCGGGCCCCTGTTGGCTGGCTTGGGCGTGCTGCTGCACAACCTGTGGCAGAGCCTGAAATGGCGTGGGGCCGACGCGAGCGAGCGCCAGCAGCGCTTGGCGCCGGCCGCCTTGCTGGCCACCGGCCTGCTCTGGTTTCCGCTCGCCTACTTTCCGCACTCCAACATCGCGGTGCTGTTGCCGACGGTGCGGGCCGAGCGCTTTTGGTACTTGCCGGTGGTGGGCACCTCGCTCGTGCTCTCGCTCGTCGCCGCCAAGTTGCTCGGCGGGCGCCGCGAGCGCTTGGGGGCGCTGGTGCTGGGAGCGTTCTTCGGCGTGCAAGCCTTTCAGGCGCGCTCGCATGCGCTCGACTACATGGACGACTTGAGCTTCTGGGACGCCACGCGACGCGCGGTGCCGCTCAGCGCCAAAGCGCAGCTCAACTATTCAGTCATGCTCGGCGCGCGCGGCCAGCTGCAAGAGCGGCTGCGCTACAACGACATCGCGCGCAAGCTCGCCCCGGACTGGGCAATGGCGCACGTGTACTACGGCGACACCTTGTGTCGGCTGGCGAACGCGGCCGAGCCATCGGGCGCCGCGCCCTCGGCGGAAAAACGCCACGCCCGCGCGGAGCTGGCGATGCCGCACTACCTCAAGGGCTTCGCCAAGGGCCCGAACGATCCGAACCTGATCTCACTCGGCCTTCAGTGCATGTGGGAAGAAAAGCTCGTCCTGCCCCACCGCCAAGAGCTCAGCGACCTAGCCGACGAGCACCCTGGCTCGTGGCTGGCCTACCTGGTCAGCGACACCCTCGAAAACGGCGAGAAAAACGGCGGCGTACAAAAGAAATACCGCCCGCGCTCGTACGACGAAGGCCCCAAGGGCGAATAACGTCCGCTGGCTAACCCCGCAGCTCGGCCTGATGGGATGAACCGGCGCCGAAGGGGTATTCCAAAGTCAAAAATGAGTTCGGAACCGAACTCACTTTTCGAACGCGTGCATCGACTCCGAGTTTCTTTCTAGGTCAGGAGATCGAGAGTCATACCCGAGGGCAATCCGATCGACGGTGTCGGGGGGACGCGAGCGGGCGTAGCTTCGTTGGTACTGGCGCCGGCTCGTGGCGAGCTCGGGCCCCCAGGAGGGACGACATGCGACGTATTGCACAACGCTGTCTGAGTGGCGCCTTGGCGCTGGCATGGTTGGGCTGGGTCGGCTCGGCCGAAGCCGATGATCCGCCGTTCGTGCCGTGGTCGACGCTCCTGCCGGGGCTCACGACGAACTACGAGCCTTCCAGCGCGAACCTTTGCCAATCCGGGCAACTGCGCTGCGTCGACGCGGTCATTCGCGAGATGACGACTCGCTTCGATGGGCTCGAGGCGACGTGCGATCACAACTTGCTGTTTGCGCTCACGTACTTGCGCACGACCGAGCAATACGAGCTAGCCGTGGTTCAGCCCGGCTTCTTCAGCGATCCGAATTTCATCAACCATCAAGATGCGAACTTTGCGCGGCTGTACTTCGACGCTTGGGATAGCTACCGCGCCGGCGCGCTCGGCAACGTGCCGCGCGCCTGGCAACTGGCGTTTGCGTCCGCGGACCAGAAGAAGGTGAACGGAACCGGCAACATTTTGCTCGGCATGTCGGCGCACGTGAACCGCGACTTGCCGGTGGTGCTGGCCGCCATCGGGCTCGTGAAGCCTGACGGCTCGTCGCGCAAGCCCGATCACGACCAGGTAAACGTCTTCCTGAATCAGGTGATCGAGCCGCTTTTCGACGAGGCTGCAACCCGCTACGACCCGTTGGTCGACGACACCCAAATCGACGGCACGCAGCTCGACGAGGCGGCGCTGCTACAAATTCTGGTCGGCTGGCGCGAACAGGCCTGGCGGAATGCCGAAGCTCTGGTGAGCGCCGCCACGCCCGCGACGCACGCGGTCGTGCAGGCTCAAATCGAACAAACGGCCGCCATCGAAGCGAACCTGATCATCGTCGCCACGGCCTACGCGCCGCTCAGCGTGCAGCAGGCTCTGGCCGAGCTAGCCGGGCTGCCGGTAGATCCGGCGCGGGTACTGCAGGCGATCACGGACCGAAACGTCAATCTGCTCCACGGCGTGCTGGGCACCTTGCTGACTCCCGGCGCAGCGCTGCGCGACCATTACTGCGCCGCCCACGGCTGAGTCCATGTTATGGAGGCGCCAGAGGAGATCTGGCGCATGGCTTTTTCACGTCGTCTCGGAGTCGTCGGTATTGTGGGTGCTTGTTGGCTCGTCGCAGTGGGTTGCAGCGACGACGGGGACAAGAAGGACACCAGCTCCGAAGGTGGTGAAGGCGGCGAAGCGCCGAGCGCCGGCAAATCCTCTGGTGGCAGCGCGAACAACGCGGGCAAGGGCGGGCTTGGTACCGCGGGCAAGGGTGGCAACGGCGGAACCGCGACCGCGGGCAGCGGCGGTACGGGCGTTACCGCGGGCGCCGCGGGCGCCGACGCGGGCAATGGTGGCGCGGCCGGGACGCCGGAGCTGCCCGTCGGCGGTGCGAGCGGCGCCGGTGGCGTCGAAACGGGCGGCGCCGGCGGTGAAGGCGGCGTGCCCGCCGAAGTGGCGAAGTCCTGCGCCAACGAGTGCGAGATCGACGACGACTGCATCATTCAAGACGCAGACCCCCAGCGGATTTGCGATCCGATTTCGAAACGCTGCGTCGACCCCAGCGTCGCCACGTGCTCGACCGGCATCGACTGCGCGCCTTCCGCGAGCGGATGGCTCACCATCTGCGACTCTTCCGCGGACTGCGACCCTGACGCGCAGCGCTGCGTGACCTGGCAAGGGGTCGGCTACTGTGCCTACCTCTCCCCCGATTTCTGCCTGCCCGGCGACGTCGAGCAGACGCTGCCCGAGCACGGCGTCGTCGACGCGACGGCGAACGTTTGCATCACGCCGAGCGCGTGCGTCAAAAACGAGTGCCACTACGGTTGCGAGGTCATCGGTTGTGACGGCGGCGGCAACGGCGACACCTGCAACACCGTCACGCACTTGTGCGAGTGCGAGCTGAACACCGAATGCACGAGCGGCATCTGCGGGACGAACGGCTCGTGTCAAGAATGCGCCACCGCCGACGACTGCGCGGGCGCCCAATTCGGCCAAGACGCGTGCGTGGACGGAAAGTGTGGCTGCTCGGCGGCCGCCGTGTGTCCGGACCTGACTGCGGCAGGGACCCCGGTCTGCGAATAGCTGGTTTTTACGGCCCGAAGGCCCTCCCGCGCGGGGGGCCTCGTCCCGTGGTATCTCTTCTAACCCCATGATCCGGCAAGGTGAGCTACTTGCGGGGAAGTACCGCGTCGAGCAGGTGCTCGGCGCGGGTGGCATGGGCTACGTGGTGGCGGCGCTGCACGAGCAGCTGGGCCAGCGCGTGGCGGTGAAGCTGCTCGTGCCCGAGCTGTGCGAGAACGAAGACTCGGTCACGCGCTTCCTGCGCGAGGCTCGCGCGGCGGTGAAGATTCACAGCGAGCACGTGGCGCGCGTGCTCGACGTCGGCGAGCTGACCAACGGCTCCCCGTACATGGTGATGGAGTTTTTGTCCGGCCGTGACTTGGCCGAAGAGCTCGATCAGCCCGGTCAGCTCGAGGTCGCGGTCGCGATCGACTACGTGCTGCAGGCATCCGAAGCGGTGGCCGAGGCTCACTCGCTCAACCTCATCCACCGCGATCTGAAGCCGGCGAATCTTTTTCTGACGCATCGACCTGACGGTAGTCCGCTGGTCAAAGTGCTCGATTTCGGCATCTCCAAAGCCATCAACGTCGAAGAGAACGCGCTCGAGCCGGCGCCCAGCCTGACGGCGACGCACTCGCTGCTGGGCTCGCCCGCGTACATGTCCCCGGAGCAAATTCGCCGGCCAAAGTCCGTCGACACGCGCACCGACATTTGGTCGCTGGGCTCGATTTTGTACGAGCTCTTGGCGCGGGACCCGCCGTTCAACGCCGAGTCTCCGCTCGCGCTGTTGGCTGCCGTCGTGTCCGACCCGTTGCCCAGCGTGCGCGACAAGCGGCCCGACGTGCCGGTCGAGCTCGAGGCGGTCATCGCCAAGTGCCTCGAAAAGAATCCGGACAATCGCTACCAAACCGTCGCCGAGCTGGCCGATGCCTTGGCGCCGTTCGCGCCGCGCTCGCAGCCGTCGGTGTCGCGTATCTCCGGCATCTTGCGCTCGACGTCACTGCGCCCCGCGCCCGCCGACAAGTCACCGTCGTCGGAGCGCACGCTACAGAGCCCCGGCACGCCGCTCAGCGATCAGCCCACCGAAGAGCAACGCGTCAAAGTCATCACGCCCGCGCCCGCCGCGCGCAGCGAAAAGAACACCCATACCGACTGGGAAGCATCGCCGTCCATGGTCGGTCGCTCGCGCCGCCGCGTCGTAGTAGCCACCGCGGGGCTGTTGGCGGCGGTCGGCGGTGCGTTGCTGCTTTGGCACGGGCGTCCCACCATCACGATGGAGCGCCCCGCCGAGCCCGGCCTGAACCAGCTGACGAGCGGCGCCGCAGCGGTGACGCCGCAAGCTCCCAGCGCCGCTCCCGCTGCAGAACCAAGCGCGGTGCCCGTCCCTCCGGCGCCCGCGGTCGTGGCGCCAGTGGACGCTGTGCCGGTCGCGCCTAGCCCCGGCCCGTCCGCAACCCCAGCCGAGGCGCCGCGCCCCAAGCCCGTCAAAGGCAAACCGAAACCGCCTATTTCGGCCCCGGTCGCCCCCGCACCGCCGCCCGCGGCTGCGCCGGCGCCGCCCAAGCCTGTCGCTACGGATCCGCTCGACGGACGGCGCTAGCGCCGCGCCGCCGCCCTGCGCCGGCGCTCGACGACGAGCCCCGCCAACGCGAGCAACGCGGTGGGGCCGGTAGCGTCGTCGTAGTTGGTGGGCGCAAAGGCGCAGCTCGAGCGGTGCGATGGAGCCGCAGCGGAGCTGCCGGTGTCGGTGCCGGCGGATGTGCTCGCACCGCCAGCTGCGTCACCAGCTTCATTGGCTTCCGCGGCTCCGCCCGTTTCGGTGGCGCCGCCAGCGCTGGGTGGCGCGCCGGCGCTGCCGCTGCCGACTTCGTCTTCCGGTAGCGGCTCGCAGCCGGCGGCCGTGAAGGCTTCGTCGATCAAGGCTTGGAACGGCGGCACGTGGGTCATGCGGTGACGCACGTCGGGCGCCGTGCACGAGTCGCCCTGTTGCAACGAGTACACGCCCAAGATGGCGCCAGTTTCTTGGGCCAAGAGCGGCCCGCCGCTGTCGCCCACGCAGCCGGAAGGACCATCCAAAATTACGGCGCGCGGCGGAACCGTCGTCACCCCGTCGGCGACCGAGTCGGGGCCAACCGCTTCGATCTCGAGGTCGCGTTTCTGGGCGCGCAGCTGCGTTCGGTAGTCGAGCAGCTCTTGCTCGCCGTCGAGCCCATAGCCCACCAACACCGCGGCCTCGTGCGCCTGCGCCGGGCGACCGAGGCGCATGGGCACGAGCGGTAGCTCGAGCGACGTGTCGAGCACGACGAACGCTAGATCGTTGTTACAAATGGTCGGCGACAGCGTGGAAATAATCTGCTGGCCGTGCGCCAAGATCGTCTTTCTGGGCGTCTCGCGGCCGTAGATTTCCAAGCTCTCGGCCGGCAGATGCAGCCCGAGCCGGCCGCCGCCGGTCGGGTTGTCGACAGGCTCCCCGCGCACCGTGCACGAGAACTGCCCGTCGCTGAGGTACGCAACGCAGTGCCGCGCCGTGAGGATCAGGTTCGGCCCGACCAGACTGGCGCTGCACAGGAGCTCGCTTTTGTCCTCGAGCTCAGCGCGCAGCAAGACGACGCCGTCTTGTTCCGCACCCGAACGTTCGCCCCTCACGATGGGTTCGCCGAGGGTCGAAGCTGGCTCGGTCGGGCCGGCGTCGGTGCAGCCGAGCGCGCCCGCCCACAGACCCGCCGCCAGCCAGCGTGGGCACTTCAAGGTTGATAGAACCCGGAGATACACGGGAAATTCTTGCCGGTGAGGGCGTGCGCGTCACGATCGTAGCGCAGCACGTCGATCAAAGAGCTTGCCGTGTTGTTCTGGCGCGTGAAGCAAAAGACGCTGCCGTCCACCGGTCGCACTCCCGTTGCCGGGTCGAAGTCGGGCGGTCCGAGCGTGCTTCCAACGTGTAGCGTCGCTCCCTTCGGCGCGAGCGCCTTGAAGGTGTCGGTGATCGAGCCCGGACCGATGTCCAAGCTGGGGCCCTTGAGTAGACGCAGCATACCTTCGGCGATACCAGCGCCGGTGAGGCCGGAAGGTTGATTGGCGCCGTACATGGCGTACGCCAAGTAGTAGATGGCGTCGTAATACTGGGCGGTGTCTTTGATGGCGCTCTTGAACTTTCGTCCGAGCCGAACCGCGTAGGCGTTTTGCAGCGTCTTGTCCGCAGCGGCCGCCACCGACACGCCCACGTAGCGCTCCTGGTCGGCGACGGTCGGCGCGCGCTCGAGGTTCTGGCTGATGCGATCGGTGAGCCCGCTCAGATTGCCGGCGTTGTAAGGCGACAGGATGTAGAAGGGGCGCGGTTTGCCATCAGCGACGGTATTGAGCTCCCAGTCTTCCTCCAGCGTCTGCTGCAGCCCGCCCGTCATCAAGAACGCCTCGCTGGCGGCCGACACGATGATATCCGGCTCGAATGCGCTGATCTCGGCGGCCAGGGCCGTGAAATCCGGGTCTTCGCCGATGGTGTAGCCCATGAAGCTACCGTCGTTGGCGTTGTCGGTTACCGACTCACCGTTGAACCTCAACACCGGGCCGAGCGCGTCGGCCAGCTCCGCATCGAAAGCGTCGTTGGTGGTGACCAGCGCGACCTTGATCGGCGTACCAGGGTCGATGTTGCGAAGAGCGCGTAGGTGCGCCTCGGACAATTTCAGCAGCTCCGCGTAAGTCGGCGCAAAATCGCTGGGCTGCCCGAGCAAGTTCCAAATGTGGCCGCCGTCTTCTTTCTCGACCACGGGAGCGGTGACCGGCACGGGGCTGAAGTAGAAGAGGTCCGGATAGGCCTCGTAGGCGCGACGCAAGTCGCCCGGC
Source organism: Myxococcales bacterium (assembly GCA_040348565.1). Taxonomy (GTDB): domain Bacteria; phylum Myxococcota_A; class Polyangia; order Polyangiales; family Polyangiaceae; genus PMG-095. Next base: position 1,674 of record JBEQSW010000548.1, on the reverse strand, counting down.
TTGAGGGTGGCGACCATGGCCGGCACTTCGACGTCCACGGCCAGGTGCTGCACGCCGGCTACCACCGTGTCGTCGGCGTTGTCACACACGACCATGACCAGCGGCCGCCGAGCACCTTTGGGGCCGTCGGGAAGCCCGCCGATGTTGTCGCCGCTCAGCTCCCCGAGCGCGAGCTGATGAGCCCAGACGATCGAGTTGTCTTCGGGCGTCACGCGATTGAGCGTGGCAAATGCCCCGAAATAGATGGCGTTGTCGTCGGCGGCGTCGCCGAAAGCCAACGGACAGGCGTCGTTCTTCAGCGCCACGCAGGTGTGATCCGAAGGTCGGCAGCGCGCGGGCTCGTCGGCGGCGCGCCGCACGCACTCGGCGTTGCTGGTGCATTCGTCGGGGTTGGGCGCGCCGCCGTTGGGCGTTTCGCCACCTTCACCCGCGGCAGGCGCGCCGCCCGTATGTGTGTCGCCGCTCGAAACCTGCCCGCCATGGCTCGAGCCACCCTGGTTCGAGCCGGCCTTCGCGTCCGGCAGCTCGTCGAGCGGCGTGAGCACGAGGCAACCCGAGAATGCGACCCATCCTGCCGCTGCTAGCAGCGCCACGCTTCGCGCTCGCATCTTCAGAAGCCCCCCGTCACGCCGAGGCCCGCGAGCTCAGGCCCTAGCCAGGGCGTCACGCGAACCGCGCTTTGCTGCTCGGGCCGAGTGACATACAGATAAGTCGTGACGCCCGCGCTCAGGGCGGTGCCAATCCACAGGCCCAAGTTGATTCGCCCGTAGGTCAGCGTCTGATTGCGCCGGGTTTCGAGATCCGGCGAAGCCCCGCGCTCGGCGAGCTGATTGAAGTCAGCGCGCTTGTTCAAGTAGGCAAGCCCGGTCGCGCCCGCGCTCGCGGCGAGCGCCAGCGTGACGCCTCCGGCAACGTACACCGAAGTCGGGACCGGTCTGTCGCTGGCCGGCTCGTCTCGCTTTGGAAGCTGGTTGGACGAGCTGATTATCGGCTTTTCCGCGGCGGCCGGAGCTGCGGCGGGCGTCGGGGGCGAGGCATCTGGTGGGCCATCCTCGAGCTTGGGAATGGTGAGCGTCTGCTGATCGGCGGCGCCGCCCATTTCCACGCTGAGGAGCCGCGGCTTCTTGCCCGGCGCCGTGACCCGCACCGTGTGCTGGCCCGGATCGACGGGGGTCGGCGCGCCGAGGACGGCGCTGCCGACGCTGGCGCCGTCCAGCTCGATCGTGAGCCCGGGCGCATCCGCCTCGGGAGCCAGCAAGAGGGTCAAGCGTGACAGCTTGGGCTCGAGCTCGTGGGCGCGCTCACTCGCGTACTGCACCCGATCGTCGCGCGCGTCGCGCCGCGCCGCGACTATCGCGTCCGAATATTCGAGCCAGGCTGTCGTCAGCTTGCCTTGCTTCTCGTGACAGGCGGCGAGGTTGAGCAGCGTGCCGGTCGCGGGATCGAGCTGCTGGCTTTGGGCAAACTTCGGACAGGCCTCGTCGTACTTGCCCGCGGCCATCAAGTCTCGGGCCTGGCGGTACAGCGCGTCGGCGACCGCTGCGCGCGTCTCCGTCTGAGCGGCGGCGGGCGTTGCCATCAGCAGCGCGCAGCTGGCGCCCAATAGGGCGATGGCACGGCGGCTCACGGCGCGCCCCCGCCGACTCCAGCCGCGCCGCCAGTCGCAGAAGCTCC
>JBEQSW010000527.1:0-4695 GCA_040348565.1 Myxococcales bacterium | reverse complement strand
GAGCCCCGAGCGCGCCGGTACGGATCTGATTGTGGCCCTGGAGACCGTGATGCACGTCACGCGGCGACGCAGCGTGGCCTTCCTGATCAGCGACTTTTACGCGCCGGACTACGGCCGCGCGCTGTCGTTGGCGGCGGCGCGCCACGACATCATCCCGATCATGCTGACGGACCCTCGCGACATCGAGCTGCCCGACGTCGGTCTGGCAAGCTTCGAAGATCTCGAGACGGGCGAGAGCGTGATCGTCGACACCAGCAGCGCCCAGGTGCGCGCTCACTACGCCAAACAGATGCGTCGGCAGCAGAGCGAGACGGTCCAGCTGTTCAACAAGCTGGGCTTGGATCACTGCGTCGTGCGCACCGATCGACCCTACATCACGCCGCTCCGCGATTTGTTCGCGCGTCGCGCTCGCAGGATCCGCAGGTGAAGCGCAGCCTGGCTCTACTTTTGTTCGCGGCTTCGGCGCAGGCGCAGACGGCGTCTCCGAGCGCGTCGGCGTCGCCTGGGGCCGCCGCGGCCGCGTCAGGCTCTGTCGCGCCCCCGCTCGGCTCGGTCACGCCGCCCAGCGAGGGGCCGAGCTGCGTCGAAAAGCTGCCCGCCGGCAAGACGCGACCGGCGTTCACGGAGAGCTTTCCCGCGCGTGGCTTGAGCGGGCACGCTCTGCCGCTCGTGGTCACGGTGGCGCACGGTCCCGCCGAAACCGTGCTGCCGACGGGCTTCCGTTTTCAAGCCGACGCCCCCGAGGCCAAGACGCTGAAGGCCGCTGGGTTCATCGTGCCCAACCCCGAAGGCGGGGCCGGCCCGAAAGTGCAGCGCAACGACGGCACCGCCAGCAAGAGCACGGTGACGTTGTCGTTCGTGGCGCTGCCCAAGAAACCGGGGCGCAATACGCTCACGTTGCCGCCGATGCCGATCACGATTGCGCGCGCCAGCGGCGAGCTCATCACCCTGTGCACCCAGCCGCACACGGTCGTGATCGAAGAGCCGACGTCGAGCACGCCGAACCCCAAGCCCAAAGACAATCCGCCCCCGCGCCGCCAACGCGAAGAGTGGACCCTACTCAAGCAGGCGCTCGAGATCGGCGCGATTGCGCTGGTGGTCGGCGTCATGCTGGCGTGGTTGATCGGTCGCTGGCTGAAGCGTCCGCGCCCGGTGCCGCCACCCCCGCCGCCGCGCCCGCCGTGGGAGGTGGCGCGCGAATCGCTCCACGACTTGCGTCACGCCGGCTTGACCCGTGAAGGGCGCTTTGCCGAGCACTTCGATCGCGTGTCGGACATCGTGCGGCGCTACCTGGGCGACCGCTACGGCTTCGATGGCCTGGAGAGCACGACCCGCGAAATGCTGGGCGAATTGCGCGCCACCACGCCGCGCATCGTGGTGCTCGACGAAATCGAGCGCTTCCTGCGCCAGGCCGATTTGGTGAAGTTCGCCCGCCTGACGCCGAGCGAGGTCGAGTGCTCGACGGCGCTGGCTGACGCCGAACAGATCGTGGACCGAACCGTGCCGCCGCCCATGCCCGCTGGCGCCGCGCTGCCCGAGCCGCAGCCGGCTGGGGAAGCCGACGCCGACGTCGACGGGCGCGAGGAGGAGCGGGATGGCTGAGCCGACACCGCACGAAACGACGGAGCTCTCCGCCGCCCCGCCCGCACCCGGCCCAGGTCCGACCGACGCCGCCAAGCGCCCGGCAAAATCGGCCAGCGCTCAACGCGAGCGAACGCTCAAGTTACGCAAATGGCTGCGCGCGCTCTCGCTGCTCGGCTTCACCCTGCTGGCCCTGCTGATCGGCATCGCCTACCCGGCGTTGGCGCGTGGCAACGAGCTCTCGTACGCCGAGTTCCAGAACCCCTGGTGGCTGTTGTTGCTGGTCACCGTGCCGGCGCTCTTTTACCGCGGCACCCTGGGCGAAGACCGGCGGCTACCGCGCGCGCTCTTGGGCACGCTCGCGCCGCTGCGAGTCGGGCCGTCCGGGCCCCGCGTCTGGTTGCGCGATTTTCCAGGCGTTTTGCGGGCGGTAGCCCTGCTGTTCGGCATCTTGGCTCTCGCCCGCCCCGTCAACAGCCTGCGCCCCGACATTCAGGACGAAGAAGGCATCGACATCGTCTTGGTGCTCGACCTTTCCGGATCGATGCGGGCGGCGATGGACAATCTGCCGCCCGACCTCGAAAACTTCGTGCCGAAGCGCCAGAAAGGCGTGCGCGCCACCCGCTTGGACGCCGCGCGCGCGGTGATCCGTGACTTCATCGCGCAGCGCAAGACCGACCGCATCGGCGTCGTGGTGTTCGGCTCGGACGCTTACGTGCTGTCGCCGCCGACGCTCGACTATCACCTGCTCGACGGCTTGGTCGCGCGCATGGACCTGGATTTGATCGACGGCAACGGCACCGCCATCGGCGACGCGCTCGGCGTGGCGGCAGCGCGGCTGCGGCGTAGCACCGCGCGCAGCAAAGCCATCGTGCTCTTGACCGACGGCGACAACAACGGCGGCAAGCTCGCGCCCCAGTACGCGGCGCACTTGGTGAACACCGTGGGCGCTCGGCTGTACACGGTGCAGATTGGTCAGGGCGACGTGGCGGAGGTGTTCGACGGCGTCGACTTGTTCGGTCAGCCGCATTACCAGACCCGCTCTTTTCCAGTAAATCCCAAGCTTCTCAAGGATTTGGCCGAGCAGACGGGCGGCTCCATGTACGTGGCTACCGACGCCACGGCGCTGCGAGCAGGCTTTCACGACGTGCTGAACAAGCTCGAGAAGACCAAGTTCGAGTCCAGCGTGGCCACCTTCGAAGAGCTGTTCCGCTACTTGCTGTTGCCCGCGGTGCTGCTCTTGGCGCTCGATGCGCTGCTGCGCACGGTCTGGCTGAGGAGGTTTCCGTGAGGTTCGCGGCTCCGCTCTGGTTGTTCGGCACGGTCGTGGCGCTGCTGGTGGCGGCGCTGTTGGTCACCGGCTCGGTGCTTCGCTCGCGCAACCTGAAAAAATTCGGCGACGAGGTGCTGGTGGGCGGGCTGCTCACGGCGCAAGCCGGGGGCCGGCGCGCTTTGAAGGGTGTGTTGTGCGTGCTAGCGGTGGCGTTGGCCTTCGTGGCCGCCGCCCAGCCGCAGTACGGCCGCGGCACGCGCCTCATCCCCGCCACCAACCTCGATTTGGTGATCGTGCTCGACTACTCGAAGAGCATGTATGCGCGCGACATCTCGCCCTCGCGCACGCAGCGAGCGAAGAGCGAGGTCGCCAGGCTGATCGCCAGCTTGCCGGGCGCGCGCTTCGGGGCGGTGGCGTTCGCGGGACAACCGATTTCGTTTCCGTTGACCAGCGACGGGCCGGCAATTTCGCAATTTTTCCAGCAAATGACGCCCAACGACATGCCGGTGGGCGGCACCGCCATCGCGCGGGCGTTGGAGGCCGGTCACGAGCTGTTGGCGCGCGACCCGCTGTCGAAGAGTCACAAGCGCGTGATGCTGCTAGTCACCGACGGCGAAGATCTCGAGGGTGATCCGGTCAGCGTGGCGACGGCGGTGGCGCAAGAAGAGATCAGCATCTTCGTGGTTCAGATCGGCGGCCGTACCCCCGAGCCCATTCCGCAGGTCACCGAGACCGGTGAAGTGCAGGGCATGCGCACCGACGAAGAGGGCAAGCCGCTCACGACGTCGTTGTCGGCCGAGGGTGAAGCGCAGCTCGGCAGCATCGCCAGCACCACGGGCGGCGCGGTCGTCCGCAGCGAGGCGGGTCAGACTGGCATCGCCGAGATCGAACGGCGGCTGAAGCAGCTGATGACCGAGGAGCTGTCGGAGCGCGTAGAGACCATCTACGCCGACGTCTATTTCTACCCGCTCGGGCTGGCGCTCCTGCTCGTGCTCTTGGAAACGTTCGTGCCCGAAGCCAAGGCGCGCAAGCCGAGCCGGGTGCCACCACCCAAGAAGCGACGCCCCAAGCGCCGCGCCTCGCGCGCGGTGACGGCTACGCTGATTTTGGCCTTCGCCTATGCGTGGCTGACGGTGGGCTGCGCCAAGCAAAGAAACGAGCTGTGGATGCGCAACGCGCCCGCCGTCGAAGAGGCCATTTCGGCCTACGACGGGGGGGACGCGGGCGCGGCGGTGTCGCTTTTGGAAGGCTATCTTGCGACCGGCAAGTGCGAGCAGGGCAACATCGGGGCACCGGAGAGCGTGCGCAGCCGCCCCAACGCCACCTTCGATCTAGGCCTTGGTCTGTTCAAGCTGGGTGAGCAATACGGGCTCCGCTTCGGTGAAGAAGAGCCGCCCAGCAACGGCAAAGACGGCAAGTCGCCCGAGGCCGACGCGGCCAAAGAGAAGCGTAGCTCCGAGGTCGAGTGCGCCCTACGCATCGTGCGCATCATCGCCGCCGATCAGAGCGTGCCCATCGACCTGCGGGCGCGGGCCTTCTATCTGGCCGGCAACTTGGAGTTCTTGCGCGGCGACTACGAGTCCGCGGTGAAGGGTTACGACGCCTCGCTCGAGCTGATTCCGGGGCTGCCGGTGGACGGCGGCGACGGCATCGGCCGCGACGCCGCCTACAACCGCAGCATCGCGCTCGGCCGCATCGAGGACAAAAAGAAGGATGCCGGCCCCGACTCACCTCCGGACGCGGCACCCGACTCCGGCCAACCCGATTCCGGTCCACCCGACAGCGGACAAGAGCCGGACGGCGGCAAGCAGGACAACAAGGATAAAAAGGACAAAAACGAG
>JBEQSW010000521.1:0-3693 GCA_040348565.1 Myxococcales bacterium | reverse complement strand
CTCAAATCCTGCTCGTCGAGCCCCAGCGCCAAAAGCCCGCGCGCCGAAAACGCGATATTGAAGCGGTATCGCCCACCCCTGTCGTCTTCGCCCGAGGTCACGTCGGTCAGGGCCCGGCGCAGCCACTCGCGCGGCTGCCCGCCCGAGAACTTCAGCAGGTAGAAGCGCGAGCGCGGATGCTGCTTGTACGCGAACAGCATCAAACCTTGAACGTCAGCTCGTTCCACGGCTCCTCCTCATATCAGCGCCAAGAGGCGTTCGGCCGTCGGCTGATCGAGCTTACAGCCCAAAAGCTCGCGAATTTTTGCGTTTCGCAGCACGTCCCCCACCGACAAGGTCGGATACGCGCTGTACCAAACCTGCGTCGGCACTTGGTTGGCACGCGTCCAGGCTTTGAACGCCTCTTCGTCTTTGGCGCCCTTGAACAGCAACAAGCGCGTCTTCGGGTACCAAATCGTATTGGTCCAAATCATCGTCAGTCCGAGCGACGCTTTGTCGACGAACTCACCCAAGTACGCTTCCCAACTGCCGTCGTAGTTGCTGAAGAAGAGCAAACGCCGGTCCGGCAGCGCCACCCAGCGCGCAAAGTGGATGGTTTGGATGCCGCCCAGGCGTCCGGTGAGCGCTCCCGCGTCGGCCAGGGCCGTCACCAGATACACCATCATTTTCAGGGCAAACGGCCGATACCGGCCGGGCTTGAGCGCGACCAAATGGGTCAAGCCGTTCTGGTCGACGCGATCTTCCTCGAGTCCGATGCTGTCGCGCTGGGCGCGCAGCTCCGGTGTCTCGAAGCTAGGCTGTTGGGCGCGCTTGCGCTCGTCGCGCCACTCGAAGAAGGGCGCGAGCAAGAACGCTAGAATGACGCTGAAGGGCCGAGCAAACGCCCGCGCGATCACCCCGGTCGGATTTTCGTTCAGACCGCGATCGACCGGACCGAGGGTGAGGCCTTGTTTGGTGGCGGTCGCAAACGCGGCGCGCTGCAGGTCGAGCGCCAGGCCGAGCGCGTCTTCGGCCTGCACCTTCGAGCCACACGACAGCTCGCTCAGTCGCTGCTCGACGACCTTCTTCAGGGCCGCGTCACCGTGCACCACCGGCACCGAAAGCCCGCCGTGGGCAATGAAGAAAGCCGCCGCGCGCAGGGACGACTGCCGAAAAAACTTCGACAAACCGGCCAAATTTTCGCTACCGGGATAGCCTTCCACGCCCTCGAACGAGCCGTCCAGCAGCGAGCCCAGAGCGGCGCGCAGGTCCGCTACGTGCGCGTCCAGGTCTCCGTCGAAGTTGGTCTCGAACGCCAGCAAGTGGCGCTCACCGATCGTCCGTCCCTCCTCGTCGAGCGTCGGCGGCAGCAGCACCCAACGCGCAAAGTGGGTGGTGCTCGAGTGCGAGAGCGCTATCTGCAGCGCTCGCTTGTTCGCGCGCAACCAGGCGTCGAGCGCTTGCTCGCGGCCCAACGTGACCGGCGCGACGACCGAGAGCGCCTGCTGCTGCACCGCGCTCACCGCAGGACTCCCCTGAACCCCGGAGCGCTCATGTCCAGGCAACGCTCGACGTTCACGATCCCTTGGGTGACCAGCTGCTCGGTGCTCGCTTTCAACAGCTCTCGTCCTGCCTCGCCACCGACAAGCGCGCCGCGCCTGGCCTTGGCACAACTGGCTAGATAGCCCATGTCGACGCGAGAAAGGCCCGAAATCGCGAGCTCCAGCTGCGCCGCGGCTTGCTCCGGCTGACCCTTGCCGGCTAGCAAACAGCCGAGCACGTGGTGCCCCATCGGGGCCGCGTAGTCCGGGCGGTCGGCAAGCAGCTCGCGCGCGCAGCGTTCGGCCAAGCGCCACATGGCGGTCTGATCGCCGCCGTCTTCGGCCGCCGACAGGGCGCACAACGCCCGCTCGAAGGTGGTGCAGACGCGCATCATGTGCACCCGCAAGAAGTGCGCGGCCTTGATGCGAGCGAAATCCACCTCCATTTCCTGGTGAGCCAGGCTGCCGCGGCCCCGGTAGCGATTGGCCGACACGCGCGAGACCAAGCTTCCCCAGTGTCCGCCCGTGAATTTCTCCGAAAAATCGCCACCAAAGCGCGGAAATTCGCGGGCAATGCGGTCAGCCGTGTCCGGATCGTCGGCCACGATGGCGGTGATGGCGGCCGGATACACCATGTGCATCAAAGCAAAGCGGTCGGCGCGCTCTTGAGCCTCGCGCAGCAACTCGGGCACGCGCTGGGCCGCTTCCTTCAGCTCACCGCACAAGATCAGGGCATTCATCGACCAGGCGACGGCGTTGGCCAGCTCCCAGTGCACGCCCCGACAACGCTCGCGGATGATGAGCTCGGCGGCGTCCAGGGTCGCCTGGGCCGCGCGCCACTCTCCCGAGAACACGCGCACCATGCCCGCCGCCAAGCGCGCCAGGGCAATAGCGTGCGGATCGTTGCTGCGCGTGGCCAGGCTCTCGGCGGTCCGCACCAAACCTTCGATGCTGTCGCGACCCCGCACTTCGACGGCCGCGCGCCCCGACGCCTCGATCAACAACGCGCGACAAATACGGATCGGCTCACCCCCGTCGAGCGCTAGCAGCAAGTGGCGCGCGCCGAAATCGGCGGCCCGCACCACGTCGAACATGGCCAAGCCGGTCGCGGCCACGAACGCGACGTCGATACGCTCGAGCTCGCTCGGCGGCACGTCGGTTTGAAGCTCGAACTTCACGCCGCGCAGCAAAAGCCGCCCGCGGTTACTGACCAGCGAGACGATCGCGGAGGCCGTGGTCTCGGGGTAACCGAGCTTCACGTCGGCCAGCGCCTCGCGCAGTAGCCGCAACCCCTCCACCTCACCGCCGCTCTTCAAGAAGTGCTCGGCGGCCAGCCGTCGCAGCTCGGTGCGCTCGCTCGGGGGGGCGTGATGCACGGCGCTGGCAAACGCCGCAGCCGCTTCGCTGGCGTGACCAGCGGCCAGCAGCATATCGCCCACGCTGCGCTCCAGCTCCCAGCGCGGCTCGTCGACCTGAAGCTCGATGGCGCGCCGATACAAGCCGGCGGCGCGCACGAAGGCCAAGGCGCGCCCGGCCGACACCGCCGCGCCCAGCACGTGACGGCGCGCTCCGGCCTCGTCACCAGCCGCCAAAAAGTGCTCGACCAGCACGCCTTCGTCGACCTCGCCCTGCCGCTCCAGCTCGGTCGCCAGCCGCGCGTGCAGCCCGCGCTGGCGTTCGCCGTGGATGCTGCCGAGCAGGCTGTCACGAATGCGCCCATGATAAATATCGAGCAGCTCACGTTCGCCGCTCTCGACGGTGCGCGTCAGCTTGGCGACCCGCAGCCGCGCCCGCAGCGCCTCGGCCTCGTTCAAGCCCACCACCGCCTCGGCAATCCGGATCGGCAACGGGCCACCGGCGATGCACAGCACCTCCAGCAGCGCGCGCCCCTCCGCCGGCAGCTCGTCGACGCGGCCCTGAATCACCGCGTCGAGCGAGATGAGCCCGCTGGTTTCGTCGGCGGCAGCCGTGCGCTGCCAGGCGGAAAGCTCCGAAACGAACAGCGGCAGCCCTTGCGACTCTTCGGCGATGCGTCGCACCACGTCGGGTGACGACTCCGCGCGATCGCCGAGCGACAACGCCGCCAGCCGGGCGCAGTCTTCGTACGGCAACCGCGAGAGCTCCAGCCTTTCGACGGTGACGCCGCGAGAAAGCCGCTCGACCAAGCCCAAAA
>JBEQSW010000510.1:0-24997 GCA_040348565.1 Myxococcales bacterium | reverse complement strand
ACGCGCCCGTTACTTAAGCTCCCCCTAAAGTATCGCCTTGACGGGGCGGCCCGGCGGCGCCAATAGTTAAGCCGTCGCCTAACTAAGGAACCGCCATGACGCTGTCGCTCTACTACCACCCGTTGGCCTCGTACTGCTGGAAGGTGCTGATCGCCCTGTACGAGAACGAAACGCCGTTCGAGCCGCGCTTGGTCGACTTGGGTAACCCGGAGGAGCGCGACGCCTTCTTCAAGCTTGCCCCGCTCGGAAAATTCCCGGTCCTGCAAGACGCCAAGACTGGCCGCGTCGTGCCCGAATCGACCATCATCATCGAGTACCTGGCGACTCGTTGCCCCGGCAAGACCGAGCTCGTTCCGCGCGACCCAGATCTGGCGCTGGAAGCGCGCCTGCAAGATCGCTTCTTCGACCAACAGATCCACGAAGCCATGCAAAAGCACGTCGCCGACAAGCTGCGTCCCGAAGGCTCGCGCGATCCCTACGGCGTCGCGCAAGCTCACGCGCAGCTGGACCGAGCCTATGGCTTACTGGAGCAAACGCTAGCCGGGCGGGCTTGGGCCGGCGGCAACGACTTCAGCATCGCCGACTGCGCGGCTGCTCCAGCCCTCTACTACGCCAACTTGGTGCACCCGCTGACCGAGCAGCATCCGCGCGCAACGGCATATCTAACGCGCCTGCAAGCCCGGCCGTCCTTCGCGCGCGTGCTGCGCGAGGCCGAGCCCTACTTCAAGATGTTTCCTGGCTGAATCTCGCTCCCGGGGGCGGGGCCGGCGGCCCGAGTGCTTCGGCCCCGTCGCGCCGCCCGGTTGCCGGCGCTACTTGGCGCGCTTCGAAAAGGTGCCAACCATCACGACCTGTCGGATTTTCAGGCGGTCCAGCTCGGCGCGAAAGTTGGGGCTCATGACCACGCCGGTCGCAGCGGCGTTGTCCCTGGTCAAGAGCGCTAGGCTGCGCGGCTGCTGCGCGAGGGTCTTGAAAGCCGGACAAGCTTGAAGTTGCGTCCCAAGCTTGCTGCCGGTGAAAGCTTTGATGGACTCAGGATCGTTCACCCAGCTGCGCGCTGCGGGCGAGCTGAGCACGTACAACAGCATCGGCTTCATCTTCTCCGGGTCGCGGCAGACGTCCTGCATGTCTTGGCGTTTCATGAACGCGCTCACGACCTTGTCGTTGTTGAAGATGGCGGAAAGCGCCGCCGGGTGCCCTGCCAGACGCCCGAGCCCGCTGAGCAACACGCCGCGATCTTTGCCGAGAGCCACCAGCGAGCTTGTCGCCGTCGAGAAGCCGAGCCGCCCGAGCTCGTTGGACAGCGCGGCCGAAAAATCCGCGGCGGCGGCCGAAGCCGAAGGCGCCGGGACTGCAGAAACCGCAGGCTGCGCGCTGGTCCCAGCAACGGCGGCGGCAGAGGCGGCGGCTTGCGCCTTGGCTAGCGCGGCGGCCGCTTTGGCGAACGATGCTGCGGCCTGAGCCGCCGCCGAATCCGCCGCGGTCGCGCTGCCGGCCGGCGGCACCCCAGCCTCTTCTTTGCCTTTGCAAGCAACCAACACCAGCAGCGACACTAAACCCAAACGCTTCCACATGTTCGAATGCTCCCGAAGGCATTTGGTAGATGCGTGGCGGAGCGAGAGCAAGCCGGAAAGCCGCGAGATTCCGCGATTCGCAGCAAGCGCGTTCATGCCGGCCGGGAACGCGACGGGCACGCTCGAAGAAACGGGCGCAAACCCGACGCGCTCGAGCAAACGGGCGTGCTCGGTGGTCCTGCTCTGCGCTAAAACCACGCTCGTGGCTTCCGCTCAGCGCAACGTCGATTTCATCGTCGAGCAAATGGCCGAGGCGCGCGACGTCTCGGCGCGCAAGATGTTCGGCGAGTATGCCATCTACTGTCGCGGCAAGCTGATTGCGCTGTTCTGCGACCATCAGCTTTTCATCAAGCCGACCAACGCCGGACGAGCCTTCTTGGGCAAGCCGAAGGAAGCTCCGCCCTATCCCGGCGCCAAGCCGTACTTTCTGATCGGTGGCGACCAGAGTGAAGATGGCGAGTGGCTGTCAGAGCTGGCTCGGCTCACCGAGCGAGAGCTGCCGCCCCCGAAGCCCAAACCTGCACCCAAGCGGCCAAGCAAAACCACCAAACCTGCGCAAAAGCTCGCGAAGAAAATCGTCACCAGCCCGTCCCCCAAACGCGCGCCCACACCGCGAGCTCCCCGCCCGCAACCCGCAGCCAAGCGCCCCTCGTCCAATTCGAAAAAGCGTCGCTGATCAAAGCGAGCGCCAAACCAATCGCGCCGTCGCCCGCACGCACCGCCCGTCGCGCGCATCGCCCCTCGCGCGTATCGCCCGTCGCGCGTATCGCCGTCGTGCGTATCGCCCTCGCGCGCATCGCCCCTCGCGCGCATCGCCCTCGCGCGCATCGCCCCTCGCGCGCATCGCCCGTCGCGCGCAACGCCCGTCGCGCGCAACGCCCGTCGCGCGACGCAAATCGAGCTTACGAATGTAACCAAATTTGTCCAATGAATTCGCGGGCTGGCGCCGCATCACCCCGATACTCCAATCCGTAACTATCCGCGCCAGGCCGACCTTGGAAAGGTTACGAATTGGAGTATCGCGATTTGCCGAACACCGTACGCGAAATCGTTCAAGATTTTTGCTTACATCCGTAAGATCGATTTGCAGCGCGGTGAGGCACTCGCGCGACCGCAGCAACTATCACGCGGGCGGCGCAGCGCCGTGCACCCCGTCCAGCTCCGCTGCGCTTTCGTCAGCCACGAGTGATGAAGCTGCAGCGACCGGCGATGGGCGAATAGAACGAGTCGCCCTGGGCAAAGCGCAGGTATTGCACCGCAACCTGCGTCGCCGGCAGAAAGCCATACGTTTGCATCTGCGTCCAATCGAAGCTGCTACACAGCTGTGGCTTGGCGCGGATGGCGGCCAACAGCTCCCCCGAAGCCCAATCCAGCGCGCGTGGATCGTACGCTTGGCTGGTGATGGCCACTTGCATGAACAACGGAATCGCTCCGACGCCCGCGCCCTTCAGCAAGTCTTTGGCGGCATCCAGCGCCTTCAGGTTACGCGACAGATTTTGCGTCGACTCCAGCTGTTTGCGGGCGAAAAACAGCTCCCAAAAGCGCGCCGAAGCGGCCTTGAAGCGCGGGTCGAACCAGGCGAGCGCGCGCAGCTTCTCGTAAAGCTCGTAGGTCTTCTGAATATCGGGGCTGCTCAGATCGGCGCCCTTCGCCAAAAGCGCGTTCAGCTCGTCGATCAGCTTGCCGGTTCCCGCTTCGAAGTCGCGCAGCGAAGCCAACGACAGCATTCCGACTTCTTGCGCGGGTTGGCCCTTGGGACCACGCACCCGCACCATGGCGTTGGCGGGCACGCCGGCACCGAACAACTTCTCGCGCAGCTCGGCGCTGAGGTTCGCGCCCACGTAGCCGTAAGCGTCGGTGGTGCCGAGCGTATGAATGGCGTTGCCAATCACCAACGTGACCTCGACGTCGCGGGCGTAGCCTTGATCGCACGGCACCTCGCTGGTGGCGGGTTTGGCGATCTGCACCGGACCCTGGTCGACGGAGCTTACCAGATGGTCGCCGTTCCAAGTTTCCGTGCGGCGCGCCACGACGTCGGTCGGAATCAAGTCGCAACGCGCCGAGCGATAGACGTGGAGCCGCAGCTGATCGAGCTCCGGCTCGGCCTCGAACGAATACATTTGATTGCGCGGCGCCCCGTAGGCCGTCGTCGTGCCTTGCGGTGCGTCCACGACCTTCGTCGTCAGCGGGCCACCGCCACAACCCACGAGCGCGCACCCAAGCCCAAGCGCATAAGCTAGCTTTCCCATCGCCGGGAAGGTTAGGTCACGGTTTCGACTCCGTCGAGCGACGCTGGCCTAACTCCGCGCAGGGCCGAGGTTTTCGGGCGAGCCGGCTGCCCCTACTTGCACTTGAGCGTGGCCAGCCCCTTGCCGGCTCCGGCCGCAGCGCGCAGTCCGTCGTGAATGCATTGGAATGGCTGCGCCGTGTACTCGTAGCCGAGCGGCTCCGGGTACGCGGCGGTGGTGGTCCACGCCGTAGCGTTCACGGTGCCGGTGTCGCCCTTGGTCCAGGTGATGCCCGAGCAATTGCCGGGCGCGACGTCGGCGGCGCTGGCCAAATTGTTGTTCCTGAGCTCCCAAAACCCGACCGCGTCGCTGTCGCGAGCGGTCACCGGGTTGGTGACCTTTTCGAAAAAATTCGCTTCCACCAACGCATAGCCGCCCATGCGCACGTTGATGCACGACGCCGAAACGTCGAGAAAGTAGTTGTTCACGACGTGAGCAAAGCCGTGGCGTTGCAGCGGCGTGCGCGAACCGATGCGCTCGAACAAATTGTGGTGAAACGTGATGTGCCGAACCGCGTCGTCCGTGTCGGTGAAGCCGTTCAGGCTCACTTTGTGGTGGTCGTGGAGGTAGTTGTACGAAACCGTGACGTCGTCGGCGCCCTTCTTGACGTCGATCATGCCGTCGAACGCGGTGTCGCCCGCGCCGGGGCAGTCGGCCATCGATGTGAACAGCTCGTTGTGGTCGATCCAAACGTTCCGCGGCACGCCGCTGCTCATACCCTCCACGGAAATGATGTCGGAAGCGTCGCCGCCGGGCGTGAGCCCGATCGTCATGTCACGGATGATGATGTTGCTCGAGCTGGCCGCGACGTGAATGCCGAAATTGGCGCTGGAGCCGCTACCACCCAAGATGGTGATGTCGTTCTTTTCTTTGATCTCGACGGTCTGCCCCGGCAAAGTGTGCTGCACGCAAGGGTCCTTGATCGTCTTGAAATCGAACTTGCCGGTGTACTCGAGGACCAAGCCACCCGAGCCCGAATAGGCGTCGATGGCCGCCTGCATGGCCGCCATCGAATCGACACTGTTGGCCTTGGCCGAGCCTCCGCCGGTAGTGGCCCGTCCATAGCCCGTAGGCTTCGTTTCCGGCGCCCCGGTGCCGTCGGCGGCAGGTGCCGGCGCGACGCACACCGGCGCCGTGCCGCCTACGCTCACCAGCGCGCCCGCGGTGCCGGCGTGACCGGCCGGACTCGGCGCGCCGCCAGAGCTTGGCGCCCCGCCAGAGCTTGGCGCCCCGCCGCTGCCGGGAGCGGCGCCCCCGCCGGAAACGCTCGCGCTCGAGGATCCGGAGCCTGCCAAGCTGGTCGCCGCGCCGTTGCCATCGCCGTTCACCGGGCCGCCGTGTTCGCTACCCCCGCAGGCCCACACGCTCACCGACACCAACGGCACCACGACACGCCAAGCGAATTTCCGCATCTCTGGGCATGATGCACCCTACGCCCGCTATCGATCCCGGCTCGCGTGCATTCCTTCGGCGAAGGAAAAATCCAGATAGCACTACCCTGCGGGGTGAGCGCTATTCCGTCAAAGTCGGGCCTGCGCGGCGGGCGGCACCGTGAGGCCTGGCTCCGGCGCCGCGGCCAAGCATCGCTTCAGCTCGGGCTCGAGCTGTCGAATACTTGGGGGCAACGTCGGCGACCCCGCGAGGTCGACGCCGAAACGCTCAGCCGGAAACCACAGCCAACGAGCGTGGCCGCGCGTGTTTTCGAGCGGTACGCCCCCGCCCAGGCCGGCGTTCCACACCCGCGAGTCCGAGCTATTGCTACGATTGTCACCCGCCACCCAGTATTCATTCGCAGCTACGACGTACGGACCCTGCGCGCCATCGTCACGGCCGCGCTGCAGAGCTATCAAATAGGCTCGGCCCTCGAGAAACTCCGCAAGAATCTCGTACTCGGCAGCGACGGCGCCATCGAAGCCTTCGAAGCCTCCGATGGCGGCCGTGACGTTGCCGAGCGAACAATGCGGCACCCGCCAACCATTGATGATCGGCAGCCCATGCTCGAAGCTGACCGTATCTCCCGGGACGCCGATAACCCGCTTGATGTAGTCGACCGCCGGAGCGCCCGGAGTCTTGTCCGGATACTTGAAGACCACCACGTCGCCGCGCGCCGGCGCGGATTTGCTGAACGTCCCGTAGTGAGATTTGGCAACGAACAGGTGATCGCCGATTTCGATACTCGGGAACATGCTGCCCGCCGGCACCTTGAAGGCTTCCAGCACGAAGAGCCGCAGCACGATCGCCAGTAAGACCGGCACGACCACCATCGACACCGACGACGAGAGCGCAGCCGACAAAGCGCGCCACCACTTCATTTGATGCAGGGTCGCGAGTCCGCGCGCCCTCACCACGAAGCTCCAAATAGTCGCCGGTAAGGCCGCATAAGGCAACAGCCCCGCCACCGTCGGTATCGAGCTCAAACCGACGGCCGCGCGCGTGTCGTCCAGCGCTCCTTTGCCGCCGTGAAAGCGCGCCACCCAATGGGTGAGGCGCACGTCGATCCACCAGCCCAGCGGTGACAAGACGAGACTTGCCGTCCCCAAACCGAGCGCCACGCCGAGCGCGGGCTGTCCGAGGAGCCGCCCCAGCTCCAGGCCGGTCCCGGCCGCAGCTACGGCGCTGGCCACCACGTACGACCAGAACGGCCGTAGCGTGACCTGGCCCGCCTTCACCGCTTCGAACATACGACGAGGAGCCACGAAGCCCGCCCACAGCGTCGCGCCCCAGCTCCATTTCCCGGCAACCACGGGCGCCAAGCTAGCACGGTAGCGCGCGGCATGGCCACGCCGACCCCGCGCTCAGGGGTACAGCGCGTATTTGCCGTCGCGATCGGAGGCAAAGTACAGGTCGCACATATCTCCCGAGAAGCTCGGCTCGACGTCGTTCATCGGGCTGTTGACGTCGTTCATGGGTAGCGCGGCCGCGGTTGGCTGGCCCGTGGCGGCCTGCAGCAGCGCCGCGTAGATGTCCTTGCCCTGTCCCGTCGACTTGCAGCTCGCGTCGATGCGCGTGTGGCTCAACAACAGCGTCTTGCCGTCGCTCGTCACCCAGGGGGCAAGCTCGGGGTCGCTCGCGGCGCACTCCGGGTCTTTGCCGATGAACAGCTGGACCGGGGTCACCGGAGCGTCGGTCACGGCCGGAGCGGTCACCAGCCGGGGCGTGCCCATGCGTATCCGTTCGGGCAACCGCGTCCTGACGCGCGGAGCCGCGGCGGCGTACAACGCCTGAGCGATGTGCAGCTCAGCGAGCGAAAGCCAGGAGAGCGCGGCGGAGCGGGTTCTCGGCGAGCCGCCGCTTAGCTTCTTCTTGCTGGAGAGTCTGCTCGAAGTAGGCGGGTGCGAGCTCGAGGACGCGGGACTTGGGCCAGTCGGGGAGCAGGTAGAACAGGTCGCGCAGGTAGCGCCAGGGCTCGATCCCGTGCAGCTCGCAGCTGGCGATGAGCGAGACGAAGGTGGTGTTGGCGGTGGCGCCGTCCTCGGAGCCGACGAAGATCCAATTCTTGCGCTTATGGCGAGCTCGCCATAAGCGCAAGACGTGGCTCTTCTGTGGCCATGACATAAGCGCCCAACGAGCCGCGGATGCGCTCACGATCATCACGACTTGCAAGAAGCTGGGACACGACCCGCGTCGCTACATTCGAGACACGCTGAAGCGGCTCCTCGACGGCGAGAAGGACCTGAACGCGCTCTTGCCCGAGAACTACAAGCCCGACGGCGCGCTGCCAGCGGCAGCTGACATGGACGCCGCCGCGTAGTCCGCAGCCGATCAGCGCTTCGCCACCCCGACCTGCTCGTGCATGAACCGGTGCGTGACCTCCCCGAGTTGCGCGTCGAGCTGCCGACTTAGCTCGCAGAAGCGCCGCCAGAGCGCATCGTGCCCGGCCAGGGTCGTCTTCATACAGACGGTCGTCGCACGCTGGCGCGGACGCTTGTACGCCCTCAAACCCTCGCGGCGACATAGCGCAAGGAACATCGAGTACGAGTACGGAGTCTGCAAGCTGTAGGCCTGCTCAAACTCGCCCTCGCGCACGTCCAGCGTGGTCGTGCTCAGGCCGCCCTCGCCAGGCCTGACGACGAACTCGAGCGGCGTGATCGCAGGCAACTCGGCTTCTGTGAACGTGGGCGGCGGACGGTCGCTGGACACGCCCTTGGCGTCGCACGCGCCGCGCCTGCTCGCAATCACGCCGGCGAGCACGGCCGGTTTTCGGCAGCAAGACCCCTACTTACGTCGCTCGCGGACGGCTTACGGCGCGGGAGCTCCACGAACGCTGGGCCCGTCGCCGTCGATGCCCCACGAGCAGCCACCGGCCGTTTTTTCGAGGACCAGACCCGCTTTTTTCCATTCGCCTCCCGCTTCAGCGTCCAAGCCCAGTACGTCAGCGTCTTGGGATTGATCCCGAGCTCGGCCGCGAACTCCGCGGTCGTCAGCCCGCTGTCACGCCACCGCTCGACTCGCTTCGCCCATTCCTCGCGCTCCACGCGTGTCCGCTTTTGCTTTGGCTCGTCCATGCGCGCGAGCTTGCGACAGCGCGACGCACGCGGTCACGACGCGGTTGCCTGAACGGATACGGCGAATAACGGGTTAGTCCTTACCCTGGCAAAGCTTGCTCGGCTCCGGGCCTCGCGGCACCGCGCACGCCCGGAAGCCACCCCATGCAAAATTCATGAGCGGTTGTCCGCCGGCGGCGCAGCACGCCTCGAGGTTCCGCAGATCGTCGAACTTGGCGACGACCATGCCTTGTCCCGGACACAGGTCACTGCAATAGTATTTCATCGAGACCTTGCCTCGGCCCTGCGCGTCCTCTCCCATCACTAGCGGCAGGCAGGACGACTGGCGCCACAGCACAGCTTTGTCTTTCGAAAAGCAGGCCTCTCCCTCGCGTTGAACGCGGGCAAGAGCGGACGCACTCAGCGTCTCGAAAGCCAAAGGTTGCAAGCAACTCAACAGCTGCTGATCCTTGCACTCCGCTGGCGGTGTTAGCTGGCGCGGCCGGCTGCAGCCGACTGCGAGGGCGAGCCAGAGGAGGTAGAGAGCTGCTCTCACTGTGGACACGATACTGAGAAGTCCCACGCCGTCTGAGAGGTACCTCTGCAGTTGGGGGTGACCTCTACTTGCAGCGTCGTGCTCGAGCCCGGCCCATAGCGGAAACGGATCGCACAATGCTCGACACCGTCACAACAGACCTCCAAGAGTCCTAGCTGAGCGCAGCCGGCGGGCTGCCCCACGGTCCCGTAGCACCCCCAGGGCACGATCGGGTTTCCTTCGTAATAAACAGTGATGTCGTCGGGAACCGTGTGCGTGTTGAGCTGCAGCGTTGCCCAGCCCTCGGTCTTTCCCATTTCAATCTCGAACGACTCTGCTGAGTTGCTACCGGCGTGCACTTCGCTATTGCATTGCTTGATAGCCTTGCAGCTTCCGCCGTCGCAACGGGTGTTGCTATCCGAACAGGTTAGATACGGCACGCCCGGGCAGCACTGCTCCCCTGCATGGCCACAGGGCGCGCAGGTGTGGTCAGAACACATCACGCCAGAGTCGCACTTGTCCCCTCCACAGCAAGGCTCTCCCGGCTCTCCGCAGGATTTGCATTTGGCTGGCGAGCTTGATGAATCGCACAACAGATGCGCATTGTCGCAGCTGGCCCCACAGCAAATTTCACCCTTACCGCCGCATGCAACGCACTTATTCCCCACGCAGCTTCCGCCGTCGGCACAGGCGGGGCCGCCGTCTTGGCAACAGGAGTCGCCGACGGCGCCACAGTAAGTGACCTTGTAATGGAACTGCTGCATTGGCCCGTAACCGTAAAGCCAATCGGGCTGCGCATCGAATTCCACGACGTTGGAGTAGGGGATCGCGAGCATCCACATGCTGTCCGCGGTCATGGCGAGGCGGTCGGTACAAAGCGGGTAGTCGCCGGTGGCATCCGGAGCCACCCGCGCGTCCCGGAGGTCATCGTGCGACACGTTGCCACCTTCTCCAAACCACCACAGCATGCCAGCGGTGTTGCCCACGACGGGAAAACAGGTCTGGGTTTCTCGCTCGGTGGCGTCGCGTGGAAAGACCAGGGAGATAGGGATGACGCTGGCCTCTGGAGGTCCCCATGTGCCATTCTCGGTTTCACCCGTGGTGATCGCCTCGGCAGAACTCCAGAATCGGGCCGCGTTCGTAAAATGAGGAGATCCATCATCCCAGGCGCTCCGCGAATCGCCGCTGGCGTGGACGGCATTTACTTCCCAAAACATTTCCCCCGGCAAGGTGGTGACGGCGGTGTCCGCCAGTGGGTACTCGACGTTCCCGTCGGCGTTGAGGACCACATCCGAGGCGAGGAGCGTTTCAATTTTCTCTACTTGAGCCGGGACGTCTCCCGGCGGCCAACGATAGATGGTCAAATCGTAGTGGTCTGCATCCGCCGATGGCGTCCAGACGAATGGACCGCCGGAGTCGTAGGCAATCGAGTCGTAGTGAAGGGGACTTACCTTTTGGAACGGTAGCAGCTTGAGCTTGCGAACTTTGAAGTGGTTGCATTTGCCCTTGGCACCGTTGGACGCGCGCGCGCGGAGGTACAGGTGGTACGTGACATCTGGATCGAGCGCTCGCGTGGGCCAAAGCTTAGCCGGATCACGCAAGAGAACACCGTTTTCGTCGACGGTGTCACCCAGATAGACCTGTGGATACAGGAAGGTGTGAATATTCGGGAGGATATTGGTCCAGTCCTCAGCTGGAGCATTGCAGCCGTCATCGACCTCGCTCAGCAATGCGTCGTAGCTGTCGGCGAACTCGACCCGCTCCCAATAGACCGTTCCGTCATGGTCGGTCTGGTAGTAGCCGTTGCTTTCGACGTGATCGGGGATGTTGAGCTTGATCTCCTTCGCGCCGGTGCTGAACGCAGCGGAGAACGTCCCACACTTGTCCCAGTCTGCCTGCGCAGAGTTTTCGCCGCCTTCCTTGCCCTGCCAGTAGTACTTGGCGTCTTCGTCCAGGCTCACGTGCGCCGTCGCGTAGCGAACGCCGTCGTCGAAGGAGGCCGAGGTGATGACTTGGTAGTTTGCTGACTGAAAGCTCGGGTCTTTCGACCAACGCACCACCCACGGACCGAGGTCGTCGCCCACCGTGAAGCGCAACGGTGTGTCCCAAGCGTCAACATCGGTTGCGCCGTCTTCGGGAGAGAAATCGAGCGGTGTCGGCCCCTCGCCGACGCCGACGGCAGCCCAAGCCTTCTCGACGGAAAGTTTCGCCGACGGGTCGAGCAGCTGATCTTCGGCCACCTGGGCGCTCAAGATGCGCGCGGCCAAGAACCCAGCGTTGGCGTCGAGTGACGAAAATGCATCGAACGCAACGCGCGCAGCGGCCGCCATCGAGGCCTCGGGATCCAGGGCTAAGGGAAGGACGCTGGAAGCGCAGCTAAAATCGTTCACGCTGCTCGCATCTTGTCCCTCGACCAGGGTCTGGAACCAGTGGCCAACGACAGTCGCGTTCGTGTGGACTGAGCAGTGGTCGTTGAAATCACCGCAATCTTCACTAATGGCGCCCCAGTGTTCTCCCAGGTAGGTGTCGGGGTTTTCGCCGCTGCTTGGGTCCGCTAAGTCACGCTTGCAGCTCGCCCCGCCAGCTTCCGTTCGACACCAAACGTTGGGTGCCTCGACGTGCTCGATGGCGACTGAAGCCATGATGTCGCCGTACGCCTCCTCGATGGCTCCGGCCTCAGCCTCAAGGCCGCGAGGAGGAAGCCCCTTCTTCGCTCTCGAGTAGTAAGACATGGCGTGGCCGAGTTCGTGGGCGACAACGTCAGGGTAGTTGTACGACTCGGTCACCCGGATTGAATCCGGGGTCGCTCCCTGGCGCGGCAGGAAAAAGGCGTCGTTGTGGTTCGGCAGCTGCTTGATGACCGTCATGACGAGGTTGTCCGCCAGCGGATCGCCCGTCACGCCCTGCCAGCCAAGCACCTCGCTGAACGCGTCGGTTGCGTTTTGAAGGGCCCAATGGGCGCGGGCCACCAGCTTGGTATCGTCGTCGGCGCCCGCACAGACCGACTCCGTTACGTCGGGTGTGGTCCCGTCGCGTTCAACCTCGAAACGTGTCCGATAGTTGAACGGAGCTCGATTCTGAAACACCTCGAACGGGTCTCCACCCATCTTCCAAATTCCGACGGCCAGATTCGACTCGGTCGAGGTGTGCGTATCGTCGAACGCAATATCGACGTTCCGGGTTTCTTGGTGATCGAACGTAGCGAGTGAATGGTCGTAATTTTGACACGCACTAATGCCGACGCTGCGCTTTTGGATGAAGCGCACCGCGCCGCTCTGTGCATCCACATCAACGTAGTCGACGTCGATGTCCGAAAAACGCACGCGCCAGAGCAGCCGAGCCTCGGGTACAACTGAATTGAATCCCTGAGGCTTCAGCACCAGCTCGGCCGTAGGCGAAGCGCTGCCTCCTTGCCAAGGAAGGCTCGGCAGTGCCAACTTCGTAATCGCCGCCGTGACCGCTGCCGCGCTCGTCAATGCGGGGTTGGTATCGACCGAAAGGCCCGGCATCACCTGCCCGACAGCGGAGCGGAAGAAGCCGCCTTCGTTGGTCACCAGCCAGCCGTAGCCATCGACGGGAATGCCGCGATAGAGCTGGCGATAGCGCTGCGATTCGAGCGACGGCGCTAACGGGCTCGGAAAAAGGCGACCCTGGGCGGCGAGTCCGTCGACGCCCGAACGCATGGCGAGCACGTCGGCGTAGCGAGAAAAGGCGTCGGTCACGAGCGTGTTGATGCCCTCGTGCGTCTGAAAAGAGACGGGCAAATTAGGAAGCCGTTGAAAACGCCGCTTCGACATCTCGCGGTCGAACTTGGATTTGGCGTTGTCGGCGACAAGGAATGGCTGATCGAATGCTTGTGGCAAGCAACTGCCGGAGGGGGTCGCCGGGAATGGATCGACGATGAGCTGGTATTCGCAACCGGCTCGCAAGCGCGCGTTCGTGGTGAGCGAAACGGTAGTGGATAGCGTTGCCGCTCCAAATGCCTGCCACGAGCTCAATGGAAACGCGTGAAATTCCATATTGCCGATGACGCTTCCCGCCACCAACGTCCCTTCGAAGTTGCCGTTGCTGATGTCGGCGAGCGCCAACGGCGCCAGGGCCGACCCTTGAAAGCTAATGCTGCGGAGTCGGAAGCTGGTCGCGGTCGGCAGGTTCCACAGCAGCCCCGATTTGCTCACGCCAGCCAGCGAGATCTGCAGGTTGCCGAGGCTGATGCTGGTTCCGCTAACGTTCACGAGGGCGACCGCGTTCGGGGGCGTCTCGATACGAATCGAGCTGGCGCTCGCCAATTGGGCCGCCGTGACTTCGAAAACGTTGAGCCCCGCCTCGTCGCCGAGCAGGCGTAGAGCCCCATTCAGCGTGCTCACGGCCCCATTGGCCTGCCGGCCAGCCATAGCCCTGCTCATGGCGTCAAGGCCCGCCTCGAGCTCGTCGAAGTCGAACGGCAAAGCTTGAAGCTGCTGCCCCTGCAGCTGAACCGACTGGAGCGAGACGATACTGCTGCCGTGAGCGAGATCGCCCACTAGGGTCCCGTTCGAGGCCGTCAGCTTGCCACGGACGACCATGCCGGTTGGCTTTCGCGTGGTGGCGTTGATGGAGAAGCTCTGTAACGTTAGGTTGCCTCCGGCAGCAACGGCACCCTCAATGTGGGGTACTCCCGAAACGTCTCCAAAAGACACGAGGTTGAAGTCGAGCGGGGCGCTTTGAGCACCGGCAGCGATCGACAGGGGCGACTGCCAGGCCTCGGCGCCATAGTCGCTGGAGAGCGCGACATCATGCAGCTTCGTACCTGGGACCATGTCGCCGTCGAATTTGACGCAGTCCGCTCCGGCGTCAGTCAAACCGACCAGATGCGCGGAAACGCGTTGGGGCTGCACCGGCATGCTGAAGGTGAGGGAGATCTTGGGATGCTGGTCGGTACGTTTCCCTGTCGCCACGGTCTCACGCCCCAACCAGATGTCGCGGAAGTCCGCTTGAATGTCGCTGATTGCGAGCGTTCTGTCCGTGCAGGTCGGACTGCCGCCCGCGACGGAACCGGCTGGCGGCGCGGGCGGGGGTACAGGTGTTTCCGCTGCCGTGCCGTGGTCAAAGATGACAGTTTGGGGGCTGTTCACGGCGAAGCTAAGCTGCGCCGGGTTCCCGTTCTCGAGCGCGGTGCGGACGCTCTGGGGGATTGTGAACTCGAACGTGCGTTGTTGGCCGACGTTCATTCCACCGACCGACTGCGTCCCCAGTTCCTGCCAGTAGATGTTGGCGGAAGGGATCTCGATGACAGCGTTGATGGTTTCCCAGGACTCGGTCGGGCCACCGACCGCTAGGTCCACCTTCAATGCGGGTCCGACAGATCCGAACATGAGCAGATCGGTCTTGACCCGTCGCCAACCGCTCCCGCCGAGTTGCAGGGCGTGCGCCCCTTCCGAGAGGGGTGCGACCGAGGCCAGTGCACCACTGCCCTCGGTGAGGTGCCAGTCGCTAGCTGCTTCGAAACCGAGTACCGTACTGTTACTGGTACCGGCACTCGCTCCCGAGGAACTCAGCACTAGGCTCAACCCGAGACCCAACCAATGACTCGCCGTTCGCATTTCTTCTCCCCTTGCGCACAGGCGCACGGACACCGATTTCTTTCTATCAAGCCGCTGTTGCCGGCTCAAGCGCGACATGGGACCGTTACCAGAACGTTGCCGACACCGCCGCCGCGAGATGGCGGTGGTTCAGGGCTGCAGTAACGGGATTGTCGGTAGGTGACAAATTGCGACACCAGCATCTCGCAAAGCTCGGAGCGCTCGTGGTCGCTCTTCACTGCTCGACGCTCGCATGCGGTGGCAGGACTGAGCCTGATGGGCACACCCCGGCAGGGCCGATCGGCCTGGGCGCTCTTCTCGGTGGAGGTGACCGAACACCGCTGCCGCCATGCGCAACCGATTGCCTAATATGGTGCGAGACCTGCCACGGGGGCGCTCTCAAATCGTCAGGGCTGGACTTGGAGTGGCGCGGCCTCAATACGCGATTGAAGGATGTGCGCGCTACGCACGAGGCTCTCGCGTCGACCACGATCGCCAACGATTGC
Source organism: Myxococcales bacterium (assembly GCA_040348565.1). Lineage (GTDB taxonomy): Bacteria > Myxococcota_A > Polyangia > Polyangiales > Polyangiaceae > PMG-095. Next base: position 10,049 of record JBEQSW010000510.1, on the reverse strand, counting down.
GGTAGCGACGACAAGCTCATCGATTCGAACGACGTTGAGGCGAGCTGGCTTCTGAAGAAAATCCGAGGCCAGCAGGGTCGTTGTGGAACGGCCATGCCCCCGAACGGTTCACTGAGCGCGACGGACCAGGCCTGCATCGCCCGGTTCGTGACCTGCGTTGCCGAGCTCGCCCCTGAGTGAGGTTCGGGCTCGCGCCCCCAAATCGGGGCTGGCCGCCGCCGTTCACCGGCGATGCGCGCCGGCGACGCGCGAACCGCTCAGTCTTGGCTCGTTGATGGCCGCGCGGCGCGGGTTTGCATGTCCTTGCGGTAGTTGCCCGGCGTGCTCTTGCTGACCTTTTTGAAGCTGCGGATCAAGTGGTGTTGCGACTGAAAACCGCAGGCCTGCGCGACCTGCTCGGCCGACAGGTTGCTGGTGCGGAGCAGCATTTTGGCGTGCTCCACGCGAATGTTGCGCAGGTACACCAAGAACGACGTGCCGGTCGCTTGCTTGAAGATGCGGCTGAACGCCGGCACCGAGAAGCCGGCCTTTCGCGCTACGCTGGTCAAGCGCAGCGGCTCGGCGAAATTGTCCTTCAGGTATTGGAGAGTCGTATCGAGCCGCATGCTCTTCGGGCCCTCCAGCGCGCGCGAAGCGAACACGCTCAAGCGCGCCAGCGCGTCCTTGAACGTCTCGATCACGCGGTACACGCTGGGCGCCTCTTCTATTTTCTGGCTCAAGTCGTCGGCTAGGTGCTCCGCGACTTCGCTGCGCAACAGGTGGCGTTTCTGGATGTTCTTGATCAGCGTGAACAGCATCGACAAAAACTGGCTCCGCACGACCTCGATGCGCTCGGTCGACCACACCAGCACCAGCCGCACGTATTGGTCGCTGGCCAGCTTGATCTCGTCCGTGGCCACGCGGTCGAACGCTTCCGACAGCTCGGCCGCGGCCCGGTTCAAGAAGGAGTTGCGCACGCCGTCGTTGGTGGTGCCCTTCTCGTCGCAAACGAGGATGTCTTTCTCGAGCTGCACGCACAAATGCAGCGCCAAAACCGCGTCGTGATGGGACGGGTAGAGCGGCTCTCCCGGAGGCAGGGTGCGACCGACGCCGACCACCGTGTCGACGTCGAACTTCTCTTTCACGAAGGCCTGCAGCTTCTGCGCGCGGTCCCGCAGCTCGAGCTTGGCGCGCGCGGCGCTCTTGCCAGGCGCCGCCGACGTCAGAATCGAAACGCCGTAGTCTTGCAGACGGTTGGCGCCGGTCTCGGGCATTTGGCTGGCGAAGCGGATGCACGCGCGCTGAATCCGCGCGTTGTTCACCATCGTCTGCACCGGGTCCAGCGTCTGGTTCTTCGGGTACACCGGCATCAGCGCCATGGCGGTCGTGGGCAAACGACAGATGCCCATCTCTTCGCTACGCCAGTCTTCCCGCTTGCCTTCGTGGTACCACGGAGTCAGCAAGAACTCCTCGGAGCTGGTCGCGCGGTCCACCCAATCGTTGTTCGGCCACGCGCGATCGAAGACTTCACGCCTCAGTTTCTTCACACGCTCGTGCAACTTCACGTCGGCGTGATCGGTGCTGACGAGCTCCGAGAGCAACGCCAAGAGCTCTTCCAGCGCCTTCAACACCGGCGCTTCGATTACGGGAATGCGCAGCGCCATCCGCACGAAACGCATGAAATCGAGGTTCGCGCCGTCCGGCAATTGACCGGTGAGCTCCCGCCAGCGCCAAGCGATTCCGTCCCAACCCAGCTCTTCGGTGAGAAACTGACCGCCGTAAAGGAACGTGCGTCCCCTGGGATCCGTGGGCAGCGCGTAGAAAAAATCGTTGAAGCCCATCAGCTCACCGACCACGAAGTCGCGGTCACGGCCGGCGCGCTTGAGCGATTCCCAGTAGTAGTCGTCGCGCTTGGCTTTTTTGCCGAAATGAATTTCGAAGTGGAAGGGCTGAACGCGCCCGACGACTTCGTTGAGATCCATCCAGGTCAGCCCCTTCTTGCCGTCCCAATGCAGGATCCAAAACGGCAGCTCTTGGTGCAGCCGCAAGAGCTTGTTCACCCAGTAGTAGTTGTCGATGCGCTCGAGCCCGTCGCCTTTGACGCGCGCCTTGATCGAGAGGCCGCGCGCCGGGTCGACATCTACGAGCGAGGAGTCCTGATCGAGCGCATCGTTCTTCATGGCCAGTGACGCTTCCCAACCGTGGTGGCACGAGGGCCCTTCTGGCAGGCACAATCGGCCAGCGAAGCGAGAAGATCGGCCGCCGGGGAGCGCTGGAGTTGCTGGGAGGCGTACGGGCTTTCAATCGCACCAGCGGCCGGCGAAACGAAACGAGCAACCCCTTGATTTCACGAGCATTTCCGCTCGGACCCAAACCAAGCAAAGTCCCGATCCCGGGCGCGGGTCGCCTGCGACGACGGCGGCTTTCGCTTTCTCGTTCCCTTACATTCTATCCGTGCGCCCCGTGGCTCCACCGAGTAGCCGAACGCGCCAGTAAGCACTAGATGAAGGTATGCCGTGCCTGATGGGCTGCTTGGCCCTGTCGTTTCCACGATTCGCGCTGTTTTTGGTGTGGCTGCTGGGCGGCAACTACATCCATCGCGCCTACGACGGCTTTCTGCTGCCGCTGCTCGGCTTCTTCTTCTTGCCGCTGACCACGTTGGCCTTTGCGTACAGCCACAACTCGTTCGCCGTCGGCGGCCAGATCTCGCCGCTCGGTTGGCTCGTAGTGATCTTGGCGCTGTTCGTCGATATCGGACTACTGGGCGGCGGCAGCAAGAGCGCCCAGCGCTGGCGCCGCGAACGCGGTTGAGTCCGCGCTACTCCTGCAGCTCGGCCGCAACCAAGACCAAGCTCGCGTTGCAGTCGAATGTCCGGCTTTGCAATTGCCAGCCGCCCAAGCCGCTGATGATTCGAGAGCTCGAGCACCGGGCCGGGCCTAGCGTTCTTCAGTCGCTTGCGGCCACTCACCGCGACCGGCGCCGAGGTGTTGCCGGCCCACTTCAGCGACAACTACATCAGCCTCCTGTCCGGCCAGAGCCTGCGGGTGGAGGTTCGAGACGCCCGTTCTGGCTCGGCTCGCCAAGCGCCCCCGGCCATCGTCGAGGCGACAGGCCCTCGTCTCAATAGCGTTACCGCGCCGCTTTAGCCAATTTATCAATAATTACGAATGATTAGGGAAGCGCCGGCCACATCTTGTCTGGTCGCATCGCCATGCGCTTCCCGCCGGGCTGAAACCCACCTATAGGGGTGCCGACCTGGCCCATCGGTCCGCTCGCCCGGGGCTTTCCCGGTGTGGGTGGGGCCTTCCCTTGACGGTCCCAAATCGGGCGGGTTACCCTGAAGTGTTCGGGAATTTTATGATTTTTCCGCCTTGGGCTCAGCTGACCCCCGCAAGCATCGCGGGTGGTGTGGCCTGCCAAGGGGTCGCGTGGATACGGAGCGCGGGGGGCTTTCGTGACGGCTGACTACGACGAAAAGACCCGGGTTACCCAGGTGGTTCAACAGCCACCGCCCGATGACTCGCCCAGCAATGATTGCCTGGTAGTCATTTATACCGCCGAGCCCGGCTTGCTCGGCAAACGGTTCGTGCTCGACAAGAGCCCAACGCGGGTCGGTCGCGGCGCAGACAGCCAAATCGTGCTCGAAGGCGACTCGGTGTCGCGTCGCCATGCCCACTTGGAGCGACGCGCCGGCGCTTGGTACGTGGTCGACGACGGCTCCACCAACGGCACCTACGTCAACGAAGAGCAGATCTCGCGCGAGCAGCTGCTGGTGAACGGCGACCGCATCAAAGTGGGCCCCAGCATTCTGAAGTTTTTGTCGGGCGCCGACGCCGAAGCCAAGTACCACGAAGAGATCTATCGCATGACCATCGTCGATGGTCTGATGCAGATCCACAACAAGCGCGCGCTGTTCGAGGCTTTGGAAAAGGAGCTGATGCGCGCCCGGCGCTACGAGCTTGATCTCAGCTTGTTGATGTTCGACATCGACTTTTTCATGCGCATCAACGACCAGTACGGGCACCTCGCCGGCGACCACGTGTTGCGTGAGCTTGCGCGCATCGTGCAGGAGCGAATTCGCCGTGAGGAAGTGTTCGCTCGCTACGGTGGAGAAGAGTTCGTGATTCTTCTGCCCGAGACTCCTCTGCCCGGCGCCGCCGCCTTGGCGGAGAGCCTACGCGCGCGCGTCGCCAACCACGCTTTCGTCTTTCAAGGTGAGCGCATCCCGGTCACGGTCAGCATCGGCACGGCCTTGCTGGGCGAAAACGACAAGGTCGCCTCCGACTTGATCCAGCGCGCCGACGAAAAGCTCTACGAAGCCAAGCGGGGTGGCCGAAACCGCGTGTGCTCGTGAGCTCGAACGACTCGCTGAAAAGCGCACGAGCAGAGCCAGACCTGCCCCCGCTGATACGGGTGCCGCCGCCCGGCCCCACGTCGCGCACGTGGCTGGTGCGGCATGCGCACGTGGCGGCGCCCATGGGTCCAATCTTGCCGCCGGGGCCGCCGGGCGGCATCGTTTACGCCACCGGGCATGGCTCGAACGTGACCGACGTCGACGGCAATCGCTACGTCGATTTGGCGGGCGGCTTCGGCGCGTTGCTGGTCGGGCACCTGCATCCGTCGATCCAGCGCGTGATCGCGCTGCAGTCCGAGCGGCTGCTGCAAGCCTTGGGAGACCTGTATCCCAGCGACGCGAAGATTGCGTTGCTCGAGCGCTTGAGCAAGCTCTATCCAGAGCCCGGCGCCAAAGGCATCTTGGCTCAGTCAGGCTCGGACGCGGTGAGCGCGGCGCTGAAGACGGCGAAGCTTGCGACCGGCAAACCCGGAGTATTGGCGTTCTCGGGCGCGTACCACGGGCTCGGCTATGGGCCGCTCGCGGCGTGCGGCCTGCGCGAAAGCTATCGCGCTCCGTTCGCGGCCGAGCTGAGCCAACACGTAGGTTTCGCTCCGTATCCCACGAGCGCGGAAAGCGCGGCGCAAAGCTTGGCGGAGTGTCGGACCCGCCTGCTCGCGGGTGACGTGGGCGCCGTGTTGATCGAGCCGGTGTTGGGGCGAGGCGGCGTGGTGGCCCCCCCGCTCGGATTTTTGAGCGAGCTACGGCGCCTGGCGGCCGAGCAGGGCGCGCTGTTCATCGCGGACGAAATTTGGACCGGGCTCGGGCGCGCTGGAACTTGGTTGAGCACCGTCGCAGAGGGCGTGGTGCCGGACCTCTTGTGTCTGGGCAAGGGTTTGGGCGGCGGCTTGCCGCTGAGCGCCGTGATCGGCAGCGCCGCTGTGATGCAGAGCTGGCGTCGCGAAGCCGAGGTGGTACACACCGCCACTTTCGCGGGCGCTCCGCTCGCGGCCAGCGCCGCCATCGCCACCCTCGACGTGCTCAGCAAAGAAGCTCTTCCAGAACGCGCCGCCAACCTGGGCGCCCGCTACGCCGACGCCCTGCGCTCGGCCCTGGCCGACTCGGCGCAGGTGCGACAAGTGCGGGGCTTCGGCCTGATGCTCGGGGTCGATTTGGGCGAGCGCCCCGGAATCGCCAGCCAGCTGATGCGAGGGCTGCTGCAAGCCGGGTACGTCACCTCCACCGGTGGCGGCCAGCGTGAAGTATTGGTGCTCACGCCCGCGCTCAACATCGACGAGGGCGTGCTCTTCGACTCCGTGCCCGTGATCGCCGAGCAAATTTCTCGGCTTGGCTGAGACGGAGCTGCGCATGTCACAAGCTTTGCTCCAAAGCTCCAATCGGCTGCACGAGCGCGTGCAGCGCTTTGCCGAGGCTGGCGCGAACGACGACTTTACGACGCTGGCGCTCGATATCGCGCGGTTTCAGGCCGAAGCGTCGCCGGGCTTTCGTCGGCTGCTCCGGGCGCGCGGGTCCAGGCTCGAAGCGTTGGACGACATTCCGCCGGTGCCGAGCGATGCTTTTCGCCTGGCGCGCGTAGCAACGTATGCCGCGGAGCTGGACGCGGTGCGCTTCTTCACCAGCGGTACGACCGGCGCGGAGCGCGGGACGCACGCCATGCGCCGAACCGACACCTACGAGCGCTTGTCCCTGGCTTTCGGGCGTGGAGCCCTGCTTGGTCCCGAGGGCCGCGCGGTCGTGGTCGCTCTCGCGCCCAAGCTGACGGAGCCGCCCAGCTCTTCGCTCGGCTACATGATGGCGCGCTTCATGGAAGCGTTCGACGGCCAGCCGCTCGGGGCCGAAACCGCGTTCACCAGCAGCTCGAGCGCGCGCTGGCTCTTGGACGCCAACGGCGTCGATTTGCGGGGTTTGGCGCTAGCCGCGAGCAGCGCCGCCCAGCGTTCGCTACCGCTGCTGCTGCTCGGCACCGCGTTCGCGCTAGTGCGCTTGCTGGACGAGCTTGCCGGAGCGCATTTGGCCCTACCGGCCGGTAGCGTGGTGATGCAGACCGGCGGCTTCAAAGGTCGCAGCCGCGAGGTGACGATGGAAGAGCTGCGCGCCGGCGTCAGCGATGCCTTGCAGCTTGCTCCGACGCGCGTCGTGGGTGAGTACGGCATGACCGAGCTCACCAGCCAACTGTACGAAGGCACCATCTTCGAGAGCGCCCTGGCCGCGCGCGAGCCCGGCGCGCAACCGGGCGTCTACTTCGAGCCGCCCTGGTTGCGCGTCACGCCGGTCGATCCGGTGAGCTTGCGTCCCGTCGCAGAGGGCGAAGCCGGGCTCGCGCGCTTCATCGATTTGGGCAATGTGGACAGCGCCGTTAGCGTCGTCACGCAAGACTTGGTGCGTCGCACGCAGGGCGGCGTTCAGCTGCTCGGGCGCCAAGCCGGTGCCCCCCCGCGCGGCTGCTCGCTCGCCATCGAGGCGCTGTTGAATGGCTGAGACGGCCGAGCGCCAGGCGCGCGTCGAGCGGCTGCTCGAAGCCGCTCGAACGCTGGCCGACTCCGAAACCGCGCCGGGTCAGGCCTTGCGCGCACGCCTGCTGGAGACGACCGGCCTGTCGCCGGCCGGCATCGAGCGGGGTCTGGCGCACGCCTTGGAAATACGGCCGTCGACTGCTGATTTGCAGGCGCTGGTGGCGTCGACGCCCGAGGCTCCGCGCGCGCACGTGCTGTTGTCGAGCAACGTCTTCGTGGCCGCGCTACGGGCGATCGCGATTGGCGTCGCCTCGTCGCCGCGCGTCAGCGTGCGCGCTTCACGCCGCGACCCGGCGTTGGCAGAGTCGCTGCATCGGCTCACGCCGGAGTCGTTCGAGCTCGTCAGCCGCCTGTCGCCAGCGCCTGGCGACCATTTCTGGAGCTACGGAGCCGACACGACGCTCGTCGAGCTGCGCCGCTCGCTTCCGTCCGGCGTGTGGTTTCACCCGCACGGTGCCGGCTTTGGAGCGGTGGTGATCGACACCGCGCATTGGGGAAGCGATGACGCACGCGCCGTCGCGCTCGACACCGCATTATTCGATCAGCAGGGCTGCTTGAGCCCGCGCGTGGTGTGCGTGGTGGGTACGGAGCACCAGGCTCGAATCGTCGCCGGCCAGCTCGCCCAAGAGCTTCAGGCACTGGAGAGCGAGCTGCCACCCGGCCCGAAAAGCGCCGTCGAGCAGGCCGAAGCTCGCCGCGATCGCGACGCCGCGGCCTACGCTTTCGAGCTGTTCGACGCCGGCAGCGGCTGGCTCAGCTGCTCGTCGGAGCTGGTGGTGCCGCCAGGCAGACGCAACCTGCACGTGCTTGCGACGACGAACGCGACGGCTACCCTCGCGCCGTTCACCCTCCACCTGACTTGCGTTGCCACGAACGGCGCCAGACTTGGCGAAGAGCTGCGTCGAAGCTTCCCGGGGGCGCGCGTCGTCGCGCTGGGTCAGATGCAGTGCCCGCCGCTCGACGGTCCCGTCGACCGCCGTCACGGCGCCCAAGGCCAGCTCATCACCTAACCCGATTTGCGGCGCCCCCGAGGCGCGCGCGGCTCAGACCTTGGAGGCGAGCTTTTCGGCCCGCGTCCGCGCTTCTTCGGCGATGCGCTTGGCGTCCGGGCCGGTGATGCCCAGGTGGTCAGCCAAGTCCTTGAGCAGCTTCTCTTCGGCTTTGGTTTGCTTACCGTCGGCGTGGGTCAATAGCGCCGCGTGAGCCAACAAAAGCTCCCGGTCACCCGACGCCAGCGCGTCGAGCGGCACGTCGTCTTTGATGGTTCGCTTCTTCTTGGCAAACTCGCGCACCTCGGCCTCGTCTTCGTCGCTGGCGCCGAACGCCCAGAGCAGGCTGTCGATCATGCCGACCTCCGGCTCTTTGACGGTACCGTCGGCCCACGCAACTGCCACGAGCGACTTGACGATGTTCTTCTCCGAAGGCGTCATGACCCTGCAGGCTAACACAGCTCTTCGGCCTTCAAACAGCCTCAGCTCCGGCGCCGCGCACGCGTTTTCCGACCGTGTACGCGACGCGAGCCGACCGCCGCCGCCACCGCCACGAGTGTGAGCCAGCCGCCGGTAGAGCGTTCGGGGGAGCCGTGCGCGCGACAACCGCAGCCTGCGCTCTCTGAAACGGGCGCGGCGGCCGACGACTCGCCGCCGACGCTCGTACCCACCGAGCCAGCGCTCGACGTGGCACCGCCCCGCCCTGCGCTGTGCGCTGCGCCGCTCGTTCCGCTGCCGCTCGTTCCCGTACCACCCATGCCACCCGTACCCACACCTACGCCGTAGGTGCCACCAAAGTTGTCCAGATTGCCAAAGCCCCCGATCGGGTCGTTGCCGATGGGCCGGCAATTGCAAATGGATGGGCAGGCTGCGGGCTGCGACGTACCGAGCTGAAACGGCGCGCATTCCATGGTGTCGCACACTCCGTTCTTGTCCTGGTCGTTGCGGGCGTCGGCGGGGCAAACGTCTTGGTCGCCGCACAGGCCGTCGTTGTCCAGGTCGTTGTCGGCGTCGTGCGCGCACAGGTCGCACGCGTCCCCCACACCGTCCTTGTCGGTGTCGGCCTGGTCGGCATTGGCCAACAGCGCGCAGTTGTCTTGAGCGTTGGCTACGCCGTCGCTGTCGTCGTCACCAGGCGCCGCGCCCGGCCCGAACGCGTCGTAGGCGACGTAGTCCCAAGTGGCGTCGGTCGCGTCACAGCCGCCGAGATCGCCGAACATCAAGGCCTTGCCGTTTTCCAACGTTTGCAGGTCAGGGTCGTCGAGCGCGAGCGCGCCGTCGATCAGCAGCTGAAAATGTCGACCGCCGACGTTCAGCAGGCGATAGACGTGGAAGCCGCCGCCACTCAGCGCAAAGTGGTGCGTCTGCTGCGCAATGAGGTTAGCTCCCGTGGTGTCGAAGTGCAGCTGCACGAACGACTTGCCGTCGTCGATCCACATGCCCGGTCCCCCCAGGATGCAATTCGTGGCGGTCGCAATCTGAACGCGCGCCTCGACCCACCAGCCGCGCCCCGGCTTTGCATCGGCGAGCCACCCACTGCTAGCCGCCGGCTTGTCAGCGGCCGCGCGCAGCATCCACTCGGCGTAGCCGCGGCTCGTTTGCAGCCGCAGCAGCCCAGCGCTGAACGATGACGTGGCCTCCGCCTGGATGAAGGTCCAAGCGGCGCTGGCCAGCGGTGCTTCACCGTCGAGCTCATAGCGCACCGTTTGCGCGCCGGCTTTGCCGGCGAAAACCAGAGCAGCCGCACCGACCAACAATCCGCAAGCGGTTCCAGGATTGCGCACGCACCGGGTGCAGCAAGTGGCGTACCAATCGAATCGCGAGCGCAGCCACCTGGATTCATTGACGATTGTGAAGCCCCAGGAGCTCCGTCGCTGGCACAACTTGGCGCAAAGCGGCTCCGCTCGCCCGACCCCCGCCTGGACCGCGCCCCTGAGACCGCGGCAGGAGACTCAGCGCTTCGCTTGCGCCCGCTGCGGTCACCCGCAAAATAGGCAAGCAAGCGAGTGGCGTTCGGTGCCAAATGCGGTCTAGCGGCGCTATTCGCGGCCCTCGAGGATCTCCGTCATGCTGACATTCAATCGATGTGCGTTGGTTGCCACGGTGCTGAGTGCCGCCGCGCTATTTTCGGCTCCGGCGGCGGCTTGTGGCGGGTTCTTTTGCAACCAGTCTCAGCCCGTCAACCAGGCGGCGGAGGGCATCATCTTCGCCGA
>JBEQSW010000509.1:0-19635 GCA_040348565.1 Myxococcales bacterium | reverse complement strand
CGGCGTAGACGGCACCGTCCATTATTCGCCCGTTCTGAAAGACGGCCACGCGTCCGTTGCTGTTGCCGCAACCCAGCGAGCCCCCGGCCGCGACGGTCTCCAGGTTCGCCGCCGAACGGTCGGGGTCTTCGTTGGAAAACGCCGCTCCGCAGCCGGTTCCGGCGAGACACAGCCCCAACCCAAGCCACGGGATCCAGCGCATGACGTGCCTCCTAAAACCTAGAGCATGACTTTAACGGAGCCGGATTGCTCGCGCAATCGCGGCCCGCCGCACCCCACCCGCGGCCCCGCGAATCTACGGCCTCGAGAGTGAAAAGGTTCCAATCTGCTGCGGTTTGGTGACGTGGCCGTCGCTGAGCGCTTGCTTCTTGAAGGCGCCGCTCAGCTGCGTGCCGTCTTCGAGCCTGAGCGAAAGCTCGGCGGGGTCCAGGTCGGCACCAGCGGTAACGACGCCGTCGACCGCGCCGTTGAGCGCCGGGTTGACGGAGGTGATGGTGCCGGACACGGGCATGCTGGTCGTGACCCAACAGGCAGCCGCCGGCTTCACGAAAGAGCGCGACGAGCACTGCGGCTGAGCTTTCGGCGCCGAGATGCTTTGCGTCTTCGATTTGGCGGACGCTTGCTCGAGCACCAGCGAAAACTCAACCGATTCGCCATCGATGTCGGCGTTGCCCTCCCAGCTGCCCAGGACCGCGCGCTTCATGTCGGCTTCGGAGTAGCTGTACCCGTTCTCGTCGGAGTGGCTACAGCCGAGGTACGGATTGGCGATCAGCGCGAGGCCAAAAACCGGAACAATTAGCCACTTTTTCGTCATTTAGCGGGCTCCGATGAATACGCCGGCCAGGTTGGCCTGGTGAATGCGCTGTCGCAGCTCGTGCTCGCGCGCGTCCAGCTCCGTGCCGCGTTCACCGCGGCGACGCCGATGTTTGAGGAACGAGAGCTCGACCAGCGCCAACTGCTTCTGTCGGGCTTCCCGGTAACCCTTGGGGCTGTTGAGCAGCGAGAAGAAGTTCCACAATGGAAACAGCATCCAATAGCTGGACGTTCTTTCGAGCTCCTTCGGGTGCAGTGAGCGGCCCGCCTCGTCGACGAGACCTTTGAGCACGATGGCGCGATCGCGAACGGCCAGGGTCAAGATGACCATGAAAAACAGCGCGTTGAACGTCCAAAACAGCAGAATTTTCAGCACGAAGCCGCTGCCGCCGTCGTACAGGAACGTCACCAAGTAGTTGTGAACGAAGTGCAAACCTACAGCGGCGCACCAGCCGCCGATCGGCGCGATCAGCTTGATCATCCCGCTCGTGCTCTCGATGGCGATGCCGACGCCCAAGCCCGTCATGGCGGTGAACGAAGCGTGACCCAAGCCCGCCATCACGGTGCGCAAGACGAAGACTTGGAAGAACGCTTCGCCGCCGTGCTGCGAGCCCGCGCTGGAGATGTACAGCACGTCCTCGGTCATGGTGAAGCCGAGCCCGATCACTCCGCCGTAGATGGCGCCGTCCAGCGCCCCATCGATTTCCCGCACCCACAAGGCGGAGATGGCCCACAGCACCAGTAGGCCGAAACCCTTGCTGCTCTCCTCGACGAAGGGCGCCACGAACGAGGCGGTAGAGGCGTCGACCAGCGCGGCTTGCCCGGCCCCCAGGCTGGCGCGGATTGCCCCTTCGCCGACCTCGTTGAAGACCAACGCGGTGAGGGTGCTGACCACCGCGCCCCAGAAAAAAGCCACGGAAAGCAGCCAGAAAGGCTCGGGCTCGTAGCGGTCGCTGCCACGAATGATGAGAAAGTAGAAAAAGACCGTCGGCGCGACGACCAGCAGCGCGAGGAGTGCCACCACGACCGAGACGCTACCAGGCTCGGGCCAGCGTGCCCAAGTATGCTAAGACGCCCGGCAGGAACTAGCGCGTGTTTGGGTTTTCGTTCGGCGAATTGCTCGTGATTTCCCTGGTGACTCTGGTGGCCGTTGGCCCTCAGAAGCTACCGGGAATGCTCAAAACCATGGGTCAATGGGCGCGCAAGCTGCGCAAGATGACCCTGGACGTGCGCCAGCAGACCGGCATCGACGAGATGCTGCGCGCCGAGGGCATCCAGTTGTCCGAGCTCCGCAGCTTGATGCGCGGCTACCACGGCCCCGTCGCGGCTCCCGCACCGGCTCCGGTGCCCACCCCGGCCCCGGTGGCAACGCCCACACGCCACGAAGACCCGTACAGCGGTCTCGAGCCCGACCCCACCCGAGAGTATCCGCCGGAGGGTGCCGATTCGTACGGCGCCCTGCCCGACGACCTCCTGGAACCTCCTTCATCGAACGAAGTTGGCGATGCCCCCGGCCCTCCCGAGCCCGCGCCAGTTGCCGAGCCCGCACCGGTTGCCGAGCCCGCACCGGTTGCGGAGCCGGTGCCGCTTGCCGAGCCCGCCCCCGCTGAACCGGTCGCCGCCCTCCCGGTCCCCGCTCCGGCCCCCGTCGTTGCCGAGCCGGTCCCAGCTCCGATGCCCGATCCAGCCCCGGCTCCGCTCACTGCCGCCCCGGCTCCCGCTCCCGCTCCCGTTGCCGCTCCCACCCCGGCCCCCGCCGCGCCGCCGCGCTCCGCCCCGCCTCCGCCCCCCTCGTCGCGCGCCACCGCGCCGCGTCCAGCCGGCACTCCGCCGCCGCCCCCGCGAAGGTCCGCTCCCCCGCGCCCCGAGCCCAGCAGCCCGGCAAGCAAGCCCGAGCCGCCGCTCCCGCCCGTCCCTCCCAGCCCAGGCAGCGTGAATGGCAACGGCTGAGGTCAGAGCTTTGAGCGACAACAACGACGATAAGGGTCCCAACGAGGAGCCGCCGGCGGAAGACGGCTCGATGACCCTGTGGGAGCACCTCGAAGAGCTCCGCAGCCGCATCGTGCGCATGGCCATCGCCTTCTTGATCGGCGCGGGCGGCTGCTGGTTTTACAAGGAACGCATCCTGGCTTGGATCACCAAGCCGTTCATGGAGGCGTGGAAGCACGGCGGGCACAAGGACGCCGCGGCGCTCCATTTCGGCTCGCCCACCGCGCTGTTCATCTCCTACATCCGGCTGGCGGCGCTGTCGGGTTTGATCTTCGCGCTGCCCATCATCCTCTGGCAGATCTGGGCGTTCATCGCGCCCGGGCTGTACGCCCGCGAGAAGAAGTTCGCGGTCCCGTTCGTCGCCTCGTCGGTCATCCTGTTCTTGGCGGGTGGCTACTTCGGCTGGGCGGTCGCGTTCCCGGCCGCCTTCGACTTCTTGATCAATTTCTCGGACACCCTGCCGGGTGGCATGGAGATCAAGGCGACGGTGATGATCGGCGACTACATCGAGTTCATCACTCGCATGTTCATCGCGTTCGGCGCCACCGCCGAGTTGCCGATTTTGGCGCTATTTTTGACGGTTGCGGGGCTCATCACCCACCGGCACCTGATCAAGTTTTTCCGCTACTTCATCGTCGTCGCGTTCATCATCTCGGCCATCCTCACGCCGCCGGATCCGATGAGCCAGATCCTCATGGCCGTGCCCCTGATCGGCCTCTACGGCGTATCGATCTTCGTGTCGTGGATCATCACCGTTGGGCGCGAGCGTAGCAAAGCGCAAGAAGAAGCCGCCGAGAAGGCGCGCGAGCAAGCCGAGAAGAAGAGCGAGTAGCGGCTACTCGCGTGCGTACGGCTCGCCGCGCAAGATGCTGAGCGAGCGGTACAGCTGCTCGAGCAACAGCACACGCGCGAGGCGATGCGGCAGCGTGAGCTTGGAAAGGCTGATGCGCGCCGCCGCGCTCTTCGACAGCCCCTTTGGAATGCCGTCGGCGTCACCGATGATGAACGCCACCACGCCCTTACCGGTGCTGCCCCAGCGCTCCACGCGCCGCGACAGCTCGGTGCTGGTCAGCGCGTCTCCGTCGACCTCCAGCGCCACCAACAGCGCGCCGTCCGGCACCGCCCCTGCCAGGTCTTTGGCCGATTTCACCTCGATTTCGTCGCATTTCACGTAGCGACGAATGCGCCCGAGGTAGTCGTCCGCAATCACGCGAACCTCGCGCTCTTTGATCTTTCCTGCGGCGATGATGATGAGCTTCATGCGCGCCGAGCCCCGCCAGCCATCGCGGGTTGAGCTGCCAAACCGCGGCCCGAATCGCAGAAGCTCACGTAGCGTCGCGGTGGCCACGCTGCGCGCACCGAGATTTTTTTACAGGGAGATCGGGAGATCGGGAGTCGTGCGAGCGGAGAGAACGCATTTTTTGCGGGGGAGGACCCCATCAAAAAATATTTTCCTGGAGGTGAGCTCGAGACTGGCTCGAGGCGTGCAAACGTCTTTCCATCTCTGGGGCGGCAGCCCCAACCCCCAAAATCTCGGCTCGCACGGCTCCCGATCTCCTGATCTCCCTGTGAAATCTGCGGGGCCCAAACCCAGTTGCGGGCGAAGCGTAGGCCCGAAGCGCCCGCCGAAATGGACACTGCGGTTGAGCGATGAGCCGCCTTCCTGTTGCTGCGCATGCTTCGACAGGTCGGCGAGGCGTTCACCGGGTCAAACTTGCCCGGGCACGCGCACGCGCTTGGCGTCCATCCACAGGCCGTCCAGGTCGTACAGCGAGCGCGTTTCGGCCAGGAACACGTGGACGACGATGTCGACGAAGTCGATCAGCACCCATTGCCCGCGCGGCAGGCCTTCGATCGAGATGGCGTGCCAGCCCTGTTTGCCCAAGGCTTCGTCGACCGCGTCGGCGATGGCGGCCACGTGACGATCGGCGTGGCCGGTCATCAGCACCAGGTAGTCGGCGTAGTCGACCTTACCGGCCACATCGATGATCTCGACGCCCATCGCCTTCTTGTCGAGCGCGGCTGCAGCCGCCGCCAGCGCCATGCGCTGGGCTTCGCTCGAGTCGTGGACGGGCTTGGTGGCGGCGCGCAGCGGCGTGGGCTTGCCGGTAACGCGAACTGGTTTTTTGAGAGCCTTGAGTTTTTTCTTCATTTTTTCGCAGCAGCCGTCACAGCTTAGCCTCGCACTTGGCCGTCCCCGAAGACGATCCATTTCTCGGCCGTGAGGCTCTCGAGCCCCATCGGTCCGTAGGCGTGCATCTTGGAGGTGGAGATTCCGATTTCGGCGCCGAGCCCCAGCTCTCCACCGTCGTTGAAGCGGGTGGAGGCGTTGACCATCACGCAGCTGGCGTCCAGCTCACGCACGAAGCGCTGAGCGTTGGCGTACGAGTTCGTGATGATGGATTCGGTGTGATTCGAGCCGTAGCGCTCGATGTGCTGGATGGCGCCGTCGATGCCGGCCACCACCTTCACGGCCAGGATCTTCGCCAAAAATTCCTGGCCGTAGTCGTCGTCCGTGGCCGGCTTGGCCTCGGGCACGAGCGCGACGGTACGCGGGTCGCCGCGCAGCTCGACCCCGGCTTCCAACAGCTTTTTGGCGACGCCGGGCAGCAAGCGCGCGGCCGCACTTTCGTCGACCAGCAGGCACTCGAGCGAGTTGCAGGTGCCGGGCCGCACCGCCTTGGCGTTGACGGCAATCGCGGCCGAGCGCTCGAGCTCGGCATCGGCATCCAGAAACAAGTGACACACGCCCTTGTAGTGCTGCACGACCGGCACGCGCGCGTTTTCGCACACGAAGCGCACCAAGCCTTCGCCGCCGCGCGGAATGACGAGGTCGAGCAAGCCGGTCAGGCCGACCATCTCGCGCACGCTCTCGCGATCGCCGGGGGGCACGATTTGCACGGCGTCCCCGGGCAAGCGCGCGGCTTCCAGCGCTTCTTGCAGAATGCGGCCCAGAACCAGGTTGGTGTGCGCGGCTTCCTTGCCGCCGCGGAGCAGCACGGCGTTGCCGGCCTTCAGACACAGCACGGCCGCGTCGATGGTGACGTTCGGGCGCGACTCGTAAATGATGCCGATGACGCCGAGCGGCAGGCGCTCGCGACCGGTGAGCAGGCCGTTGGGCAGGCGCTGCATCGGCCCGCGGCTGCCCACCGGATCCGGCAGGCTCATCACGTGCTCGACGGCGCGCGCGGTCGACTCCACGACCTTGGCGTCCATGCGCAAGCGGTCGAGCATGGCCGGAGCCAGGCCGGCGGCGGAGCCCGCCTCGAGGTCACGGGCGTTGGCGTCGCCGATGGCGGCGGTCGCGGCGCGCAAGCGGGTGGCCACTTCGGCCAGCGCTTGGTCTTTCTGTTTGCGGGGGGCCAGCGCCAGCGCCTTTTTGACGGCGCGGGCGCGGGTTGCTTGTTCTCGGACGGAGCTCACGGGATGCCTGCCGGGAGCGTAGCACCACTTCCGCCAGCGTTTTGCGGCAGGCCCGCTGGGGCTTCAGGCGCTGGCTCGACCCCCGCTCCCGAGCCTTCGGGGCTGACCGGTGCGGGCTCGACCGGAGCCGGAGCCGCCGACGCGGGCGACCAGGGAGCGACCGCAGGCACTTCGTATTCGGGAGGCGGTAGGCCTTGCGGGCGCCCAGGTGGGCCGCAAGCCGCCACGGCCAGTGCACCCAGCAAGCAAAGACGTGTTTTCATAGTGCCATTCCTGCGTCGGGGGCGGCGTGGGGCGCCGGCGCCGGCGGGTCGGGCGTTTCGGCGCTGTCGTCGGGGGCCGGGCCGGGGGCCACGGGAGCCGGAACGGGCGTGCCGGGTGCGTCGGGCTCGGCCTCGCCTTCCGGCAAGGTGACGTCGGGCTTGGGGGCGGCGTCAGTGCCGGCGGCCAGCGCGCCGAGGGCGTGCGGGGGCGCGGTCGGAATTTCGGGTTTGCGCACGGGCGGCGGCGGCTCGTTGGAGGCCGCGGGGCAGCCGCCGAGGGCAAGCGCACAGAGAGCGAGCACCGAGAGCCGAAGCTTCACGCGACCCAGCGCTCCTCATCGACAGCGCGCAGCGTGGCTTCGAGCCCGTGCGCGGGAGAGTAGCCCAGCTCGGTCTTGGCTTTGCTGTCGTCGACCATGCACACGTAGCGAATGAAATCGAGCTCGGGCGCTGGGAACGAAGTGAGCCGGAAGCGAAATAGGTTTTTTACGGCGGCTTTGGCCAGCGAGTGCGGCACCGAAACGACGCGCCGCCCGAGCACCGAAATGGCCTTGGAGAGCGGCAATGGCTCGGGACCGCCGATATTGAAGATGCCGCGCACGCCTGGCCGCAGCCCGAGCTCGATGGCGCTGACGACGTCGCGCTGGTGCACGACCTGCATCATCGGGTCGAAGCCCAAAAGCGTGGGCACGACGTCCAGGCGCAGGTAGTTGCTGGGCGCGTTTTTGACGGTGCCCAAGATGTGGGCTGGGCGCAGAATCACCGTATCGGTGCTGGGGTTGCGCCAGAAAAAGGCGTTGACCAACATGTCGAGCTCGACCAAGTCGCGGATGTCGCTGAAGGGGCCGGCGCCGAGCAAGGGCGCGTCTTCGCGGATGAGCTGCGGATTGTCGGGGCGCGGGCCGTACACGTTGGCGCTCGAGAGCAAGAGCAGCTTGGGGATTTTGTAGGCGTCAACGTACTCGAGCACCTTCTGCAGGCCGACGACGTTGAAATCGTGATGCTCGATCGAGCTTTCGTGCGGATCGTGCATCACGCCCAGATGCACCACAGCAGCGACCCCGTGGCGGAACACGTCGCGCGCTTTGCTGCTGCGAATGTCCATTTGGTGGTGCTCGACGTCGCCCGGCGGGTCGACGAAGGCGCGGCGATCGACGCCGATCACCTTGCGTTGGCGGTGCAGGGCGCGCGACAAATCTCGACCCAAGCGACCGCAGATGCCGGTGACGACCACGGGCCCGAGCTCGGTTTCGGCGACGAGGGCGTCGCCGGTCACAGAAAGACCCCGCGGCGGTCGCGCAGCCCGCGCCGGAGCAGATCGTTGATGGTCTGCTGCACCAGCCAAACCTTGTCGCCGATCACGCTGTCGTCGTCGTCGGCGTCGCCGTAAAAGCGCATGGGCTCGCCAAAATAGATTCGATATTTGGTGGGCAGGGGCATGGCGCCGCCCGGCAGCAGCAGCTGCGGAACCAGCGGAAAAGCCGGCAAGCCGAGCGCCCGCGCCGCCCATTCGATGTTACCGAAGCTGAGGTATTGCTCTTCGGCGCCAATCACCGCCACCGGCACGATGGGCGTCTGCGTGCGCAACGCGAGGCGCATGAAGCCGTGACCGAACGGCTCGAGCTGGTAACGCTGGGCGAAGGGCTTGCTGATGGCGCGCATGCCTTCGGGAAAGGCCAGCACCAGCTCGCCCATTTCGAGCAGGCGCATGGCGTTCTCTTGCAGGCCGACCACCTGCCCTACCCGGCTGAAGAAGGCGGACACGAAGGGCAACGTGGCCGTCCATTTTTCGACCATGGCCCGCGTCACGCGCGGCGGGCGGGCGTCGTAAAACATGGCCGAGCCGATGATGGCGGCGTCGATCGGAATTTGCCCGGAGTGGTTGGCGATGAGCAGGGCGCGACCCGGCGGCACGTGCTCGATGCCGAACACCTCGGTCCGGAAATACAGCCGGTGAAAGACGGCCACGACCATCGCGGCTTGGCGGGCAGTTTCGGGGTCGAAGCCGAACGGGTCGCCGCCGAGCGTGGTGTAGCGGCGCTGCAGGCTGCGCACGCGCTCTTCGAAGTCTTCGCCCAGCAGGCGTAGGCGCAGCTCGTCTTTGGCGCGCGTCGCAGCGTGCGCCACCCGCGCCAGGAACGGGAGCGTGCTCTGGGCGACGGCGGAGAGGCGAGCAAGGGCGTTACGCTGCATGAGAACGACGGCGGGCATGTTAGCGTGACTGGGCTTGGGTCCGCTCGTGATTCCCCCTGCGCTCCGGCCCGGAGCCACCGTGCGAGTCATCGCGCCAGCGAGCCCCTTCGATCGGACGCTGGCGCTGTGCGGCATCGCATTCTTGGGCGAGCGCTATCGCGTCCAGTTCGATTGGCGCATGTTCGAGAGAGACGGCTTCCTGGCCGGTCCCGATGCACGCAGGCGCCAGGAGCTGGCCGAGGCCATCGCGGCCCCGGAAGTGGCCGCCGTCGTCGCTGCGCGCGGCGGCTACGGCATCACGCGCATCGCCGGTGACATCGACTTTGGTGCGCTGCGCCGCGCCCCCAAGTGGTTGGTTGGTTTTTCGGACGTCACGGCGCTGCACGTGGAGGCGCAGGCAGTCGGGGTAGCCTCGTTGCACGCCCACCATGCGGCCGGCCTGGGCCGCGGCGACGCGCACGCCCGCGCCGCATGGCTGTCCGCGCTCGAAAGTCCCCTCGCCCCGCGCACGCTGAGCGGCCAAGTGCTGCACCCGGGCCGGCGGGTGCGTGGGCCGCTAGTGGGCGGTAATTTGACGGTGCTGTTCACGTGCGCGGTGACCGGTCGCTTGCGTTTGCCGCCCGGCGCCATCTTGGCGCTCGAAGACGTGACCGAAGTTTCGTACCGCGTCGATCGCATGCTGAGCGCGCTGCGCATGGGCGGACACGTTCGTCATCTGGGCGGCCTGGCGTTGGGAGGCTTTACGGATTGCCCGCCCGGCCAACACGGCGTGCCGATCGAGCAAGTGCTCTCGCGAGAGCTTGCGAGCTGGGGGGTGCCGGTGGTGACGGGGTTGCCGTTTGGGCACGACTTGCCCAATCACCCGTTGCTGCTCGGCGCCGAAGCAGAGCTCGACGCCGAAGCCGGTTGTTTGCGGTTGGGCCAGCTGCCGTAGCGCGGTCGCTCAGCCTGGCTGATCGTCGATCAGCTCTTCGTCGTCGACCGAAAATTCGCCGCTCTCTTCGTCTTCGTCGGCGTCTGCCAGCTGCAGTGGTGGGCGGATTTCGGTCACGTCGGAGGTGCCCGGGACATACCCGGGCTCGGGCATGGCTTGCGGTTTAGGCGGCGGAGCGGCCTTGGCGCGTGAACCAGGCGGAGGCGGAGGTGCCGCCTTGGCGTTGCCCTTCGGCGGAGGCGGAGGCGGGGCCTTGCTGCCTGCGCCCGAGGGGGGCGGCAGCGGCGGACGCAACGACGGCGGTGGTGGCGGCGCACCCGCGCGCGCGGCGGAGCCGGGCGGTGGCGGCGGCGGATTGCGCCCCGGGATGGGCGGACGGCTGCTGTGCGGGGCGGACCCGGGCAATGGCGGCGGTTGCGAGGTACGCGACGGCACATCCGCAGGCGCGACCGCGACGGGAATTTCCGTTGCAGGTTCGGCGGCGGGCGGCGCGGCTTCGGCTGTGGGCGGCGCGGCGGCGTCGGTCCCCGACCCGCTCTCGGCCAAGCTGGGTTCCGGCTCCGGAGGTGCGGCAGCAGCCGCTTCAGCTCCTTCTGCGCTCGCGGGCTCGGCGGCTGCGGAGGCCGGCGCGGGCTCGGCGGCTGCGGCGGCCGGCGTGGCGTCTGCGGTTGGGGCGGCGTCTTTGGACCCGCCCTTTTTCGGTTTCGGGGGCGGTGCCAGCTTGCCCGGTGCCGGCGCGGCATCTGCCGCCGACGAAGGCTCCGCCGGTGCCAGTGCGGCTGACGGCGCCGATCCGACCTCTGCCGGCAACCGGGCCCCGTCGGAGAGCGCCGCCGTCGGCTCGCCTTCGGCGGTAGAAGCCCCGGACGGAGACGCCGCTTCGCCGGATGCGACAGCGGGCTCAGCGTCGGCGGTTGGAGCGGGCTCGGCCGATTTGTCGTCGGCCGGCTTTTCGTCGGTGGGCTTGGCTTCGGCCGGTCTTTCGTCGGCCGGTTTTTCGTCGGTGGGCTTGGGTTCGACCTTCGCTTCAGCCGGTTTGGGCGCGGCTTTCGGATCCGAAGCGTCGTCCTTCGGGCGCTTGAGCATGGCCTGCTTGGCGCGCTCCAGCCCCTCGGTGGCTTCGGGGTCGCCCGACTTCATGCGCAGGACGCGACGCCAGGCGTCGGCGGCTTCACGCGGGTCGTCGAGCTTTTCTTCCCACAAGCGGGCGACTTTACGCGCCAGCTCCGCGCGCGAGCTGGGATCTTTGCCACGCAGGATTTGGTCCTCGAACAGCTGAACCATGCCGCGATAGTCGGCAAGCTCGGTGTACAGCTCGGACAGCTGCTCCATCACGCTCGTGTCGGAGGGCGACAAGTCGTGCAGCCGCTTCAAGTCGGTTGCGGCGCCGACCTTGTCCGAAAGCTTGTCGCGGCGCAGCGACGCGCGGCGCGCCAAGAGCTTGCGCACCAACGGGCCGTCGAAAACCTCTTCCAAAGCGCGCGTGAGCACGGTTTCGGCGCGGCGCGAATCTCCGACGTCGCTGGCCAAAGCCTCCAGCGCTTCCAGCCGCTCGTCGTCGACGTGGGTGACGATGGCGTCACCGAGCCAGGTGAAGGCTTTGTCGATGTCCTTCAGCTCGCGGTACACGAGCGATGCCGCGCGACCCAACAGCACTCCGCGCGTGCGACCGCCATCGCGTGAGCCCTGAC
The DNA here is from genome assembly GCA_040348565.1 of Myxococcales bacterium. Lineage (GTDB taxonomy): Bacteria > Myxococcota_A > Polyangia > Polyangiales > Polyangiaceae > PMG-095. The sequence continues at coordinate 8,329 of JBEQSW010000509.1, read as the reverse complement.
CGCCGGCCGCCAGCGCGTCGGCCAGCGTGCGGCGCAAGGTGTCGACGCTCTTCGCCTTGTCGCTCTTGCTCGCGACGTCTTCGAGCAAGGCCAGCGTTTCGTCTTGGGCACCGGCACTGAGCGCCAGGTCGAAGAACGCTCGCGCCTTTTCGTAGACGCCGTGCTCGGCGGCCACCGAAGCGGCGCGCCCCAGCGCGGCGAGCTTGTCGGCCGGCGCCTTGCAGCGCGACACCTGTCGCTCGTAGATGCCGATGGCCTGCGCCGGCTCCGGCGCGAGCTTGCTCAAGCGCTGCAACAGCGGCTCGACTTCGGCCGGCGCCACGCTCGTCAAAGCCTGCTCACCGTGGTGAAGCGCCTCGTCCACCGAGACCTCGGCGCGCAACAACACTTCGGCTTGGCGCACCATCTCTTCGGCGCGCGCGGGGCCCGACAGGTCCGCCACCATCAGGTCGTGCGCAATGCCGAGCGCGTCCAAGTCCTTGAGCTTGACCGCGATTTCTTCCAGCTGTTTGGCGATATCCGGATCGGCGCCACGCGTGCGGGCAAGCTCTTTGGCCACCGCCGCCGCGTCGGCCTCGCGCCCCACCGACACGAAGCGTTCGAACGCGCCCTTCAGCGCGTTGTTGCGCGCCGGGCCCACCGGCGCCTCCATGTACCACTCGACCAACTTGGTCGCGACGACGCCCTTCCACCCGAGCTTGTCGCCGAGGGTCACGTACTCTTGGCGGCACGGCTCGTCGCCGCGATCGGCGACCTCCACCAACACGGCCAGCGCTTCGTCGCTCTTGCCCACCTTTTCATGCAGAATTTCCGCCATGCGGCGGATCATCTTGCTGACTTCGGCGTCGTCGCCTTCGACCTCGGCCAGCACGCCCAAGAAGCCGGCCACGCGCTCCCACTCGCCGAGCTTTTCGCACAGCTCACACAGCCGTTGCACGCAGTCGAAGTTCTCCGGATCCAGCTCGCGCACGATGTCGAGCACGCGCACGGCGGCCTTGGCGTCGTCGAGCGGCCCCTCGTACAGCTGAGCCAGGCTCTCCGCGACCTCCAGCCGCTGCGCGGGCTCGGTAACGACGGCCAGCAAGCGTTCGAGCGCGGCGGCGCGCCCCTTGTGATCGCCGAGCTTGTCGTACAGCGCCGCGATCTTGGTGAGCGCGACGTCGTTCTTCGGATCCAGGTCCGACAAGACTTGCTCGTACAAATCGATGGCGGCTTTGGCGTCGTCCAGACCTTCGGCCGTGAGATCGGCTTGGCGCAGCAGATTGGTCAGCTTTTCGGCTGGATCTTTGCTGGCTTTGACCAAGCGGGCCAGGTAGTCGGAAGCTTCGCCGAACTCGCTGCGACCGACGGCGTCGTCGGCCAAGTACGAGAGCGCTTCGACGTCCTCGCCGTCCTTGAGCAAGTCGACGAGCGTGGCGCGCGCGCCGTCCGGATCGGTGAGCTCGTCCTTCTGAATCTTGGCCGTGCGGCGGCGCAGGCTGGCGCGCGCGGTCTTGTCGTCCAGCTTGTCGGCGCGGCGCACCAGGTACGCCGCCAAGTCGGCGATGCGCTCGGCGGTGCGGTAACGCTCCTCCAAGCCCGCCGCGTAGGCTTCGTTCTGCGCGTCGAGCTCGGTCGCTTGCTCGAGCCGCAAGACCGCGCTGGCGTCGTCGCCGGCGCGGCCCAGGTAGCCGGCTTCGACGAAGAAGAGCGCGGCTTTGGCCGACGAGTCCTGCGCCAGCTGGGCTCGCTCGTCCACGGCGGTGGCCGCCTGATCCCACGCTTCCGCGATCACGAACGCTTTTTCGGCCGATTCCCAGGCCGTTGCGCTCTTGGTCAAGGTGGCGGCTTCGGCGTAGGCCTCGCCGGCACCGAGCGCGTCGCCCGTCTGCTGGCGCAAGCTCCCGAGCTTGGTCAACAGCTCCGCGCGCTGAGCGTCGTCGGAGATGGCGGGTAGATTTTCGGTCAGCACGACCACGGCCAGGTCCGGGCGCTCGCCCTTCTCGAAATAGCCCACGGCGGTGTTGATGGCTTCCTCGTCCCCCGACGCGAGCCCGGCGATGCGCGCCCAAGCTTCACCGGTGGCAATCGGATCTTTGCGCTTGCCTTCGTGCAGCTTGGCCAGCGCTTTTTCGAGCGAGATGCGCGCCTCGACGTCCAGCACTTGCTCGGCTTCTTGGGCCATCACCAGCGCCAGCTCGTCCCACTGTTGGGCCTTCTCGAGCAGACGCTTGAGCTGGCTGCGCGCGCCTTCGTCGGTGACGTCGATGGCCAACAGCTCTTTGAGGGCCGTCGTCGCGGTCTCGGCGTCCCGCAGCTGCGTCTCGCACAAGCCCGCGACCTCTCGCAGGTAACCCTTGCGGCGTTCCTCGTCGGCGTTGGTGTCGCGCGCGGCGGCCAACAGCACGTCGCGCAAGTCCTGAAATTTGCGGGTCTGGCGGAGGTAGGGCTCCAAGAACGCCACCGCATCTTCGTTCGAGCGATCCAGCGTGAGCACCTCGCGGAACTTGGCGGCGGCCTCGTTCTTCTTGGCCTTGCGCACCATGGCCTGCGCTTGCTCGACCAAGCCCTGCACTTGGTCGCCCACGTCGGCGCCCGGAGCGGGGGCCAGCGCGTCGATCAACGAATCGTCGCCGCCTTCTTCGGCGGCGGTCGAGACCAGCTTGCGCGCCTCGGCGGCCATCGCCCCGCTCGGGTTGGTCTTCAGGTAAGCGGCAGCCTTACCGGCGGCTTCCAGGGTGCGCCCGGTCTGCTCGCCGTAATACAGCGCGAGCTGCATCGCGCGGTCGTTCCTGCTGTCGATTTCCAGCGCGCACAGCGCGTAGCTGAAACCGTGATCGCCCGGGTACTGTTCGCTCAGCTCGACGAACAGCTGCGCGCCCTCGCCCTGCTCGGCCTCGGGCACGGCTTGCTTGGCCTGCACTCGCTCCAAGATGACGGTCGCCAGCTGCTGCTTGAGCGAAGCGTCCGCGCCACCGTCCAGCCTGCGCGCGTTGCGCAAGGCGCCGGCTGCGCCCGCGAAATCTCCGGCCTGTTTGCGGACGTCACCTTCGTCCTGATAGAGCGCGATCTGCCGCTCGCTGTCGTTGACCAGCCGCTGCTCGAGCTCGAAATACGGAATCGCTTCTTCGAAACGGTTCTCGGCCTTGAGCAGCTCGCGCACCGAGTAGATCGAAAATTGGCTGGTCTCGTCGAACTCGACGGCCCGCTTGTAGCTGTCGATGGCCTTCTTCGGCTGCGAGAGCGGCGGCGCGGCCCACAGCTGGCCGAGCTCTTCGTGAATGGCGGCGACTTGGCTGCGCAGCGACACGTCGTGTTGAGCAACCGCGGACAGCGCCTTGGCTCGCCGCTCCAGCAGCGCGACCAGCGCCTTCGTATCGCCCTTCTCGCGGTACAGCTCCGCCAGGCGCTCGGCGGGGGTCGACTGGGTCGGATCGCGATCGATGGCGATCATCAACGCGCGTGCGGCGCGGTGCGCGTCGCCCAGCGTGGTCGTCCACACGTTGGCCGACTCCGTCAGCCAGTGACAGGCAAAGGCCGGATCACTAGTGGCGGTGCCCACTTTTTCGAGCAAGAGCGCGTACGCCTTCGGATCGCTCTGACCGGCGTGGTGAGCTTGCGTGATCGCGTCCTGGTCGTGCGGATTCTGGACCAGTCGCTGGACCAGTACCTCCGTTTCCCGAGGGTCCATATTGCGAGCGACGCTAACACGCTGCCGGAAGCGGCCGCAACGCGCGGATATGCATCAACGCGGCCGGCCCGTCGTCAGCTGCAGTCGCGAGAACTGCAACGCAACGCGTAGCTCATTCGAAGCGACCGTAACGCTCGTTGCCCCGCCGCTCGAGCGGCGCGGTGGGCGAGGTTTTCGGCGCTGGTTTCTTCGCGGGGGCTGGCGCGTGTAGTGAATGCCCGCTGCCCGCAGCAGGCATCGCGGCGTCTTTGAACGTGTCTTTCGTGAACATGTCGTCCGAAGCCGAGCTGGCGCTGGGTACCGCGATCGAGGCGGAATTTTCCAGTGTTGAAGCGGGGGTTTCGGTTGGTGCCGGTGTAGGTGCAGCCGGCTGTAAGGCCGTAGTGACGTTCGCTTCCGCGGAGTGATCAGGAATGCGCACGAGCGACGCGCTCGTCACCGAGGCGGCCGACCAGCGCTTGAGCGGAGCGCTCCACAACACGACGCCGAGCGTCGCCAGCGCGAGCAGGGACGCCGCTAGCAACGCTGCCAGCAGCCACGTCCGGCGCTCAGCCAGCCGCAGGCTTTCGGGCAAATCTTCTTCCGCGACGTGCGGTCGGACGCCGCTTTCCACCGAGCGCGACACCGCTGCGGCCTGGACGAGCTCGCTCAGCATTTGCTCGGCGCTGGCGGGACGGTTCTCGGGCAGCTTCTCGAGCGCGCGTCGCACGACCGCTTCGATCGCGGGTGGGATCTCGACACCGGGCGCGGCTTCGTCCAGCTCCGGCGGCGCGTTCTTGATGTGCTTGGCCATCACCACGACGGCGTCGTCGTCGACGAACGGCGCGCGCCCGGCGAGCATCTGAAACAACAGTACGCCCAACGAGTAGAGATCCGAGCGAGGGTCGAGCGCGGCGCCCTGCGCTTGCTCGGGCGACATGTAGCGCGGCGTGCCGAAGACGGTGCCGGCCAGGGTCTCCAGCTGGTCGACAGGAGCGTCTTCGTCGCGCACCCATTTGGCGATTCCGAAGTCCAAAATTTTACAAATTTCCCGGTCGCCACCGGGATCGTGCACGCGCGCCAAGAACAGGTTATCGGGCTTCAGATCGCGATGGATGATGCCCTGCGCGTGGGCCTCGGCCAGGCTGCGCAAAGCGTCTCCGGCGAAACGCAGCGCGTCGACCCAATGTAGACGCCGCTCGCGCCGCAACCGCTCACCGAGCGTCTCGCCTTCGAGCATCTCCAACGCCAAGAACCAGGAGCCGTCTTCGGCTTCACCGAAGTCGAAAGCGGTGACGGTATGGGGGCTCTTGAGCAGCGAGACGGCTCGCGCCTCGCGCTCGAAACGCGCCTTGGTTTCGGGATCGTACGCGCGGTCGCGGCGGACGATCTTGAGCGCGACGTCCCGCCCCACCGCGGCTTGGCGCGCACGATACACCGAGCCCATCGAGCCGCTACCGATGCGCGCCAGCACCGTAAAGCGACCCGCCAGCGTCGTGCCCAAAAGCGGATCTTGCCCGCTCTCGGCCAACGCTCGTGCGTCGACGAACGACAGATCATGCTCGGGGCACTTTGCCTCCCAGCCCGCTCCATCAGGAGCCGGCTGGCGACAACGCGGGCAAATCCGCGACAAGCTGGAGCTCAGCGGCGGAAGCGTCGAGTCGCGCACGGAAGCCGGCATCAGGACACGGACCCGAAAATGGGCACCATCATCATTGAGGGCACGCCTGCCAAACTACAAGGGGCATCCTAGCTCGTCTTCGGGCCTCCGGCGGCGCCCGTGAGCGAGTTGTCTAGTCGACGGCGCCGGCAGCTCCGCCGGGCGTGTCGCCTTTTGCGCCAGCGGCCCCGCCAGCTCCGCCCCCGGCGTCGGCCGGAGATGACGTGGTGCCCCCGGGTGCGCCGCCAGGCGCCGTCGTTTTCAGCTGGCAAATCCCGTTTTGGCAGGCGAAGCCCGGGTCACAGGCGGGTGGCCCTTCGTGACCTTCTTGCGAACAGGTCAAGGGTTCGTCCTCGCCCGAGATCAGCAGACTGCAGGCGGCGCTGGCCACCCCGACCAAGACCACCCCGGCCAGTAGGGAAACCCTCAAAAGTAACTCCCGAGAGTGATTCCAGCGCTGCGCTGCACCGGATCGCTCGGCGACAGCAGCCAGACTTCGGCAAAAGTTCCTGCGGCCGCCGCTCCGAGAGCAAACGCGACGTCGGCCACCAGCGCTTCCTTGGCAGCGCGGCGGCCCCGCTCCCTCAGCTGTCCCACCGACAGCGTCCGAGACGTGCCGATGCCGCCCACGTCGTCGGACAACGCTTTGCCGCCGAACACCACCCCGACCACCAGCGAAACCACCGCCACCGAGGCCGTGCCAATCAAAAGCGCATTCGGGCGCGTGGGCGCCGGAGGAGCGGCAGCGATTTGCACACAACCGGCCGGAGCGGGAGGCGCGGCGATCTGCCCGGCTCGTTCGGCGCCGCGCAGCCGCTCGATCGTCAAGCGGGCACGCTCGCGCTCGGCGGCGTCGGTTTCCAGCTCGCGAAAGCGGGAAAGCGCCGCGATTGCCTCCGGCAATTGGCCGAGCTTTTCGTGGACGAGCGCGAGGTTGAAGAACAAGTCCTTGCCGTCGGGATCGAGCTTTGCGGCGTCTTTCAGCTGTTCCAGTGCTTCGACGTAACGACCAGAGCGGTAAAGCTCGAGCGCGCGATCGAAGTGCTGCCGCGCGCCCGCTACGGCCGCCTCCGGGGCGGGCTCCGGCGCCGGAACCGGAACTTGGGCGGCGGCGAGCGCCGGCGCCGTCAGCACCGCGCCGCCGCAAACCAGCGCGAGGGTCAAAGGTGACCAAAGCCAACGGGAGCGCACGGTGCGCACCATAGCCGAAGCGCGTTCCGGCCGTGCGCCTCGAGCTTCGGCCGGCGACGGATTGTCTCGGAGCGCGGCCGGCCTATACTCACCTAGAAGAGATGTCTGGGCCTTACGGTGAAGCTGATGCGTGGGGCCGCCCCCCGTCGCCACCCAGCCCGTTGAGGACGAGCGGGACCGCCACGCTCGCGCTCGCCGCGGGAGTGCTGTCGTTCTTTTGTCTCTTCGGCTTCGGCGGAGCGCTGGCGATCGCGCTCGGCTGGCTCGCCCACGGCGAGATTGAGCGCTCCGACGGCCGGCTTGGCGGCAAGGGCCTCGCCAGCACCGGCATCGGGCTTGGCATCGCCAACCTGGTGTTCACGGTGGTCGGCGTGGGTGTGTTGGTGGCACTTGCGGTTCGTCCGGAACCACCTTCGGCGACGCTGGCGCCTCCGACATTGCACCCCGTTCCAGCTCCCGTCACGGCGCCCCCTGTACCCGCGCCCAAACCGCAGGCCGAAGCGGTCGAGGCGACGCCCAGCCCCACGCTGCCGACGCTCCCGCCCCACGTCGGTAAAATCGCCATCGTAGAAGCTTCGACCGGTGCCGGTCCGCTGGAAGCGCAGCTCTTGGAGCAGCTGGCCGAATCGGCCAAAGCCGGCGAACGATTGGTGCTGTGGACCGTCACGACCGACTGCGAGCCGTGCGACGCGGTAGGTCGCGCCTTGCCCGACGCGCGCATGCAGCGCGCCTTGGCCAAGGTGCGGCTAGTTCGCGCCGATACCAGCGTTTTCCCGCGAGAGCTGCGGAGCCTGGGTGTCGCCAGCGACGTGGTGCCGGGTTTTACGCTGCTCGACGGCCGGGCTCACGCCCTCGACCACATTCACGGCGGCGAGTGGGACGCCGACATCCCCGCCAATATCGCACCTATTTTGGATAAGTTTTTGGGCCACCGGCTGACCCAGCGCCGCCATCCCTGGGCGCGCCCGCTGCGCGAGGGCGAGACTCCCCTGTAATCTTCCAGTGAAGCAACCACGGGCCCCACGTGGGCGGGGTAGAAAACGCGGAGGGGGAGCGCTAGCATCCGCGCCCCTGTAATGACGAGCGCTCAACACTTGGTCACGCCCCTCCCGGTTGGCACCGCGGTCGCTCCCGGTTCCCTCCGCGCCCGCCTCGAAGAGCTCAGGTCGCGTGGCACGCAGCTGAACCTCAAGCAGGCCGTCGGCATCGTCGTGCCGCTGTGCGTGCAATTGGCTGAGCTTCATCGCGCAGGTCACAAACTCTTCCTCCACCCCTCGATGCTGGTCGAAGACCAGTACGGTTTCTTCCAGGTCTCACCGCAGCACGCGCAGCTGCCGCCGCTGCTGCCCCGCGACAAGGCCTGCCTGCCTCCGGAGGCGAAGGCCGGCGCCGGCGGCGCCCGAGCCAGCGTGTTCGGCGTCGGGGCTATCTTGTACGAGCTGGTCACCGGAGCCGCGGTCGGCCCCGGCATGCGACGCCCGAGCGAGTGCGTCTCGGGCTTGACCCCGGATTTCGAGGCCGTTTTGGCCAAAGCGTTGGTTTCCGACCCCTCCCACCGGCCCGACGACTTGAACGCCTTGGCGGCGGCATTGCACCAGTTCGCCCCAGCCGGCAGCGTTGCTCCCCCGCCCCCCGCCGATACCTCGCACCTGGATCACGACGCCGGCTTCGAGGTCGACGTGTCGATGTCCATGCTCCCGCCGGTTCCGCGAGCGGCCGGCTACAACGTGGGCGTCACCGATGCCCGCCCGGCGGCCCGCACCCCGGACGCTACGAGCGAGCTTGCCTCCCTCAAAGCGCGGCTCGAGAGCGATCCGCGCCCTCGCTAC
>JBEQSW010000196.1:0-12375 GCA_040348565.1 Myxococcales bacterium | reverse complement strand
GTCGCTTGGTGGTGATAGGCAACGGCATGGCCGGCGCCCGCGCCGTCGAAGAGATCTTGGCGCGCGGCGGGGCCGACCAATTCGAGATCGTGATGTTCGGCGAAGAGCCGTACGGCAACTACAACCGCATCCTGCTGTCCGACGTGCTGAACGGCTCGCACGAAGAATCGGACATTTTCCTGAATCCGCTGCCCTGGTACGCCGAGCATGGCATCAAGCTGCACGCGGGCGTGAGGGTGCTGAAAATCATGCGCCACGCGCGCACCGTGATGGGCGAAGGTGGTGTTCTCGAGCCGTACGACGCCTTGATCATCGCTACCGGCAGCTTGCCGTTCGTGCCGCCCATCGACGGCGCGCGCTTCGCCGACGGCCGCGTGAAGCCGGGCGTCTTCTTCTTCCGCAACCTCGACGACTGCCGCAACATCACCGCTTATGCCATGGGCAAGCGCAGCGGCGCCGTAATCGGCGGCGGGCTGCTCGGGTTGGAAGCGGCCCGGGGCCTACAGAACTTCTCGCTCGACGTGCACGTCATCCAGCGCAGCGACGTCTTGATGAGCCAGCAGCTCGACCGCCCCGCCGGCGCGATCTTGAAGAAAACGCTCGAGGACTTGGGCATTCAGGTGCACCTGAAGAAGGACACCAAGCGCGTGCTGGGCGAGGACGCCGTCACCGGGCTCGAGTTCGCGGACGGGCAAAAGCTCGACTGCGAGCTGGTGGTGATAGCGGCCGGCATCAAGCCCAACAGCGAGCTTGCGGCGCGGGCCGGGCTGGCGGTCGAGCGCGGCATCGTGGTCGACAACCAATTGCGTTCGCCCGACGACCCGCGCATCTATGCGCTGGGCGAGTGCGTGCAGCACCGTGGCCAAGTTTACGGACTCGTGGCGCCGATCTGGGAACAGGCCAAAGTGCTCGCCGATCACATCACGGGCCGCGACGCCGAAGCCGCCTATCTCGGCTCCAAGATCTCGACGCGCCTCAAGGTCATGGGCGTCGAAGTGGCTTCGATGGGGGTGACCGAGCCCACCGAAGAGGGCGACGAAGTCGTCCAATTCACCGAACCGAAGAAAGGAACGTACAAGAAGCTGATCATTCGCAATGGCCGCCTGCTCGGTAGCATCTTGCTGGGAGACATCAGTAAGGCGCCGTACCTCACGCAGGCTTTCGATCGCAACACGCCGCTACCGGAGGAGCGGCTCAGCCTCCTGTTCGACATTGGCGCGCCCGACGCGCGCGCGACGATCGACGAAATGCCAGCAGACATGCAGGTTTGTAACTGCAATGGCGTCACCAAAGGCGCCATCGGCGGCTGCGTCACCGCAGGCAAACGCACACTCAAGACGGTCATGGAGGCCACGCGCGCAGGCATGGGCTGCGGCGCGTGCAAAGCTCTCGTCTCCGACGTCGTGGCGTGGGCTTGCGGTGGCGCGGCCGAGCTGGATCCGTCGGCGGACTACTACGTGCCCGGAGTGCCGCTGACGAAGCCGGAGCTGGTGGCCAAGATTCGCGAGCTCGGCTTGCGCTCTGTCTCGGCCGTCTTCAGCGCGCTGGCCGACGGTCGTGAAGATCCGGGCAGCAAGCCCGGCCTGGCTTCGCTGTTGAGCACGTTGTGGGCGGGCGACTACGTCGACGAGCGCGACGCGCGCTTCATCAACGATCGCGTTCATGCCAACATCCAAAAAGACGCCACCTTCAGCGTGATTCCGCAAATTCCCGGCGGGGTCACCACCCCCGCGCAGCTGCGCCGCATCGCCGACGTCGCCGAAAAATACCGGGTGCCGCTGGTCAAGCTCACCGGCGGCCAACGCATCGATTTGGTCGGCATCCCCCGCGAAGAGCTGCCGAACGTCTGGCGAGATCTCGATATGCCGTCCGGCTTTGCCTACGCCAAGCGCTACCGCACCTGCAAAAGCTGCATTGGCACTGACTATTGTCGCTACGGGCTAGGTGACAGCATGGGCCTCGCCCAAACCATCGAAGCGCGCTTTCAGGGGCTGGACACGCCCGGCAAGCTGAAGCTCGCGACGGCGGGGTGCCCGCGCAATTGCTCCGAGGCGATGGTGAAGGACGTCGGAGCGGTGGCGGTGGAGGGCGGCAAATGGGAGCTCTATATCGGCGGCGCCGCCGGCGCCCACGTGCGCAAGGGCGATCTCTTGTGCACCGTCGACAGCCACGAGCAGGTGCTGCTCATCTCCGGTCGCTTCATCCAGTACTACCGCGAAAACGCCAAGTACCTCGAGCGTACCTACGGTTTCGTCGAGCGCGTAGGCGTCGCCAAGATTCGGGAGGTCGTGGTCGAAGACAGCGAAGGCATCGCCCAGCGCCTGGACGACGCCTTGCAAAGCTCCGTCGACGCCTACCGCGACCCTTGGCTGGAAGCGGCAACGCCCGCGACCGCCAATCAATTCGTTTCCCATTTGCCCATCGTGCAGTGAGGCCCAAGATGGAAATCACCCTCGGACCCGTCGCCGCCATTCCGGAAGGCGAAGGCCGCACCTTCGAGGTCGATGGTCGCCGCCTCGCCGTCTTCCGCTCCCGCGACGGCGCGCTCTTCGCGACCCAAGCAGAGTGCCCCCACCGCCAAGGGCCCCTCGCGGACGGCCTGCTCGGCAGCGGCACCCTGATTTGCCCCCTCCATTCGCTCAAATTCGATCTCACCACCGGCAAGGCCCTGAACGGCGACTGCCGCCTCCAAGTCTACCCGCTCCGCCTCGGCAACAACGGCCAGCTCGTCGTCGACCTAGACTGACGACTCGTCGCTACGTCCGCTTGGCTGCCAAGACGCAGCCCGAATTGCAGAAGCTTCTGTAGCGGCTCAAGGCCACCTCGAACGATCGAGATTTTTTCATAGGGAGGACGGGAGGACGAGACCAGAGGCGAGAATTTTTGGGCTTGCGCTGCCGCCAGCGGTCTGCAAGGTCGATCGCTCCTGAACCTCGGCGGAAAGATTTTTCGATCCGGTCAGCCGAATCGAAAAATGCGTTCTCGCACCCCGTTCTCCCGCCCACCATTCATCGCGTCGTTGTCTCACGTCGCGCCACGCAGCTTTCTCTCCTCCTATCGTCGTCCTCCCCTCGCAGGGCTCTCGATCTAGGAAGGAACTCGGGGTCGATCCACGCTTTCGGAGTCGATCCACCCTTTCGGAAAGTGAGTTCGGTCCGAACTCACTTTTGACTTCGGAAGACCCCTCCGGCGCCGGTTTGATCCCATCAGGCTGGCGGGCGTTCCCGTCACCACCAATTCAGTTTGGCCTGGTGACGGCACGTTAGTTTCTGCAAGAGAACTGCGACGTGGCAGCCAAACTTGTGTTGAATCATAGGGAACTGCGGCGCGGCAGCCCAAGATGTGTGGCTTGCGACGCCGCAGCCAGACACGTCTGCCGCCCGCGCTCTCGCGGCTGTCGTCGTTGTGCGGCCAACGGTCGGAAAGGGGTAAGGGTGCGGCGTTCGGGCGAGAGCTGCACCGTCGTCGCTGATTCCGCCGTCGGTCGTGGCAGATGAGAGATTCATTAAGTGAATATCTGGTATCAGAAACATGAGTTGGATTGTTATCTCGGGCGGGCGCAGGGTGTGGCTGTCGACGGCGCGTTGCCGCGGCGAGAACCGGAGAAAATTCGATGAATCAATTGATTGCAGCTTCGTCCCCAGACCAACCGATTTTGCCCGTGCGGGTGCGCCGGCGCCCGGCCGGAAGCTTGGCGGCGATGCTGGCCACGGACCAAAGCGTCGTGCCGGCGTTGCTGCGGGTCGCGCTCGGCGGCGTGATCTTCGGGCACGGGCTGCAGAAGGTGTTTGGCTGGTTCGGGGGGTATGGCATCGCGGGCACGATGGGGTTCTTCAAATCCATCGGCATGCCGACGGTGCTGGGAGCGCTGGTGATCGTTTCGGACTTCGCGGGCTCGCTGGCGTTGATGGCGGGACTCTTGACGCGCTTCTCTGCGGCAGCGGCCTTTGCGGTCATGCTGGGCGCGACCTTGCTCGTGCATTTGCCGAATGGATTTTTCATGAATTGGGGCGGCGCGCCGCACGGTGAAGGCTACGAATTTCACCTGCTGGCCATGGCCATGGCAGTAGCTTTGGTGTTGTCCGGCGGCGGGCGCGCCTCGCTCGACGGCTGGCTCAGCCGTAAGCTCGGACGTTGAGTCGTTCGTGGCGGTTGCGGCCCCGGCCCCGCTTGCTAGCGTGGTCGGGGTCTTGCCCCTGCTCGAAACCGTGATGGCCAGCGTGGCGCGCTTCGTCGAATGAGAAAAAATTGGTTCTTGTTCGGCATGGGCGCCGCGGTTGCGCTGGCCTGGTTATTTCCGGATGCCGGCGCCAAAGGTGGCAGCTTGCATCCCGAGTTGATCAACAAGCTCGGGGTCTCGCTGATCTTCTTGTTACATGGCTTGATGCTGTCGTTCGCGGCGCTCGCGGCGGGCACGCGCCAATGGCGGGTGCACTTGTTGGTGCAAAGCTCGACGTTCGTGCTGTTTCCGCTGTTGGGGTTGGGGGTGCTAGGGCTGGCGGGGGCTGGTTTGCAGACGGACCTGCGCACGGGGTTGTTCTTTCTGTGCGCGCTACCGTCCACGGTCTCGTCGTCGGTGGCGTTGACGGCGGCGGCGCGCGGCAACGTCGCGGTGGCGGTGTTCAACGCGACGCTCTCTAGCTTGCTGGGCGTGGTGTTGACCCCGTTGTGGCTGAGCCTGGTGCTCGGTACGGCCGAGCGAGCGTTGCCGTTCGGTTCGGTCGTGCTGGACTTGGTGCTGTGGCTGGTGCTGCCGCTGGTAGTGGGCCAACTGTTGCGCCCGCTGCTCGGCGCTTGGGCGACCGCGCACAAGACGGGCATCGACGTGGTCGATCGGTTGACGATTTTGCTGCTGGTTTATACGTCGTTTTGCGACTCGGTGAAGGGCGGCGTGTGGAGTAGTGGCGCCCGGCCGCTCGTCATCTCGACCGTGGTTTCGGTGCTCTTGCTGAGCGTAGCGCTTGGCTTGACCTGGCTGTTCGGTCGCGTGCTGGGCTTTGGGCGCGGGGAGCGCATTGCCGCGCTGTTTTGCGGCTCGAAGAAGACGCTGGCCTCGGGGGTGCCGATGGCGCGGTTGATCTTCGGAGCGCAGCCGAGCTTGGCGTTGATCTTGCTGCCGATCATGATCTACCACCCGCTGCAGCTGTTGGTCGGCGGCTGGCTCGCTGGGCGTCTGTCGCGAACGAGCGCGGCCTAGCGTCGTCGTTTCAGGGCTCGCCGGCGCGCGGAATGGTCACGCGAAAGCAGCTGCCGCGCTCGGGCTCGCTTTCCGCGGTGATGGTGCCGTCGTGCGCGGAGGCGATGCGACGTGCCAAGGCCAGACCCAAGCCAACGCCGCCGGTCGCGCGCGCGCGACTGCGATCGGTGCGGTAAAATGGCTCGAAAATCCGTTCTAGCTCGCCGGCTTGAATACCGATACCGGCGTCTTGCACGGCCAGCACCAGCGCGCCGTCCGCGCTGCGCGCCGCTGTCAGCTCGATGGTCGTGTCGGGATCGGAGAACTTGGCGGCGTTGTCGAGCAAGTTGTCGAGCACGCGCCGCAGCAAGTTCGGATCGGCGTCGATGTCCGGCGCCGCGCCGTCGACGTCGCAGTGGAGGCGGCGTTGGGGCAAGCGCTTTTCGAAGCGCGCGCGGGCCGCGTCGACCAAGTCTCGTGCGGTCATGCGCCGTTTACGCAGCGGGGGCAGGGGGTCGCCGCTCGGGCCGCCGGTTCCGCGCGTCAGCTCCAGCCGCGCGGTGGTGGTGATGTCGTCCAACAGGTGCTCGAGCTCGATCAGATCTTCCTCGATGTCCGCGACGTAGCCGGCGCCGCGCCGCGCGTCGCCTTCGCGCACCAGCTCGAGCGCCATGCGGATGCGCGCCAAGGGCGTGCGCAGCTCGTGCGACACGTTGGCCAATAGCTCCTTTTCCGCCTTTCGCAGGCGGATCACGCGCTCGGCCATGTCGTCCAGCGCGCGGGCCAAATCGCCGATTTCGTCGCCACTCTGCAGCCCACTGCGCGCCGACAGATCACCGGCTCCGAACGCGCGCGCGAGCGCACCCAAGGTTTCGAGCGGCGCGGTGATCGAGCGCGCCAGCGGAATCGACAACAAAGCCAGGACCAACAGCGCCGCCGCCAGCTGAGCCATGCCCAGGCTCAGCGGTACTTCGGGCACTGGATAGCTAACCCGGGCGTAGCGCAGCAAGTTGCCCGAGGAGTCGCGCAGCGTCACGGCGCCGCTGCCGGCGCCGAATTGCGTGCCGTGCCCTTTCAGCTCGGTCAGCTCGGACGCCGACAGCGCGGCCGGCACTACCGTCGCGTTGGTGGCGATCATCCGTCCGTCGGCTTCGAACAACGTCATCTCGACGCGCGCCCGCTTCTTCAGATCCAAAAGCTCGCGACGAAGCTGCGCCGGGTCTTCGACGCTCTCCAGCAAATGCCACGCGATCCAGGCCGTGCTGGGGCGCGCCGGGACCTCGACCACGGGGGTAATGATGTAGCGGCCGACCAAAAAGCTTGCCCCGCCCGCCAGCGCCAACAACAAGAGTCCGTACAGGTAGACACGCAGTAGCAGGCGCGAACGTGGAAAGCGCTGGCCCGTCACGGGTCGTCGCCCGGCGTCAACATGTAGCCGGAGCCGCGGATGGTCTTCAGCCGAACCGGATGCCGCGAGTCGTCGCCCAATTTGTGCCGCAGGCGCGAGATGCGTACGTCAATCGAGCGGTCGAAGGCTTCGTCGGCGTTGCCCTTGGCCAGCTCCAGCAGCTGCTCGCGGCTGAGCACCCGCCCAGCGTGATCGGCCAATACCCGCAACAGCGCAAACTCGTAGGAGGTGAGCTGCAACGGTCGCCCGTCCAACGACGCGCTCAGGCCGGCGATGTCGAGCACGAGGTTGCCCACGTGCAGCTCGCGGGGCGCCGGGCCGGCCTTGCCGCGCGCGCGACGAATCACGGCGTGGATGCGGGCCAGCAGCTCGCGCGCCGCGAACGGCTTGGTCATGTAGTCGTCGGCGCCCAGCTCGAGGCCGAGCACGCGGTCCGCCACCTCCACGCGCGCCGTGACGGCGATGATGGGGACGTGCGACGTCTTGCGCAGCTCGCGGCACACGTCGAAGCCATCGCAGCCGGGTAGCATCAGGTCCAAGACCACCACGTCAATCTCGGGTCGCAGCCCCTCGCGGATGGCGCTGGGGCCGTCGGCGACGCGCGTCACGCTGAGGCCTTGATGCTCCAAGTATTCGCCGGTCAGGCGCGCCAGCTTGGCGTCGTCCTCTACCAGCAGCACGTGAATGCCGGCCATCGGGCAAGGGTACACGAGGACGCCCGCCCTAGCCGGGTGCCTACACAATCTGACACAATCTCGAAAGAGTCATGAAAGTCCCCGGCGGTACGCCATGCAGGTGAAGCCACGACCCTTGCCGAGCCCGCCGCGGGCGTGGGGCACGTTGCCGCGCGCTGCCCTGACGGCGGTTCTGTTGCTGGCGTCGAGCGGCGCAACCGGCTGCGAAAATGGGTCCAAAGCGGCCAAGGGGGAAGAGCCGGTGCCGGTCACGCTGGCGACCGTGCAGGTGCTGGACGTGCCGCGGGAGGTGCAGGCCTTCGGCGTGGTGGAGGCCAGCAGCACCGTGGACGTTCGAGCCCAAGTGCAGGGCTTGATCACCCAAGTCCATTTTCACGAAGGCGACTTCGTGAAGCGCGGGGATCCGCTGTTCACGGTCGACACCCGCCCCTACAGCGCCTCGTTGGCGGCGGCCCAGGCCGAGCTGATCCGCAACAAGGCTCTGGCCGATCAAGCAGCGATCGAAGCCGAGCGCGCCGCCCGCCTGCGCCAAGAGGGCGTGGCCAGCGACCAAGAAGTGAACCGCGCCGAAGCCGACGCTCGCTCCAGCGCCGCCAACGTGAAGCTCGGCCAAGCACAAATTCAGAGCGCCAGCATCAACGTGGGCTTCGGGCGCATCACGTCGCCGCTCGACGGCCGCACCGGCAGCTTGCTGGTGCACGCCGGCAACATCGTGAAGGCGACCGACGCCCAGCCCTTGGTGGTGATCCGCGCGCTCACTCCGGTTTTCGTTCGCTTTTCGGTGCCGCAAGAGCACGTGGCCACCATTCGCGAGCAGCTGGGCAAAGGCGCGCTCACGGTGCGCGTCACCCCGCGCGGCGACGGCGCCAAGAGCGTCGAAGCACCGGTCACCTTTTTGGACAATACCGTCGACGTGGCGACCGGCACCGTTACCTTGAAGGCCACCTACACCAACGCCGAGCAGCTCTTGTGGCCGGGCGCCTCCGTCGACGTGGTGTTGGTGCTGGGCGTCGACCGTCAAGCAACGGTGGTGCCCGAGGGCGCGCTGTCGCGCTCGCAAAACGGCACCACCGTGTTCGTGATCGGCGCCGACGGCCGCGCCGAATCGCGCCCGGTCGAGGTGTTGCGAACGACGGCGACGCAAGCCTTGATTCGCTCGGGTCTCAAAGCGGGTGAAGAAGTGGTCACCGACGGGCAGCTGAGGCTCCGCCGTGGCACCAAGATCACGCGCAAGCCTGCGAGCGCCAAGCCCGTTACCAGCGCCGCCGCGGAGAGCAAGCGGCCCGAGGGGCTATGAACATCTCCGAACCGTTCATCAAGCGGCCGATCGCCACCAGCTTGGTGATGGTGGCAATCTTGCTCTTCGGGCTGATGGCGTACCTGCGGCTGCCGGTGGCGGCGCTGCCCGACGTCGATTTTCCGACCATCCAAGTCAGCGCGTCACTACCCGGCGCCAGCGCCGAAACCATGGCGTCTTCGGTGGCAACGCCGCTGGAGCGTGAGTTTTCGGCCATCGACGGCATGGCCAGCATGAGCTCGGAAAGCTCGCTGGGCTCCACCAACGTCACCTTGCAGTTCGATCTGCGGCGCAACCTGGACTCGGCCGCGCAAGACGTGCAAGCGGCCATTGCGCGCGCCGCGCCGCGCATGCCGCGCGACATGCCGACCGCGCCCAGCTATCGCAAGGTCAACCCTGCCGATCAAGCCATTCTGATCCTTTCGCTCAGCTCGGACGATCTGCCGCTGTACGTGGTGAACGAATACGCCGAGACGCGGCTCGCGCAGATGATTTCGCAGACCCGCGGCGTCGCCCAGGTCAGCGTGATGGGCTCGCAAAAGTACGCGGTGCGGGTGCAAGCGGATCCGCAGCGGCTCTCCGCGCTGAGCATTGGGTTGGACGACGTATCGACCGCCATCCAGGGGTCGAACGTCAACCTGCCCACCGGCGCCCTGTATGGTCCTCGCACCGCGTTTGCCATCGAGACCAACGGCCAGCTCGAGAACGCCAAAGCCTACGAAGACGTGGTCGTCACCTACCGCAACGGCGCCGCCGTGCGGGTCAAAGACATCGGGCGCGCTCTCGACAGCGTGGAGAACGACAAGACGGCGGCCTGGCGCGGCGATGCCACCAGCATGCCGCGCGCGGTCGTGCTGGCCATCCAAAAGCAACCGGGCGCCAACACGGTGGAGGTCGTGCGCGACGTGCTCGGCCTGCTGCCGGCGTTTCGTCAGGAAATTCCGGCCTCCGTCGACTTGGACGTGTTGTTCGATCGCTCGCAAACCATCCGCGCTTCCGTGCACGACGTGGAGCTCACGCTCTTGCTCACGCTGGCTTTGGTCGTGCTCGTGATCTTTCTGTTCTTGCGCCGCCTGACCGCCACCATCATTCCCAGCTTGTCGATGCCGCTAGCCACGCTGGCCACGTTTGCGGTCATGCACCTGCTCGGCTTTTCGCTGAACAACCTGTCGTTGATGGCCATCACCCTCAGCGTCGGCTTCGTGGTCGACGACGCGATCGTGGTGTTGGAAAACGTGGTTCGGCACATCGAGATGGGCAAACCGCCGATGCAGGCGGCGCTCGATGCCACGCGCGAAATCGGCTTCACCATCGTCTCGATGACGATTTCGCTGGTGGCGGTGTTCGTGCCGTTTTTGTTCTTGGGCGGCATCCTGGGCAGCTTGTTCAAGGAGTTTGCCGTCACCATCGCGGTCTCGATCTTGGTGTCGGCATTCGTGTCGTTGACGCTCACGCCGATGATGTCGGCCCGCTTGTTGAAACCAGGCCACGAGGGCGAGCAGCAAGGGCCCACGTACCGCGCCATCGAGCGCGGGTTCGACTGGATGCTGGAGCAGTACCGTCGCAGCCTGGCGCGCGTGCTGCAGCATCGGCGCCTCACGCTGTTGTTCTCGTTCGTGATTCTGGCGCTGACGGTGGTGCTGTTCATGCGCATTCCGCAGGGCTTTTTGCCGACCGAGGACACCGACCAGCTGCAAGTCACGACCGAAGCGGTGCAGGGCATCTCGTTCGAAGCGGTCGCCGAGCGTCAAAAGCAGGTCGCTGATTTCGTGCGGCGCCACCCGGACGTCGAGGCGTTCATGTCCAGCGTCGGCGCGCGCCAGGGCCGGGGCGGCACCAACCAGGGCAGCTTTTTCTTGCGGCTCAAGCCGCGCGCCGAACGCCAGCACAGCGCCGCGCAAATCGCGGTGGAGTTGTCGCGGCAGATGAACCAAGTGCCGGGCATGCGCTCGTTCGTGCAGGTCCCGCCCCCGATTCGGCTGGGCGGGCGCGTGACCAAGAGCGAATACCAGCTCACGCTGCAAAGCACCGATACCGATCTGTTGTACGAGCAAACGCCCAAGCTGGCTCAAGTGTTGACCAAGTCGCCGGTGCTGCGCGACGTGACCACCGACGTTCAGCTGAGCAACCCGCAAGTCGACGTGACCATCGACCGCCGGCGCGCCGCCGAGCTAGGGGTCACGGTCGCGCGCATCGAAGACACGCTGTACAGCGCGTACGGCTCGCGCCAAGTTTCCAGCATTTTCTCGAGCAACAACACCTACCAAGTCATCCTCGAGCTCGACCCGCGCACGCAGCGTGAGCCCGCGTCCCTCGGCGGCTTGTACGTGCGCTCCGACTCGGGGGCGCTGGTGCCACTCACGTCGCTGGCGTCGATTGGGCAAAGCGCGGGGCCGCTGACGGTCAGCCACTCAGGTCAGCTGCCGGCCGCCACCGTGTCGTTCAACGTGCGGCCCGGCTACGCGCTGAGTGAAGCGGTGGCCGTCGCCGAGAAAGCCGCGCGCGCCTTGCCAGAGCGTATCACCGCGCGCTTCCAAGGCTCGGCCGAAGCCTTTCAGTCGTCGCTCAGCGGCCTGGGCGCGCTCTTGCTGATCGCGGTGTTGGTCATCTACCTCGTGCTCGGCGTGCTGTACGAAAGCTTGATTCATCCGCTCACGATCTTGTCCGCACTGCCGTTCGCCGGCTTCGGCGCAGTGGCGACGCTGATGATCTTCGGCGTCGACCTCAACGTGTACGCCTTCGTGGGCGTCATCTTGCTCGTCGGCTTGGTGAAGAAAAACGGCATCATGATGGTCGATTTCGCCATCGAAGCCCGCAAAGATCCGGGCGTCAGCGCCTACCAGGCCATCACCGACGCCTGCTTGGTGCGCTTCCGCCCGATCATGATGACCACCATGGCCGCCCTGCTCGGCACACTGCCGATCGCGCTCGGGCTCGGTGCCGGCGCCGAATCACGGCAGCCGCTGGGCTTGTCGGTGGTGGGCGGCTTGCTCTTTTCGCAGCTGCTCACCCTGTACGTCACGCCCGTCTTTTACCTGTACCTGGAGCGGTTCCGCGAATGGCTCGGCCGTTCACGGCGACCGGCCGAGCCCGCGCCGCTTCAGGCCGCTGGCGTATCGTGAAGTTGCCGCACTTCCGAGACGCCCGTCTTCACCACCGCCAAGAAGCGCTTCGTCCATTCGATGGCCTCGGCCTTCGTCTTCACCTGCAGCAGACAAAAGCCGGCCACGAGCTCCTTGGTTTCCGGAAACGGGCCGTCGGTCACGCTGTACTCGCCGGACTCCACGCTCACCCGCGCGCCCAGCGAGCTCGGCAAGCAGCCTTCGGCGCCCAGCAGCACCCCGGCCTTCGCCATCTCGCCGATCAGCTTGCCCATCGTTGCCATCTCTTCCGCCGTGGGCGGCGCGTCGCTCTCGGGCGTTCCAGGCCTATAAATGCAGAGAAATCGCATACTTCATTCCTTTCGTGTCGGGGCTGCTCGCCTCGTACGAACAATCGTCAATCGAGCCCGGCTCCGATCGACACTTTTCACAAACTTTTTTGGGGGTAGGCCCAGTTTTCGTTCGCGCGGCCCCCGCCCAGCTGGGTGAGGGATTCTTCACATCTTGGGCTGCCGCGCCGCAGACCCCTTGCAGAAACTACCGTGACGTCGCAAGGCCAAGCCTAGCGATCGCTTCGGGCTGCTACCCTGCTGGGGGTCTTAGCGAGAACCTCCGAGATTTTCACAGGAAGATCGGAAGGGCAGGAAGGCGAGAGACGGAGAACGCATTTGTGTTTTTGGAGGACCAAAACCAAAAAT
>JBEQSW010000488.1:0-14294 GCA_040348565.1 Myxococcales bacterium | reverse complement strand
GAGATCTGCGGGACGCGGAGCTGCTTACGACGCTCGGCGGACCCTTCGATCTGATCACCGGCACCCCGCCGTACTTTCCGCCCGAGGCGGCTTTGGATGCCGAGGACGAGCAGCGCGCCTACGCGCGCATCGAGTACCGCGGCGGCGTGGAAGCCTACATTGCCGCTGGCGCTCGCTTGCTGGCGCCCGGCGGAGCTTTGGTCGTGTGCGGAGACGCGCGTGTCGGGGAACGAACTACATCGGCGGCCAAAGTTGCGGGCTTGTTTCTCCACGCCCGCTGCGACGTGGTCGCACGCGCCGGCCGTTCCGCGCTGTTTTCGGTGTGGACGCTGTGCGCCGAGCCAGCTTCGTGCGCGGTCTCCACGCTCACGCTCCGCGACTCCGCCGGAGAGCCCGCGGCTGGCGCCGACGCGCTGCGCGAATTTTCTGGCATGGGACGAATAGTCTCCTAATTTCGGGCTAGTCACTCCGCTAACCGATTGGTGCCCAGGCCCCGCGAAATGTCCGCAACGCCAGCCACACTGTACGAGCCCGGCTACGTCGTCGCTGGCAAGTACGAGCTGCAGGCGCAGCTGGGTGAGGGCGGCATGGGCGTGGTGTGGCGAGCGCGCAACGTCGCGCTCGATGCGCTGGTGGCGATCAAGGTCGTGCGTGCGACGAGCGACCAGACGACGCTGCAGGGCCGGCTGATTCAAGAGGCGCGTGCGGCAGCGAAGCTCACGCACCCGGCTATCGTCAAAGTGTTCGACGTCGGCCAAACCGAGCGCGGTGATCCGTTCATCGTGATGGAGCTGCTCGAGGGCGACAGTTTGGGCCAGCTGCTGACGGCCGAAGGGCGGCTGCCAGCGGTGCAAGCGGTGCGCACCTTGTTGCCCATTGCCGACGCGCTGTGGCTGGCTCACGGCAAAGGCGTCGTTCACCGCGATTTGAAGCCCGACAACGTGTTCGTGGTGCATCAGGACGGGGCAATTCAGCCGAAGCTGGTGGACTTCGGCATCGTGAAGTTGCAGGGCGCCGAAGTCGAAGGCCACCTGACCCGCGATGGCGACGTTCTGGGCAGCCCCGACTACATGTCCCCCGAGCAAGCGCGCGGCCAGGACGATGTGGGCCATTCCACGGACATTTGGTCGTTCTGCGTGATGCTGTACGAAGCTGTCTCGGGGCGGACGCCGTTCAAGGGTGCGAACTACAACGCGCTCTTGCGGCAGATCGTCGAAGACACGCCGCCCAGCCTGCGCGATCTGGCCGCCGGTGACGAAGAGCTGTCCGCGATCGTGATGCGTGGCTTGAGCAAGCAGCCGGACCAGCGCTTCGCGTCCATGGGCGAGCTAGGGCGCGCGCTGGCGCAGTGGCTCGTGCACCACGGCGTGGCTGAGGACATTTGCGGCTCGACCTTGGAAGCTCGCTGGTTGCGAGCGACCGATCCGCACGGTCGGGCAACTCGAGCGACCTTGACCTCGTTCAGTGACGCCTGGTCGGCGGAGTCGGGCTCGGGAGTGAGGCGCAACGAGCTTCAAGCGCTCAACACGCTGCCGGCTCCGCCGCGGGGTGGCACGCCTGCTCCAGAGACCGTGCGCGCGCCGGACCGCGCGCCGATTTCGGACGCGGCCCTCGCGCTCACCCGAAGTCCGGACCCGCGTCCGAAATGGCGGCTCGTCGCAGGTGCGGCGGTGGTGTTGCTACTCGCCGCGGTGGGGTTTGCCCTGGGGATGCGCCTGTTGTCGGGGCGTGACGCACCACCACCTACCCGGGTTACCGCCAGCACGCCCGCGGCTCCCGGTGCGTTTTCGTCTCCACCCGCAGCGGAAACGGCCGCGAGCGCGCCGGACGTGCCCGGTGGAGCGGAGGCAAACCCTCCAACCGAGGCCAACCAGAAGCGTGCCCAGCCGGTTCCCGAAAAGGTATCCTCGACGGCGGGACGAGCGTCAGGAGCCGCGCGTGTCGTGCGGCCAGCTCCGGCGGCCCTGCCAAAAAACGGCAAGGCCGGCTCGAGCAAAGCGAAGTCGAAACCGGCAGACCTGATGAGCCCCTATTGAACGATGGCTTTCAGAATCTACGGCTCTTGGTTGCTTCTTTCTTCATTGCTCTGCTTTGCCAGCGGCGCGTCCGCGCAAAGCAACCCGTCCGCGCCCGATCCGGCTAGCGAAGCGGGCAAACGAGCCGAGGGCAAGGCCCGCTACGAGCGGGGCGCGGAAGCTTACTCCGCCGGCCGCTTCAAAGACGCCATCGAGCTGTTCTTGCAGGCCGACGCGCTCGCCCCGAGCGCCGCTCTGTCTTTCAACATTGCGCGTGGCTACGAGAAGATTGGCGACGATGCCTCGTCCCTGCAATGGTACCGCGACTTTCGCCGGCGCGCGCCCGACGCCAAGAACGGCCCCGAGGTGGACGAGCGCATCCACGCGCTCGAAGGGGTCTTGGCCAAAAAGGGCGTGCAGCAACTGACCGTGCTGTCGCGCCCGCTGGGCGCCACCGTCATCGTCGACGAGCAGCCGGTCGGCGTGACCCCGTACACGGGGCAGCTGCCACCCGGCTCACACAAGATCGTGCTTTCTTTGCGCGGCTACGCCGACTCCGAACAGAAGCTGGATCTCCCCGCAGATCGCGCCCAGGAGCTCGATGTGCCGTTGGTCCCGGGCTCGAAGGCGGCGACAGCTCCCGAAGCTGGGCCCGGCGCGTCGTCGTCGCCTTCGAAAAACGGGGGCCCGGCGGGTGCGGCGCCGGCAAACAAGGCCGACTCATCGCCAAAGTTCGGCATCTTGCCTTGGATTGGTTTGGGCGCGGGCGCGGCCGTGCTGGGCGGCTCGCTCGGCTTCGAGCTGGCTCGCAGAAGCGCGGAAAAAGACGCTCAGTCCGACCACACCCAGATTGGCTACAAAGAACAGCTCGACAAGGAACAGAGCCGCCAAACCACGGCGCGCGTGCTGGCCGTGGTGGGCGGCGCGTTGGTGGTGACGGGCGGCACGCTGCTCGTCATTCAGCTGACTTCGAGCCATGGCGAAAGCGAGTCGTCGGCGAGCTTGGGCTGGGCCTGTCTGCCAGGCGCTTGCGCTGTGGATTTGAAGGGGCGGTTCTGATGTCGCAAATTGGGGTCGGTGGAAAAAAGAAGGACGCGTTGCGTCTGCTGCTGTGCGGACTGCTGGCGATTTTGCTGGCCGGCGTGGTGCAAGCTTGCTCCACCGATCTGAGCGAAAGCCTGGAGGGGAAGGGTTGTAGCGCCTCCAACGAATGCCTAGCCGGCTACATGTGCAGCGCCGCCAAGAAGTGCGTCCGCGCTGGCACTATCGTCGAGCCCCAAGGCGGAGCCGGTGGGGAGGGCGGAGCCGGCCCCGTGGATGTGGTGTGTCGCGAGGGCGAGACGGTGTGTCGCGGCTCTTGCGTGGTGTTGAGCGACGACGAAAAGAACTGTCGCGCGTGCGGCACGACCTGCGGCGCGCCGCCCCACGGCAGCCCCGTGTGCTTGGACTCGGAGTGCTCGTTCGCTTGCCAAGCTGGGTTTTTGCCGTGCGGTACCAGTTGTGTCGACGCCGAGACCGATCTCGAGAACTGCGGCGGCTGCGGCAAAGCTTGCCCCACCGCTGCGGGCGGCATCGCGGTGTGCGTGGACGGCAAGTGTGGCGTCGAGTGCGCCGAGGGTTTCCAAGACTGCTCGGGCGCCTGCGTCGACGTGTCGAACGATCCGGCTCGCTGCGGCGACTGCGACACCTCCTGCGGCGCCGCGCAGGTTTGCGACGGCGGAAAGTGTACCGCTGGCTGCGCAGGCGGCCGCATGAACTGCAACGGCTCGTGCATGGACACGACCTCGTCGCCGTCGAATTGCGGCGAGTGCGGCATGGCCTGCCCGGTGCCGCAGAACGGCGCCGCCACCTGCCGCGCCGGCAAGTGTGGCCTCGAATGCGCCGACGGCTTCGAGCTGTGCGGCTCGGCGTGCGTGGATCTGGCGACGGATTCGCAGAACTGCAAAGCCTGCGGCACGGTTTGCGACGCGCCCGCGAACGGTATGGCCGTTTGCACGGACGGCGTATGCGGCGGCAGCTGCGACAAGGGCTTTGCGCTGTGCGGCTCGGCTTGCGTCGACACCAACACCAGCCCTGCCAACTGTGGCGGCTGCGACAAGCCCTGCGACGCAAACCAGGCCTGCGCGGGTGGCAAGTGCGTCACGGAGTGTCCGAACGGTACCACCAACTGCGGTGGCTCTTGCGTCGACACGGCCAAGGACCCGGCGCACTGCCAGAGCTGCGACGTGGCATGTCCCGGCGTGGCCAACGGCAGCGCCACCTGCGAAAGCGGTGGCTGCGGCATTGCTTGCGATGATGGTTTCGCCCCCTGCGGTGGCGCCTGCGTGAAGCTCGACGACACGCAGAACTGCGGCAAATGCGGGGTGGTGTGTAGCCCGAAGCCGAACAGCACCGCCGTCTGCGGTGCCAGCGGTTGCGACACGGCCTGTAATTTCGGCTACGAAAAGTGCGACGGGGTCTGTGTCGACTTGGCATCGGACACGGCCCATTGCGGCTCCTGTACCAAGGCGTGCGGGGCCAGTGAAGTGTGCACCGCCGGCAAGTGCGGCAGCACCTGCGGTGGAACCACTCAGGCGTGCGACGGCTCGTGCGTCGACTTGATGAGCAGCACCGCGCACTGCGGTGATTGCGCCACCGTATGCATGCCCCCTTCCAATGCTACGCCGACCTGCGTGATGGGCAGCTGTGATTTTGCCTGCGTGCTGCCGTTCATCGAATGCGGCGGCGCCTGCGTCGACACCAAGGCCGATCCCAACAACTGTGGCGGCTGCACCAATGTTTGTCCGTCCAACCCGCACGCGACGGCCACGTGCTCGAACAGCCAATGCGTCAGCACTTGCGACAGCGGTTACTCTCAATGCAGCGGCGCCTGCGTCGATACCAGCGTCGATAAGAGCAACTGTGGAGTGTGCGGCAAGACGTGTGGTGCGAACAAGGTGTGCAACGCCGGGCGTTGTCAGCGGCCGGGGTGAGCACCCACGGCCAGCCCTTGGCCGCGCGCGGTAGCCACGGCGGCCATTTTCAGTCCGGCTCCGGCTCCGTTCGGCGTCAGTAGGGCGCGAGCAGATCGGATTTAGGCGGCGACGGAGGGTCCGCCGCCGCTGGCGCCCTGGCTGGCTCTTTCGCGATGTTCTTGGCGGGCGTGGCTTTGGGAACCGCCTTGGCTGCGGGTGCCGCGGAAGCACTGGCCATCGCGACTACAGCCTCGGTCGCGTCCGGCGCAGGCGCGAGCGTGCGGTGTGGACGTTCGAGCGCGGGCGAAGGCGGCGCCGACACCTGAGAACGCGCTTGCCCGGCCCCGGCGACGCTGGCGGGCGAGCTTGCGTGAACGACCCCGAAATAGCCGAGGAGAAGCGCGGCCAGGAGCGCGACGCCGGCTCCTCCCAGCAGCCATCTACGCTTGCGCGCGGGCAACGCCGTGGCGCTGCTGACCAACGAATAGGGAGTGCCGGCGGCTCTGACCAGCGGCACCGTCGGCGCGTTGCCGAATTTGCCGGAAACGGAACGGATGCCCGAAGGCGGCTCGGGCCAGCTATCCGGCGACGACGAACGCGAAACGCGCCCGAGGCCCGTGTGGTCCGACGAACGTGACAGCCAGCGCGCCTCGAGCGACACCCCGCAAGCGTCGTCGGTGACGCCCTGCCCGCCAAGCCACGTAGCCAGCGCCTTGCCCATCAGCCCCATGGTTTCGAAGCGATCAGCTGGAGACTTGCTCAATCCACGCTCGATCAGTTGCGACAGCTCGGCGTCGGACGCGCGAAGGTCGCGCAACGTCGGCGGGTGGGTCTCGACGATTTGCCGCAACAAGGCGTTGTAGTTGGTCGCCTGGAACGGTGCCACGCCAGTGATTGCCTCGTATAGCACCACCGAGAACGACCAAACGTCACTTCTCAAGTCGACGTCCTCGAGGCCGCGCGCCTGCTCCGGCGACATGTAGTCGGGGCTACCCACGACTGCGCCCACCTGCGTGAGCTGGCTGTCGCCTTCCTGGCGTTCGTGCTTCACGATCCCGAAATCCACTAGCTTCGGCTGGAGCTGGCCCTCGTCGTCGTTGGCGATGAAGACGTTGTCGGGCTTCACGTCGCGGTGAATGAAGCCTTTCGCGTGCGCGACCGACAGCGCGTCGGCGATTGGCAGCAGCAGCTGCACGGCTCTCACGCTCGTCATTCGACCTTCGCGCTCGAGCAGCGCGGCCAGGCTTTCGCCGTGCAACAGCTCCATCACGATGAACGGATCGCCCAGCGCGGTCTTGCCCACGTCGAACACCCGAACGATAGCGGGGTGCGCCAGCTTGGCGGCCGCGCGCGCCTCCTGCAGCAGACGTCCACTCAGCTGCTCACGATCGAGATCGGCGCGAATCAACTTCAGCGCCACCGGCATGTCGATGGCGGTGTTGCGCGCCCGAAAAACGGCGCCCATGCCGCCTTCGCCCAGTAGCTCTTCGAGCGCGTATTTGCCGGCGATGATGTCGCCGGGCGCGTAGCTGAAGCCTAGCTGTTTGGACGGGGGCGAAACAGGGATCATGGGAACGTCAGCGCCGCCCTTACATAACACTTTGTGCCGCCGCGCACATCGACTTACACGGTAATCATACCGCTCAGCGGGATTTCGGCGGAATCCGGCTCGTGACGCAGCGCGCTGAATCTAGCCTCACCGAGGCCGCCTCGTCTTTCCGGGAGCGAGCGACGGCTCAGGACGGCAAGGGCGCGCCGTGATGCGCCGGTGAGTGGACCGCCAGCACGCTCTCTTCGCTGGGCACGCCCAAGCGCAAGGGAAAGCCGTAGTGACCGGTGCCGCGGTGCACGTACAGCCGATCGGTACCGCGCGCCCACAAGCCGTGGTCCGGCATCTTCACGAACGCGCGCATCATCGTGTACGGCAGACCCAGGCTGACCAGCCCCACTTGCCCGCCGTGGGTGTGACCCGACAGCGCCAGGTCCGCTTCGCCCTCCGGTAGATGAACGAATGCGCCGGGATCGTGCAAGAGCACGATGCGCAGCGCGCCCGGCTCGCGCGGATAGGCTTGGCACACTCGCGCCAAATGTTCTTTGCGCTCGCGCCACACGAAGTCCATCCCGACCAGCTGCACGCGGCCTGCGGCAGTGTCGATGGTGGTGGCTTCGTCGACCAGCAAGGTGATGCCGTTTTCAGCCAGCGCCCGCCTTACCACCAGCGGCGCCTCGTGATCGTGATTGCCCAGACAGGCGAAGACTCGCCCAGACAGCTGCTTCAACGGCGCCAACGCGTTTTCCAGCAGGCGCGGGTCCGCCTGCGACTCCATGGTCAGAAAGTCGCCCGTGAGCAGCACCAAATCCGGAGCCTTGTCCACCGCGCGCTGACAAATGCCCGCCAGCCGTTCCACGGACATGAACGGCCCCAAATGCGGGTCGGTGATTTGCACCAAGCGCAGCGGCCGCGAAACGCGCGCGTCGCTGGCGGCGTGTCGCGCCAACGCCGGCACCACCTGGCTGTCGGCGACCACGATATCGCGCGTTTCTTCGCGCGACCACAGCGATTGCAGGACGCCAATGCCCGCCGCCGCGAATGGCACTAGCACCCCCGGGAGATCGAAGCCGAACGCGCGTGCCAGCACCCACGGCAGCGACAACAAAGTGCCCGCCGCAAAGAAGGCTCCTGGCACGCTGATCAAGGCGCGGTACGCGAGCGAACGCATTCGCGGTCGAATCAACCCGAGTGACTGCACGAACACCGTGGCCTGCAGGTAGTAGAACAGCGGCAGCACGCTTTGAAAGCGATGCACCAGCGCCGCCGCGAACAGCACCTGCAGCCCGAGCGTGATGCCGCGGAAGATGGCGTAGGCGCGCGAGCGCAACAACGCCAGCGACACCACGGCAACCCAGCCGCCCAGCGAAACCAGCAAGAACGCGCTCATACCCAACGCCAAACGGCCAGCAGCGTCATCAGATTCAGGAACCTGGTGTCCGTCCCTGGCTCCGTCAACGCGCCGAGCCTACGCATTGGGGCCAGTTGGATCGTAACAGTCTGTAACTACAAGGAATTTGACTCAGAGCGGCGAGGCGGGCGCACAGCTGGCAGCGCTCGCGCCCGTTCAAAAGCTGCCGCCGGCGGCCATTCCCCAGCCGGTCCACAGCACCCGAAAGCGCAGCGGCGGAGGCGCGGCCGCGCTCTCGGTAACGGGCACGCTGGGGCGGGTGACGTAGCTGAACACGGTGGCGCCAGCGCCCAGCAGGGCCACCGCAAACGCGACGTCGGCGGCGAGCGCCAGGTGTTGCACGGAGCGGACGTCGCGCTCCGTGCACAGGGGCGCGCAATCATTTTGCACCTCGCTGCGCCTGGCGAGCGCCATGCCCCCGAGCACGGCGCCGGTGACGGTGGCGGTCAGCGTGACGCTGCCGAGCACATAGCTCAGCGTTGGAATCGGCCGATGCTCCAACGGCCGCGCGGGAGGCGCGGTTGTCGGCGGCGGCGGACCGGACCCCACGCTCGGCTTGGGTGAAGTGAATTCGAAGCGCACCACGCGCGCCTTGTCGCCGGCTTGCAGCACGTACGTGGCCTCTTGGGCTGGAAAACCCGGCAGCTCCGCGACGAAGTGATGCGGACCGGGGTCCAGCTCCAACGGCGAGCCCGTGAGCGACGCGGTGAGAAGCTCGTCATCTTCGCGCACTCGCAGCGCGACCACGTCTTCGCCGTCCTTGGCGGCCCGAAAGATCACCGACGGGATCTGTTGCTCGACCTCCGAGAGCCACTGCACGCAGTCGCGCGATACCAGGGGAGGGCAGGCCGCTGCCGAGCACTCGCGCAGGGCGGCGCGAGTCGCCAGCAATTGGCTTGCCAGGCGTGAGGCTTGCGCTTGCTCGTGGGCGGCCAGGCACTGAGCGCGACTGGGCTCTTCCGCGGGCGCCTCGGCGCGCGCCAAGGTGCTCACGGAGCACCATGCCACGCCGGCATGAGCCAGGAAGCGCTCGATCGAGCCCATTCTCGAAACGGCGATGCTAGCGCGAAAACTCGGGCGCCTTGGTTCAATCCAGGGCCATGGCTGGCAAAACCGCGCGAGACTTGCGAGATCGGCCGCGTGGCCAAGCCCTGTCGGTGCCGCTTCGGTCTGGCGTAGCGCAAGCCCCTGGTTACTGCGCAGCGAGCTCGTCGTAGTGCTTGGCAATGAGCCCGTCTCGCGCGAAGGGTCGGTTCGTGAGGCATCAAGGGCTTGGTCTTTTGCTCGTCGGTTGGTGTTGCATCACTGCCGGCTGCTCGAAGAAACCGCCGCCCGGCCCGTCTGCCACCAGCGCTGCATCCGCTCGGCCCGCGCCCGCGGCGCCAACCCCCGAAGCCTCCGCGTCTGCGTCGGCCGAGCCAGATACCGTGACGCAAGCCAGCCCTGCCTACGAGGCGGCGACCCCGCCGGTGGCGACCCCGCCGCTCGCTCGAGTCGACGGAGCCAAGCTTCGTCAACAGCACATCGAGCGGCTGAAGAGCGACCGCTCGGCGGTCACGGTGCTGGCAGGCGAAAGCGCGCTGGAGCTGGGTCAACGCTTGTGTGAAGCGGTGGTGCCGGCGCGCCCGCCGGAGACGCCGATCTTGGTCAAGCCGAACCTGTGCGGGTTCGACGGTTTCAAGAACATCGCCAAGTCAGGTGGTGACGACGGCGTGCAAGGCCGCGTGACCGACGTGGAGTTCACGCGCGGCGTGCTGCGTTGTTTGAAAGCGCGCGGCCACCTGCACGTCACGGTGGCGGACGGCTGCGGTAACTCGCACGAACATTGGCAAAAGGCCGTGGATTTGTCGGGTTATACGGCGATGACGGCGGCCGAGCACGTGCCGCTGGTGGCGCTCGACGACGACGGCGTTTTCGATCGGGAAGGCGACCAGCCGGGAAAGCCGCTCGGCATCAGTGGCATCGAGCACACACGCGTCCCCACGCTGTTGATGCCGAAGCTGTTGGCCGAGACGCTGGACCACGGCCTGTTCATCAGCGTGCCCAAAATCAAAGCGCACCGCTACGCGGTGGTGTCGCTCGGCATCAAGGGCATGCAGGGCACGGTCATGCGCTCCGAGGCCACGCCCGCCTACAATCAAAAATGGCGCATGCACGAGGAGCTGAAACCTTACCTGCGCGAGAGAAAGCAGCACGAGCCGGAAGACCGCGCCAAATACGTGGCGTCGCTCGAGCTGTTCGCGGAGCGCATGGTCGACGTGCTCGAAATTTCGCTGCCCGACGTGGTGCTGGCCGAAGGCGTGCCGGCCATGTCGGGCGATGGCTTTCAGAATATTCGCAAGGTTCCGGGCGGCATCGCCATCGGCGGCACCAACCCGGTCTTGGTCGATCGCGTCGGTGCCGAATATTTGGGCCTTTGGAACAACGCCGAGCTCGCCCGCGAGCTGGGCGGGCACCGTACCTCACCGCTGATCGAGGTGGCGGCGCGTCGGTACGGTGTGGCGCTGGCGTCGCCGTTGCTGGCGGGTGACGGCGTGAACGCCTTGAAAGCGCCGCGACCGGTGTTCTTCAAAGCCATCGCGCCTTTCAGCTTGCCGGCATCGGCGGCGCCCCCGAAGTCGGACGGCGCGCTCGCGCTTTCGCCGGCGCCGAGCGCGTCAGCAAGCGCGGCCGCGGCGGCGCCGGGCGGGGGCCCCGTCGCACACGCCAAGCACGTCACGAAGCCGCCAGTCATCGACGGTCGGCTCGAGCCAGTGTGGGAGAGCGCGCCGCCGGTCACTTGGCAAACCGACTACGCCGGCGCGGACAGCGGCATCGCCACGAGCGCACGCTTTCTGTGGCAAGAGGGGGCGCTGTTCGTGTTGTTCGAGTTGTCGGGGGCCGGGCTCGACGTCGATGCGTCGCGCCCGCTCGACGTGGAGCGCGTGAAGCTCTACGAAGAAGACTGCGTCGAGCTATTTCTGGCGCCCGATCCTGCCCAACGTGAGCACTACTACGAAGTCGAGCTGGGGCCGCTCGGTCACTTCTTCGACCTCGAAATCGACCGCGCCGCCAAGTCGTCGCGCGCCGAATGGTCGAGCCGCCCGCTGATAAAAACCAGCACCGACCCGGCTCGTCACACCGCGCTCATCGAGGCTCGCCTGTCCGCCCCGGAGCTTGCGGCGGCCTTGGTCGCGGGGGCGCGGCTGCCGCTCGCTCTCTATCGGATGGAGGGCAAGGCGCCGCGACGGTACCTGGCCTGGCGTCCGCCGCGCACCGCCAAACCGAACTTTCACGTGCGCGAAGGCTTCGGCACCCTCGCCGTTGATTTCTGAATCCATGCCGCGGGTCAACGTGACTCCTGCGCGGATTCCTGAAACCGTCCAGAAAACGGAGCTGAACCGTATTGGTTGGCGGCGCCGGGACGTTGGCGGCTGCGGCCGGGGGCTATCGTCAACTAACCGACAAGTAGGCTCTAAGCCTGCGGGCTGAGAAACCAGCCGACGGCGGGCAAGGGGGACTCGACGCCGGTCGCGCGCCCGATCGAATTCCCTACTATGCCGCGCGCCCGGCCGGTGCCTGCCCCCTGCGGTCTTTCGTCGCCCCCGGGTGGCTGGTATCTTGGTGAACTCTCGGGCGGGTCGCCGTCCGGGGCCGGGACCCCAATGACCAGCAACACCGCCAGCCACCTCGAGGCGGGGGACAACAGCGCGGCACCGGTGCGCGTTGGTGAGGTGGTAGCGGACAAGTACTTGATCGAGCAGACGCTCGGCGTCGGCGGCATGGGGGTGGTGGTCGCGGCACGCGACCAGCTGCTGGACCGAAAAGTAGCGATCAAGTTTCTGCTGCCCAAGTTGGCGGGGTCGGAAACGGCCGTTCAGCGGTTCACCCGCGAGGCGCGAGCGGCGACCCGGGTGTCCAGCGAGCACGTGGTTCGGCTGCTCGAGATCGAAAAACTACCATCCGGTACGCCCTTCTTCGTCATGGAGTACCTGGAGGGCAGTGATTTGCGCGCGCTGCTGCGGGAGCGGGGCGCCCTGTCACCCAGTTTGGCGGTTGACTACGTGCTGCAAGCGCTGCAGGCGGTGGCCGAGGGTCACGTCAAAGGCATCGTCCATCGCGACATCAAGCCCGGGAACCTGTTCTTGACCTCGCGTGCGGATGGTACGCCGCTGATCAAAGTCCTGGATTTCGGCATCGCCAAGACCATCGACAGCGACAGCGTCGAATCGACGTCGCTCACCAGCTCGGACGACGTGCGCCTGGGCTCGCCCGCGTACATGCCCCCCGAACAGCTTCAAAACCCGCGAGACGTCGACAAGCGTTCCGACATTTGGTCGCTGGGCGCCACGCTGTACGAGCTGCTGTGCGGTCGCCCGCCGTTCGAAGGACCGGGCTACTTGGAGCTGGCGTCGCGCATCCTGAGCCAGCCACCCGTTCCGCTGTCTCAACAGCCGGTGCCGGGCACGCTGCCGCCCGGTCTCGAGAACATCCTGCGCAAGTGCTTGGAGAAGGATCGCGACGCACGCTACGCCAACGCGGCCGAGCTGGCGGCGGCGCTGGCGCCGTTCGGTAGCGACGACGCGCGCGTGTCGCTCGGGCGCGTCGCGGGCATGTTCCAATCCAGCTCGTCGATTCCCGCGCTCACGCGCAGCGTGTCCGCGCAAGACGCAGTTGCGTGCACGGCCACGCTCGAAGTGCCGGTGGAATCGCGGCAAAACCCGGACGATCGACGCACGAGTGACATCGGCGCGATCGCGTCGGCGCCCGCGCCTCGCTCGCGGCGCAATTGGTTGGTGGTCGGCGCCGCCTCTCTGCTGCTACTTGCGGCCTTCTTGCTCCGCGGCTCGCTCGGGGTCACGCCGCGGTCGAGTGACGCCGCCCTGGTGCCAAAGTCTGTCATTGCGGATGCGCCGGTTGCCGAAGCGGTCGCCGCGCCAACGCCTGCGGCGGTGCCGGCTCCAGCGCCCGCGGTCGAACCGCTTGCGGCGCCGGCGGTCGACCCGACGCCTGCGGTGGCACGGTCTTCCGCCGAGGCCGTTCGCGCTGGGCAAGGTGCGCCGGAGCCACGAACGCGAGGTCTCGAAAAGGTGGTGAGCGCGCCGCGCACGACCGAGATCGAGCGGGCCAACGTGCGCACGCCGTTGGCGGCTCCGCCGGTCGCGCCGTCCGCAGACGCCTCCACTGCGGCGCCTGCAGCTGCGCCCCCGGCGCCGGTTGCGCCCGTGGATTCAGCGGTTGCCCCCGAGCCGTCGTCGTCGCCTGGCCTTGGACGCTCCGCCGAAATCGAGCGTCTGATTGAGAAGCGGTTTTAGGTACCTTGCCGCGGGCCTTGGCCCACGACGGGGTTATCCGGCTTCAAACGGGCTTTCGTAGCACCATCGCCAGCCACGGTTGCTCAGCGGTAGGCTTGCCGGGCGGTCGCAAAAAGTGGTGCTGCAAAGCAAAACCGGCCGCCGCGAACAGCGCTGACCAGCTTTCGAGCGTGAGGTAGGTGCCGTAGCGCTCGCCCTGCCAGCCTTCACGCTCGCCGCCCATGGCCCGCGGATTCGAGCAAAACAGCGCGCCGCCCGGCACCAAAGCGTCGAACAGCTGTTGCAGCACCCGCGGCAACGTGGCGCGCGGCACGTGAAACAGCGACGCATTGGCGAAAATGCCGTCGAAGCTAGCTGCTTCCAGCTCGAGCTCGAAGAAGCTCTGCTCCAAGACCGGGCAGCCGCTGTGCGCGCGCGCCATCTTCACGAACGCAGCGCAGCCGTCGAGCCCCGTGGGCGCGTGACCCAATTGGCGCAGGGTCGACAAGTCCCGACCGGGCCCACAGCCCACGTCCAAAATTCGCAGCGCCTTCCGGGCCGGCAGAGCGCTCAGCAAGGCTTCGAGATTTTGCGAAACGTCGTGACCCCGCGTGCCCTCCCAAAACGATGCCGCGCCCGCCTCGTAGTGCGAAAGCGTGCGCTCGGCGATCGTGTGCAGGGTGGCGGAGTCGGGCTCTTTCATTCGGCGTCGTGAGTGTGAACCCACATTCTTGCCGCTAGCTTGGGCGCGAACGCAATATCTCGCACGCGCAGCGCCCCGATCACCGCGCCCGGAAAGCACTCGCGCGTATAAGAAAAGCCATCGTGCAGCTCGCCCTGCTCGGTAAGAATCTCGCCCCGCCATTCGTCACCCGCCGGCGCCGCATGCACCGTGAAACCCGTCTCCTTGAACACCACGGTAGGGTTGCGCATCCCGCCATCATGCGACGCGCCCCCCGCGCAGCAAGCTCAGGGCGGACATTGTCTGGCCGCGAACACGTACCTTCCTCGAAGGCGACTCAACAACGGCGCGCGAAGGCGAACGCTTCGGATCCGCAGCGAACCCCGCCCATCCCCGCGCCCCAACCTTAG
>JBEQSW010000482.1:0-11792 GCA_040348565.1 Myxococcales bacterium | reverse complement strand
TCGATCAGCGTCAGGCCGCGCTGCCCGCCTCGGAGCTCGCGCGGACGCCAAACGCTTGGCGCCCACGACGAGCTACTGAGGTTGAGGGCCGGCACCTGACACGCTGCCTTTCCTACTCGGACGCCGGGACGGCACCCTTGGGCACGGCAATGTCGTCCTTGGTGCCCTTCTTTTTGTCGGGACCGTTGGAGATGACCGTCACCTCGTCGTCGCTGCAGTTCAGGTTGTAGGCCTGACCCCAGGGATCATTGGTGTTTTGACCGGTGTCGAGCTGCTTGTCCTGGATCAGCTGGCTGACCGTCGGGCAGCTGGTCTCGTTGTTGGCCGCCTGCCACTGCTGCACCGCCATCCGCATGGTGCGCGCGCCGTTCTCGGCCACCTTCTTCTGCGATTCCTGGAACTTCGGCAGCGCGAACACGGCCACGCCGCCGGCCACCATCGCCAGAATGGCCACCACGATCAGCACCTCGAACAGCGTCACGCCGCGCGTTCGGCGCAAACGACGCAGGCGCGATAGCAGCGCCTGACGTGATTCCAAAGTTGTTTGCATCACCATGTCGTTACTCCTCGACTCCTCGTCATCACTGGATCCGATCGAGACCGCCGGGCACACCATCAGGCCCGCCGCTCTCCAGCACGTAACTCTTGCCCAGCTGGTCTGCGGGGCAGATCAGCCGAAGTTGATGACCCCAAGCGTCGGTGGGCGGCTCTTTGAAGCGCGCGTACTGGTCCGGCAGCGCAGCGAGCGCGGGCGGACAGCCACCGTCGTGGTCGGCCATGTAGGCTTCGATCGCGGGACGCACGCCCAATAACGTGGCGCGGGTCCGCCTGATTCCCGCCTCGCGGTGCTCGTGCAACCCGATCAGCACCAAAGTTCCGGCGATGCCCAGGCCCAGCGCGATCGGCCGGACGCGCCCCAGCTCGATCAACCGGCGCAAGCCTCCCCGCCCCTCCCAGGGGAACAAGATGCGCCGGTCATTTTCCCGCTTCAAAATCACGGTTACTCCACCAGCTCGTTCATCTGGAGAAGGGGCATCAGGATCGACATGGCAATGAAGCCGACTGCGCCGCCCAGGGCCACGATCATGATCGGCTCGAGCAGGCTCGTGAGCGCCACGACCCGCGTCTCCACGTCGGCCTCGTAAGACTTGCTCACGTTCTCGAGCATGGCTTCGAGCTGACCGGATTTTTCGCCGACCGCGATCATGTGCGTCATCATCGGCGGGAACACGCCGCTGCGCTTCAACGGCACCGCGATGCTCTCACCCTCGCGGATGGACCCGATGGCGTCCTTGACGACGGCCTCGAGCCGGGCGTTCTCCAGCACGTTGATGCCGATTTCCATCGCTTGCAGAAGCTGCACGCCGCTCGACAACAGGGTGGCCAACGTGCGCGAGAACCGCGCCACCGCCACCAACCGGTTCAAGCGCCCGAAAATCGGCAACTTGAGCCGAATCGAGTCCCAGCGCAGCCGCCCCGCGGGCGTCTTTTTCCAGCGCCGAAACAAGTAGATGGCGCCGCCCACTACCCCCAAAATCAGCCACCAAAAGCCGGCCAGAGTGTCGGAAATGAAGATGAGCAGGCGCGTGTACCAAGGCAGCGCGTGACCCAAGCTGTTGAAAATGCTGGTCACCTTCGGCACCACCGCCACCATCAACACGCCGACCAAGAGGCCGCCGATCACCACCATCAAGATGGGGTAAGCCAGCGCCGCCGATACTTTGCCCTTCAAACGGGCCTGGCCCTCCATGAAGTCGGCCAGGCGCTCGAGCACGGCTTCCAAGGTGCCCGACGCTTCACCGGCCGCGACCATGTTCACGTACAGCGGCGGGAACACTTGCGGGTGCTGGGCCAGCGACTTGGCGAAGCTCGTACCTTCGTTCAGGTTTTCGCGGAGCGCGGTGAGCACGCGCACCAGCTGCTCTTTTTCGACCTGCTCGGTGAGCGCGGCCACCGAGTCGACCAGCGGCACGCCTGCGCGCACGAGCGTGGCCAGCTGTCGGGTCATGATGGCGACGTCACCCGTGCTGGGTCGCCGAAAAAAACCGAGCAGGTCGAGCTTGCGCTTTTCGGTGTCTTGCTTCTTGTTTTCCTCGGTGGCGAGGGTGAGCAAAACGCCTTCTTTGCGCAGAACACCGCGCAAGCTCTTGGCGTTGTCGGCGTCGCGGAAGCCTTTGACCGGCTTGCCGGTAGCTACTTGAATGCCGCGAAACTCGTAAACAGCCATGGCTCAGCTCACTCGTCGATCACGACGTCGTCTTGCGTCGCCGCGACCACTTCTTCGACCGTGGTTCGACCTTCGAGCACTTTGCGCGCGCCGTCGTCGCGCATGGTGTCCATGCCCTGGCTCATCGCAGCGCGCTTGATGGTTTGCGCGTCGGCCTTGCTCAGGACGTGCGCGGCGACGACGTCTTCCACGACCAGCAGCTCGTAGATGCCGCGGCGGCCGGTGAAGCCCTTGTTGTCGCACTTGTCGCAGCCCTTTGGCTTGAAGAACGTTGGCATGCCCGGGCCGCGCCAACCGACCGGCTCGTAGGTGGCGCCGTGCACGACGTAGCGCGGCGACAATTTACGCTCGTCGCGCCGGCGGGTGCGCTCCGGATCGATGCCCAGTTGCTGTAGCTCGTACGGCTCGGCCGTGTACGGCACTTTGCAGGCGGGACAGAGCACGCGCACCAGGCGTTGAGCCAAGATGCCGATCACGTTGGAGCGCACCAAAAACGGCTCGACGTCCATTTCCACGAGCCGGTTGACGGCGCTGGCAGCGTCGTTGGTGTGGAGGGTGGACAGCACCAAATGGCCCGTCATCGAGGCGTGCATGGCAATTTCCGCCGTCTCTTTGTCGCGGATTTCGCCGACCATGATGATGTCGGGGTCTTGGCGCAAAAAGGCGCGGAGGGCGCTGGCGAAGGTGAGACCGATCTTGGCCTGCACCGGTACCTGGTGGATGCCGCCAATTTCGTACTCGACCGGATCCTCGGCGGTGAGGATGTTCACGTCCGGGTGATTGATGCGGTTCAGGCACGCGTACAGCGTGGTGGTCTTACCGCTACCGGTCGGGCCCGTGACCAGGATGATGCCGTCGGGGCGGTTGATGAGATAATCCATCAAGCCGTAGTCGCGATCGGAAAATCCCAAGTCCTTCAGGTCCAAAAGGACGTTGGTCTTGTGCAACAGGCGCATCACGATGCGCTCGTGGTCGCGGCTGGTGGGAATCGTCGAGACGCGCACGTCGATGCTGCGACCGGCGATTTTCAGCGAAATGCGCCCGTCTTGCGGCAGGCGCTTTTCGGCGATGTTCAAGCCGGCCATGATCTTCACGCGGGCCACGACCGAGCTCATGAACTGGCGGCTGGCGCGCTTGGCCACGAACAAGCGACCGTCCACGCGGTAGCGCACGAGCACCTCGCGGTCCTCGGGCTCGATGTGAATGTCGCTGGCTCGCTCCTTCACTGCCTGTGAAAAGAGCGCGTTCACCCAACGAATGATGGGCGCGTCGTCGTCCGAGTCGAGGATGTCTTGCTCGCCGTCGTCGGCGATGCCTTCATCGCTCTTCAGCTCGCTCATCGTGTCTTGGCGCTCGTAGACACGGTTGATGGCGTCGAGCACCACGCTGGCCGGCGCCACCGACAGCGCGACCCGCTTGTTGAAGATGGCGCGCACGTCGTCGATGCTGTCGACGTCGAGCGGATTGGTGCAGACGACGTCCACCGCGTCGTCACGCTCTTCGGTCACCAGCACCAGGTGGTTCTTGGCGTAGGTGATGGGCAGGCGCCCGGCCAGGTGCGCTTGCACCGCGTCGTTGTCGATGCGCTCCATGAACGGCACGCGGCACTCGCTGGCCAGCGCGCGCGCCAAGTCGACCTCGCTCGCGAGCTTGGATTGCACCAACAGCTCGCTCAACGGCGAGCCCTTCTCGCGCTGCTGCAAAAGCAGCGGCTCGAGCGCGTCCGAGGACACGACGCCCTGCCTCACCAGCAGGTTTCCGAGCACGCGCTCTTCCAGCATCGTCACTCCACGCGCTCCACGTTGACGCTGCGCGCGATGGGCGTGATGCGCACCGGCGACTCGTCGGGTGAATCGTTTTGGCCGGTGGGCGCCGGTGGCGCGGGAGCGGGGGGTGGAGGAGCCGGTGCCGCCGCCGGTGCCGCAGCGGGCGCCGCGGCCGGCGGGGCCGAAGACGGGCGACGCACGCGCGCGTCCGTGCCGCCAACCTTGGGAGTTCCGGGGAGCTCCAGGGGCTCGGTCGGATTGCGATCGACGACCTGGGGGCGCTGCGACTCGTCAATCGTCCGTTGGTCTTCGGCGATGGCGGCGAACGACTTGCGAATGTCCTCCACCAGGCCGTTGGTGCGCGCCCAATCCTTGGGCGGCGACCACTCTTGGCCCGAGAACACGAAGTAGCGGTCCAAAAATTCCTGCCGCTCTTGCATCTTGCGCTCGAAGATACGGCGCAGATCGTTCTGATCGCGGATGACGTGCGGGGTCAGGATCAAGAGCAGGTTGGTCTTCTTCTTGATGGTGGTGGTCTTGCGGAAGAGCGCGCCCAAAATCGGCAAATCGCCCAAAACCGGCACCTTTTCGCGCGACGTGGTGTAGGCGTCTTGCATCAAGCCGCCGAGCACGACCGTCTGCTGATCGGCCACGACCACCGTGGTGTTTGCGGTGCGCTTGTTGATGGTGACCGCGCCCAGGTCGCCGGAGGAAGCGCCGGGCGAGCTGCTCTCCTGATCGATTTCCAGGCGCACCTGGTTCGACTCGTTGATGTGCGGCGTCACCTTGATCTTGTTACCGACGTCTTGGCGAGGCGCGGCGAAGCCGCCGCCCAAGCCGCCCAGCAAACCGAGACCGCCGGCCGCGCCCAAGCCGCCGGCCGCGCCGCCACCGGCCAACCCGGCCAGGTTGGCCAAGCCGCCGCCGACGTTTTGCTGCAACGCGATGTTCTGACCGACCTGAATGTCGGCAGCCACGTTGTCGGTGGCAATGATGTGCGGCGTCGCCAGCACGTTGGATTTGCCGCTGGTTGCCAGCGCATTCAGCACCACGCCGAACGCCGGAATGCTGAGGCCGGTGGTGCCGGGAATCAGGTTCTGCGTGCCCGCCAAATCCGGCCCGCGCATGCCGGCCGCCAAGCCCTGGAGCAGGTCCGGGCTGGCCGGAAACGCCACGGATTTGCCGGCCTGAAAGCCGCCCAGCAACAAGCTCTGACCCCCGCCGGTGTCGACCATGTCGCCGCCGTGGAAGGCGACGCCCAGCGTCGTTTGGTCACTCACGTCGAGGTCCATCACCACCGCTTCGATGAAGACCTGGCGGCGCGGGCGATCGAGCTTGTCGAGCACCAGCCGCAGCGTCGCGTAGTCGCGATTGGACGAAGTGATGATGAGCGAGTTGGTGCTCTTGTCGGGGGTGACGCGCACCTCACCTTCGAACATGCCGCCCGCATTGCCGGCGGCCGACGCGGCCTCACCCTTCTTGCCACCGCCACTGTTGCCGCCCAACATCTGGCTCAAGGTCGGCGCCAGCTCGTCGGCGATGGCGTGCTGCAGCGGCAGCACGTGCACGCGCCCGCCGTCGGAGGTGTGCGAATCCAGCCGCTTCAGCAGATCCAACAGCTTGGAGTACGAGTCGTCGGTACCGACGATGATCAGCGAATTGGTCTGCTCGTCGGCTATCACCTTCGAAAGGCCGCTGGCTTTGGCGGCCGCGCTGCCCGGCTGGCCCGGCGCCGTGCCCAGCTCGAAGAGCTCGTTCACGCGCTTGGCCAAGTCCGGTGCCGAGCCGTTGTGCACGGGCTCGATCCACAAGCGCTGCCCGGAGCCGCCCACGTCCACCTCTTCGAGCAGGCGGATCATGCGCCGCACCTGCGTTCCGGTGTCGGTGATGATCAACAAGCGGCCCGGCGCGTACGCCGAAACGTCGCCGTCTTTGCTCTTGAACTTGGTGACGAGCGCCATGGCCTCGTCGGTGGAGACCGCTTGCAGCCGATACAACCGCGTGACGTAGCGGTCGGCGTCGGCAACCGGCTCACCGCGCGCCACGATCGGCGTCGGCTGAGTGACCACGCCGCCACTGTCGACGATCTTCAGAAAGCGGCCATGCGGGACAACCGTCATGCCGTTGGCTTCGAGGATCGACAGAAAGGCCTGGTACGCCTCTTCGAGCGTCACCGGCTCGGGCGAAACCACGGTGGCTTTCACCTGGCGCACCTTCGCGCCGTAGATGAAGCGTTTCCCGGTCAGGCCGGAGATGTGGTTCACCAGCTCGGCCAAGTCGGCGTCTTGCAGGTTGAACTTCACCAGGTGGCCGCCGGGTTTGGCCCGAAACGGCACGTCGGTGGCCTGCGCGATCTTGTCCATCGTGCTCGGCAAAGCCGGTGCGGCGCCGGGCGGGTCGCGGTCGCTGGCGGGGGCGGCGGCGGGCGTGGTGGCCGCGGGGGGCGGAGCGGCGGCGGGCGTCGCGTTGGGCGCCAGCGCGGCGGCAGGCGCTTTGACCGTGGCGGGCCGCCGGTTGCGCGCGGCGTCCATCTTTTCGAACAGAGACTTGCGCCGGTTGGCTGCGCTCGGAACTTTTCCGGCGGCGGGCGCGGCCGCGGGCGGCGTGGCGGGGGCGTCTTGAGCGCTAGCGCTGACCGAGCTGAGCCAAGCCAAAGCGGCAAGCGAGCCGGCAAGCGAGCCGCGCTGACCAAAGAAGGAACGATGCGAACGAGCTTTCACGAGGAATCGTCTCACTTGATGTGGAGGCTGATGGTGACCGGAGCACCACGGCGGTTGACGCTGACGTTGAGGGAGCTGGCGGTGCGTAGCCGCGCGTAAGCTTCGAGCGCTTTTTCTGGGCTCGCCATGTTGAAGCCGTTGAGCGTCTCCAGGCGGTCACCGTTCTGCAAACCGAGCGTGCCAAGCAAGGTATCGGGCCGGATGCCGAACATGCGCACCCCCACGACCTTGCCGTCCTTCTGCTCGGGCACGATGCGCGCCGACTTCATCAGCTCGGCCTGGTTTTCCAGGATCTGATCGACCACCGAGCGGTCGATGTTGTACTCGGTGTCGCTCACCTTGTGGATCTTGGCGGCGATGGCCGGATCCAAGGCGGGCGGGCCGCCCGTAGGCTTGGGCGGCTCAGGAGCGGCGGGCGCGGCCGCGGGCGTGGCGGGCGCGGCGGCGACGGCGGGCTGAGTGCGGAACAGCATGGCTTGGCA
This sequence comes from Myxococcales bacterium, assembly GCA_040348565.1. Lineage (GTDB taxonomy): Bacteria > Myxococcota_A > Polyangia > Polyangiales > Polyangiaceae > PMG-095. Next base: position 4,597 of record JBEQSW010000482.1, on the reverse strand, counting down.
CAGCGTGTTGCCGCCTTCGATCCAAACCGCGGGCGTGTTTTCTTTCGGATTGAAGCCGATGAACGCCACCTTCTTGCCGGCGATCTCGTCGCCGACGCGGCGCATGCGGGGGTGCGGCTCACCGGGGCCTTGCAACGCGGCCACCGACCACAGCGGGTCGGTCGACTCGGTGACGATCAGCACCTGCATGCCTTCGCAAGCGGGCGACGACAGCGGGTCGCTCGTGTCGGGGCCGGCGGCGGGCGTGAGCGCGGGGTCCGGCGGCGGCACGGCGTTCAACGGTCCCGTCACCGAGTCGAACGGGTTGCGCTCGATGATGGCTTGCCCGCTCTTGGGCTCGCGCGTGGGGACGGCCAGCTTGTACGGCGGCACCACCACGACCGAAGAGCCCGAGGCCGACGCCGACGCGCTGATGGCCGAGCCCACCAGCTGCGTGGCGCCCGCGGCTTGAAAGTAAGCAGCGACCGCGACGAGGGCGAGCACGACCCCGAGGAAGTAACGTTTGAGCAGTGCGTCGATAGCCAATGGACCGGGGGGGTTAAAGCGAGAGACGTGCCAGGGGTCAATACCGGAAAAGCGCTTGAAATCTCAGCAGTTTGTCGCGCGTCGGCCGCTGCTTTCTTCCGCCAACCTGGCAAGGCTGACGGGGAAAAACAGTCTCTGCTGCCAAGTTGGCAAAGAGGCGATTTTACAGGGCTTTAGGGGCGAGGAGGGAGGGGTTGGGGGTTAGTCGGCGGGGGGAGCAGGGGCAGCAGGGGCGCGAAGCGTCGCTATTCGGTCTCGCCCAGCTTCCGATAAATGGTGCGGGTGGAGATGCCGAGCAGCTGCGCGGCCAGCGATTTGTCGCCGCCGGTGTGCGCCAGCGTGTCGCGGATCAGCCGCCGTTCGACCTCTTCGAGCGGGGTGCCGATCGGAAATTGCACCGCCGAGGGCGGCGCCGCGGCGGCCTGAGCGACCGCGTCGGGCAGGTCCGAAAGCCCAAGCCCCTCGCTCCGGCACAGCACCGCCGCGCGCTCGATGACGTTTTCGAGCTCACGCACGTTGCCGGGCCAGGGGTAGTCGCTGAGCTTCTGCAGCACCTCCGGCGGCACCGCCAAGCGCGCGCGACCGTTCTTCTTGCAATAGATGCCGAGGAAGTGATCGACGAGCAGCGGAATGTCTTCGCGCCGGGCGCGCAAGGGCGGCGCCGTGATCGCGATCACGTTGAGGCGGTAGTACAAGTCTTCGCGAAAGCGCCCGGCTTCGACCTCGGCCACCAAGTCTTTGTTGGTGGCGGCCACGATGCGCGCGTCGGCCTTCACCGTGTGGCCGCCGACCGGCTCGTATTCGCCCTCTTGCAAGACGCGCAGGATCTTGACCTGCACCGCCGGCGACAGCTCGCCGATTTCGTCCAAAAACAGCGTGCCGCCGCGCGCGCGGGCAAAGCGCCCTTCGCGCTTGGCGATGGCGCCGGTGAAGGCGCCACGCTCGTGACCGAACAGCTCGGCCTCCAAAATGCTTTCCGGAATGGCGGCGCAGTTGACGGCCACGAAAGGGCCGTCGGCGCGGGCGCTCTTACCGTGGATGTAGCGCGCCAAAAGCTCCTTGCCGGTGCCCGATTCGCCCAAAATCAGCACGGTCGCGCTAGAGGGAGCCGCCTGCGTCGCCACGTCCAGCACGCGCCGCAGCGCCGGGCTCTGTCCCACGATTTCGCGCGTGGTGAGCAGCTTCAGCTCTTGCTTCAGTGAGCGATTTTCGGCCACGAGCGACTGGCGTTCGGCCGCCTTGCGCACGCTCTTGACGATGGTCATGCGCTTGAGCGGCTTCTCGACGAAGTCGTAGGCGCCGTCGCGCATGGCCTGCACCGCCGTCTCGACGGTGCCGTAGGCCGTCATCAGCACCGTTTCGGTGTCGGGCGACACTTCCTTCAACGCGCGCATCAGCTCAACGCCGTTGGTCCCGGGCATCATCAGGTCGCTCAGCACCACCTGCACCTTGTGCTTACGCGCGACCTCGAGCGCGCTCTTGGCGCCGTCGGCCGTGAACACGCGCATGCCTTCGCGCTGAAAGATCTTGGCCAGCGAGGTTTGGTTGCTGGGCTCGTCGTCGACGACCAACACCGTGATTTCGTCACCGGGCGGCGCCGCTTCCCCCGGGACGGGCGTGCTGCGGCCTTCGTCGTGCTGCGTGGACAGCGCGTCACTCATTGCGCCAACCTGGCAGAGTCATACAAATCTGTCAAAGCCTAAGACAAGTTGACAAATTGTCGTGACGGATTGTCCGGTGTGACAAAACGGTAGAGTAATTTCGCCAGCTTGCGAGCGCGCCGGTTCCCGCACACGGTCTCGGCATCTTGAGCCATCCAAGATTTTCGGGTCAGCCCCCTCGAGCCCCGGGCGCGTGCCGTGGTGTGGTCGCGGTCATGCTGGGCATGGGCCTCGTGACCGTTGCGAGGTCGAGCCTCGCTGCCGAGCCAGTTCCGTATCCGATAGAAGTGAGGGAGCCGGGGTCAAAGCCCGACGCTCCGCCGCCCGACGCTCCCCTTCTCGAAGGCGCTGAGCCACCAGCGCCAGCAACGGAGCCGAAGCTGTTCGCGCCCACGCCGGCGCCGAAGCCCAAGGTTCGCGTCACCAGCCAGGTTCCGATCGTCTCGACCAACGCGCCGCCACCGTTGGTCTGGAAGTGGCCGACTTTTTCCGCGGCCAACTTCGTCATCACGGCGGCGGGCGGAGCGATCACGCTCGGCGCGTCGATCGTCAAACCGACGGCCAAGCACAAGCTGAGCGGCGGCATCCTGTTCGACGACGACGTGCGCAACGCGCTGCGCGCCAACCGCTTGGCGGATCGCTACATCTTCCGCGACGCTTCCGACGTTGGCCTTTCGCTCGCGGTCACCTGGCCCTTTGCCGCCGACGCGCTCACCACGGCTTGGTGGTACCGCGGCAGCCGCGAAACTGCCGAGCAAATGGCGCTGATCGACCTCGAAACCCTGGCTATCAGCGGCGCGATTCAGGGCGCGACCAACGTGCTGGTCAGCCGCGAACGGCCCTTCGGCACCGGCTGCGGCGAGGGCGAGCTGCCCGACGACGCCATCGACTGCAAAAACTCCTTCCACTACCGCAGCTTCTTCAGCGGGCACTCGGCCTTCAGCTTCACCGGTGCGGCGCTGATCTGCGTGCACCACATGGAGAACGAGCTGCTCGGTCCCCCGTGGGACGCGCTCAGCTGCGCCGGTGGCTACGCCGTCGCGGCCACGACGGCGACGTTTCGAGTCGTGGCCGACGTTCACTACGCGAGCGACATCCTGCTCGGCGCTTTCGTCGGCACGCTGGTCGGCTATAGCGTGCCGCTGCTGCACTACCGAAAGGTGGTGGGCCCGAGCGGTCGGGCCAGCGTGACCGCGCCCACGCAGTTGCAACTGAACCTCGTGCCGTCGCCCGGCGGTATCGGCGTCATGGGGATCTTCTGATGGCACGCTTCCAACACGTGCTGTGCAGCGTCGTGCTCGCGGCCTCGTTCACGACCGCCGGCAGCCTGCGGGCCGCCGAGCCATCGGGCGAAAAATTCCCGGACGCGGAGGCACCGCTCGGCGTGTTGCCGGTGCCCGACGACGCACTGATCGATCCCAAGATGGCGCGCTCCTGGGGCACGCTGCCGGCGCGCCCCTTCGTGGCGACCACCTTCGATTTTGGCTTCGTCTACATACGGCCCCGCGTCTCGTTCGGCTATGGCCGCCCCTTTACCAACTGGGTCGGCGTGGATGTCAACGCGGTGGGGCAGTCGAGCGGCCTCGGCGCGTACGGCGGGTTCCGGCTCGAAATCCCCCACCTCGACTGGCGCGTCGGGCCGCGCTTCTTCTCGTCGTTCGAGCACACCTACCTGGATCGCAAGCGCAGCTACCAGCGCATCGATCTCGAACGCGACGTGAGCAAGCTGGCGCGCACCGTGACCTGGGAATCGGAGCTGGATCTCAGCTTCAAGCTCGGTCCGGGGGCGCTCTTGCTGCGCGGCAGCGCGTCCTACGTCACGGGGGTGCCGGACGGCAAGGACGCCTTCGAAGAGACGCTGCACATCATCGTCACGCCGCCGTTCGTGTGGCGCACCCGCGTCGCGTACGTCTTCCTGTTCGGCTCGCACAACCAGCATTCGATAGGCCCCGCCGTCGACGTTCTGGACGTCCCCAAACGTGATGATTCGCTCACCATTCGCGTCGGCCCCATCTTGCGCATGCAGCTGTCGCGGCGCGTGGACGTGCGCGGCAGCTTCATCGCCACGGTCGTGAGCCCCGATCGCATCGGGCTTCGCGGCGGCGACTTTACGGAGCTGGGGTTGCGTTACCGTTGGGCGTCGGAATGATGGCGTTCGCGCCGAGTCTCATTTCCGTACGGCCGGCCGCCAGCTGGCGGCCCTAACCCGGCCTACCCCCAAGAAAAGCCGCCTCGTTCGGGCAACCGCTCCGTGCTGAAGCGCGCGCGATGCGCTAAGCCTGGGGAGTGACGGGTGGTGTTCGAGCTCGGGAAGTCGCGTTGCTGCTGCTGTTGGCGTCGGGTTGTGCCGGTGCGCCCGCGGCCCCGCAGGTCGCAGGCGCGGGCACCACGAAAGAGCAGGCGGGGGGGGG
>JBEQSW010000478.1:0-2694 GCA_040348565.1 Myxococcales bacterium | reverse complement strand
TGGCGTAGTCGAGCGCCAAGTTGATGACGTAGGGAGCCTGATTGACCATCGCCCGAGACTGATTCGTCGAGTTCTGAAGCTCCTGCTTCGGATTGAGCGAAATGCGCGAATGAGTAAGCGTCACGTTGCCGATGGCGCTGAATGACTTCAGTTTTTCGTGCAAAAACTGCAGATTTTTCCGCGCTTCGAGCTCCACGCCAATCAGCTTGGCGCCTTTGGCATTTTGGTAAGAAATCAGGCCCGGCGTGCCGGACGGAAAGACGTACGGCTCGATGGGATCCTTGAAGCTCTTGGCGAAGATGCTGAACGCCAACACCTCGCTGGGACTGGGGAACGCTTCGAAGCGCAGGTCGACGTTCTTGATGTACGTGAGCTTGAGCTGCGGATTGCCCGCGATTGGGTACGCACCGAAGAAGTCAGCGAACACGAACGGTGCCAGCTCGCGGGTTTGCGGCCGGGCCAAGGTGCGCGACGCGGCGAAGCGGACCTTGGTTTTCTTGGTGGCCGCGTAGCTCAACGAAAGCGCCGGCAACACGTCCGTGCTGTCTATGGACGCTCCTTTCGGCGCCATCCCACCGGCAAACTGGCTGTACGGATTCATTTCTTGTCGGGTCCGCTCGACGCGCGCACCGCCCACCATGCGCAAGCTCTTGAACGCCACGGCGTCGAGCATCAAGTAGCCGGCATAGATGTCTTGACTGGCTTTGTAAGCGTCCTCGGGCTTCGTGTTCTCGGTCAGGCCGAGCACGGGGCCGACGTTGCCGAATTGGTAGAGCGGGACGGGACAATTGAAGTCGTACGTCGCGCCGGGGCAGAAAAACAGCTCGTTCGGAGCGCCGCGCTCTTTGCCGAAGCTGAAGCGGCGCGCGGCAAAATCCCGATCCTTGGACGAGACCAGGCCGCCCACTTTCAACTTCAGATCTTCCGGATCGTGCAGCAGGGGTTGGTTCCAATCCAAGCCCGCGCCGCGGGTCTTCTCATTTTGCTTGGCGAAAAAGTGCGAGCCATTCTCGGGCGTCGAAATGCTGTTCCAAGACACCGTCTCTTCGTTGAATTGGTACGCGGTGTCGCGGGTGTTGGGCTGATCGAGCGCGGCGACGGAATAGGAGCCGTACCAGCGAAGCTCGGCGTGGTTCAGTTGCTTGAAGTCGTCTTCGCCGCGCAGCTGCAGCACGTTGAGAGCGCGCGAGACGTAGCGTAGGTCGACGGTCGCCACGGAGGCGCCGCGCGATGCGTAAGGACCTTGCAGAAACTGGGCCGAGGCGTCCGCGAGCTGCGTGTGCAGACCGAGCAAGGTGAAGCGGTGGTTCTGCGACAGCCAATAGCTCACACTGCCGAGGCCACCCCAATTGACTTTGTCGAACCCGCGCTCGCCCTCGACGCTGAGCGTGGGGGCCACCGTCGCGCGCTTCGTGCCGTCGGGTTCGAGCACGAAATCAGGCTGATATTGCGCGATTTTTCCGACGATTTTCTGGTACGAGCGGGAATAGTTCAAAGAGCCCAAAACGCCGATGCGTTGCTCGCCGCCCAGATTCCAGCCCCGCCCCGCGACGGCTCCAAGGGAGTAGTTCGGCGGGGACGTCTTTTCGACCGGATGCATCGACGAGTTCAGCTGCTGACCCGCGGCCAGAATGTCGTCGTTCGTGATCATGCCGCCACCGGGCTTGGGGCCCTTGGCGAGCACGTACGGGGGAAAGCCCTTCGGGTAGCCGCGCAGCCCGCCATCGAAGCCGAGCCAATCGGTGCTGCTGCCTTTGTGCGCCAGGCGATCGCGCAACGTCGCGTCGGTGTCGTAGCCGAGCCCGACGGACAATTGAAACAAAGGCTTCGACGGTAGCTCGCGAGTCTCGATGCGCACGGAGCCGCCCGCGAAGTCGGCGGGCATGTCGGGCGTGAATGTCTTCACGATCGTGATGTTTTCGAGGATGAGCGACGGAAAGAGATCGAGCGGAATTGCGGCGCGATCGGGCTCGGGGCTGGGCAACGGAATGCCGTTCAAGAGCGCGTTCGTGTAGCGCTCGCCCAAGCCGCGCACGTAGACGAAGCGATTGCCGACGATGGTCGCGCCGACCACGCGCTGCGCCGCTTGCGCGGCGTTGCCGGCGGGCGTGCGCGAGATTTCGGCGCGGCCCACGCCGTCACCGACGCTGGCGGAGCGCTGGCGAGTGAGCAGCAAGCCTTCGACCGACGCTTTGTCCGCCTCGGTGACGATTTCCACAGTATCTACCGAGGATTCGTCGGGTAGGACGTCGACGTCGTAGCGTTCGAGGGCGCCGGCTTTGACTTCGACGCCTTTGATGACGGAGGGTTTGTGGAGCTCGACGTAGATGCGGAGGGTGTAGGTGCCGGGCGGGAGCTCGAGTCGAAAGCGGCCGTCGAAGTCGGCGATGGTTTTGTATTTGGTGCCGACCACGCTGATTTGCGCTTCGGGCGTGGTTTCGTGCTCGACGGAGTCGGTGACGACGCCGACGATGGCGCCTTTGCCTTTTGCGGGCGGCTTGGTGAGCGCGGCGGCGCCGGCTGCTTCTTCGGCGGCTAGCTCCTTGTCGGCTTCGGCCTCCATTTCGGCGTCGCTGGGCATGTCCTCATCCGCGGCTGCGTCGTCAGCGCTCTTCGCGTCGGCCTTAGCGGCGTCTTTCGAGGCGGGCGCGTCTTTGGGGGCGGGCGCGTCTTTCGGCGCCTCGTCGTCCATCG
>JBEQSW010000193.1:0-15419 GCA_040348565.1 Myxococcales bacterium | reverse complement strand
TCACTGACATAACGCTGTCAGGCGGGGCCGGTAGCTTGCTCTTCGGATTCGACATCGACCGAAGGAGACAAGCCATGACTCAAACTCAAGCCGAGACCCGTTCGACGACCCGCACCCTGCTGGGCAGCTGCCACTGTGGCGCCGTAAAGTTCAAAGTGGAGGCCGATCCGGCCCGCGGTGCCAGCCGTTGCAACTGCAGCGTGTGCACCAAGCTGGGCGCGCTCGGCAGCATCGTGAAGCCCGACGCCTTCGAGCTGCTGACGCCCGAGCACGAGCTCGGCGTCTACGAATGGGGCGCCAAGATTTCCAAGCGCTTCTTCTGCAAGGCCTGCGGCACGCATTGCTTCGGCCGTGGTCACCTGGCGGAAGTGGGCGGCGACTTCGTGTCGTTCAGTTACAACGCCATCGACGACTTCGAGGTCAGCGAGCTTGCCGTGGTCCATTGGGACGGTCGCCACAACAATTGGCAAGCCGGCCCGGCGCCGAAGCCGTATCCCATCCTGGCGGCGCCGTCCGCGGCTTGAGGCGGCCGCCGCACGGGGTGGCCTAGGGACGACCCGTGAGCTTCTGCGATTCGGGCTGCATTTCGGCAGCCCCTTCGGCCAGGGCTTCGCTCAAGCGGTAGAGCTGGTTGCCGGTGGCTTCGTAGGCGTCGGCGAGCTTGAGGACGGCCAGGTGACTGCGCACCGTCTCGGGATCGCCCTCCAGAACGCCTTTTCGGAGGCGGGCCTCGAGGGCGTTCATGGCAATTTCGCGGGAGCGCGCGGCGTCCAGATCGATGGCGGTGCCGTCGCGCAGGGCTTCGAGCACGGCGTTGCCGGCAGCGCTCAGGTTGGCGTGCATTTCGTCGAGCGCGGCGAGATCGCTTTCGGCAAGCTCGCTAGGGCGGCCGTTGCGGGACAGCGCGACCCGCGCGTCGACGAACAATTCGGCCTGGCGCTCGAGCCCTTCCAAGCTGCGTTGCAGCTGCACGTTGGTGAGAGCGGCGCTGCCGAGGGCGCGGCTTTCGGGAGCGTCGCCGAGCGCCAACACCGGGCCCGCCACCAGCTCGTCGAGCAGGGCTTGGCTCTCGGCGATGGCGCGCTCGACGAGCCGACCGGCGTCGCGATCGCCGTCGAGCGCCAGCTGGCGCAGCGGCGCGAGCGCGGAGAGCTGAAGCTCCGCCACTTGCAGGAGGCGGCTGCGAGTGACGCGCGTGGCGTCTCCCACGCTGGGCAGCTTGCTTTGCCGGTCTTGGGGGAACCAACGCTCCACGACGCGCGCCAGCCGGAAGCTGACGGGCAAGAGCACGAGCGCCGACGCGAGCTGGCTCATGGCGAAGGCGACGCCCATGTGCAGGCCCAGGTTCGGCAAAAGGACGCGTTTGCCCCAGTGAATTTCGTGGGGAATGCCGGGCACGACCTGATCGGCCAGGAACGCGAACAGATCGACGGTGGAGGCGACGAGCAGCGTGCTCAACGCGCCCAGCATCAGGTTCAAAAGCGCGAGCTTGCGCGAGCTCTTGCCGGCGGCGCTGGTCAGCATGGCGCCGATGGCTGCGCCTAGCCCTGAGCCGGACAGCACCGCCAGCACGGTGCGCAAATCCCACTGGGCGGTGGTTTGCGCCAGCACCAGCACCAACACGCACACGGGCGCGGGGCCTTGGAAGATGGCCACCAGCGCCGCGCCCAACAGCGCACAGGTGGCGACGCCCAGCACGCCGGTAGCGCGCAGCTTGACGACCAGCGACAACAGGGCCGGCGCTTGCACGAAGGGCTCGAAGCCGGGGCGCAGCGTCTGCAAGCCGAACGAAATCAAACCCACGCCCAGCGCCAAGCGCGCCAGCGCGCTGCTGCGGCGATTGGTCGCGAACCCGAGCCACATCACGCCCAGCGCGACGACCAGCAGGCCTTCGCGCGGATCGAACAGGCCGCTGATCAGCGGGGCGGTGGCGGTGCCCAGCTCGGCGCCCAGGAAAGCAGCGGCGGCGGGCCCGAGCGCGAGCAAGCTGGAGCTGACCAGACCGGCCAAAACGCTGGCGGCGGCGGTGGTGGACTGGGCCAGCATGCCGAGGCCGAGCCCCATGCCGAGCGCGGCCGGACCGCGCTGGGCCCAGCGCGCCAAGACGTGGGTGCTGCGCAGCCCGACTGCTTCGCGCGCGCCGCGACCGAGCACGCCGATGCCGAAGATGAGCAGCGCGAAGCCGCCCAGCACGCTGCGGAACGGCTTCCGCCAGTTCTCGAGCTTGACCCGTAAATCATACGGTTTGCTGCGCTCGGCGCCGCCGGCGACGCGCAGCTTGAGGTGGCCGGGCGGTACGGCGCCGGGCAACCGCACCACCAACGCATCTTCGAGCCGCGACAAGACCGGCAAGGCGTTCTTGCCCACGTAGGCCTGCACCTCGCGCGGGTGCTCGGCGCCGGCGAACTGCACCGTGACCGCGCTGCCCGGCGTGGGATCGGCGGGCGTGACCGACACCACCTCGATGCGCGTTGCCGCGGGTTGCTCGAGCGCGGCGGCGTTGCCGGGATCGGTGGCGAGCGCGTCATCGCCGTCGGGCAGGCTGAAATAGACGGCGATGACCAGCGCCGTGCACAACCAGGCGAACAGCAGGCGCAGGCTGCGCGGCCGTGAGCGCGGCCTGCTAGCCGCCATGAATGGCCTCGCTGGCCGCGACGAACTTGCTGAACGTCACCGCGCTGCCTGCGCGCTGTTGCAGCGCTTGCTCCAGCCAGGCCGGCACTGCAGAACGATGCTTCACTTCCACGACCGCGCACGGCTCGACCCCGGCCGGCTTGCCCAGCTCGCTCTTCGAGAGCGGGCGCGCGCGCCGAAAGAGATCGACCGGCACCGGGAAGAACGCCAGCCCGACGTCGATGGTGACGCGCAAGGTGCTGTCGGCGTTTTGGAACGAGAGCCTGCGGTAGTTGACGATGGCGCTCGGCACGACCGGCTCGGCTTGGGCGTGCACGTGGGCGATCAGCGCTTCGGCGTCGGCGCGCTCGCTGCCGCCTTCGGGTAGGTTTTCGGGCGCGCGCCGTTCGTCGAATAACGTGGCGGCCGCCGCTTTGGGGAAGCGAAAACGGCGTTTGCTGGTGGTTTGGCCTTCACGGCGCTTGAGCTCGAACCACAGCCACGGCTGGTAGCGCAAGATCTGCTCCGGATCGGTGGCGAGCTCGGCCAGCGACGGATGCAGATCGTAATATTCTTTGGCGCGAATCTTCAGGTTGCTGCGTTGGTTGGCCTTGGCCGCTTTGAAGTAGGTCAGGTTCGGCGTGTCGAAATAGATGGTCGTGACGAAGTGTTGGGCGTCAGGTAAACGATTGGCGGCTTCGCCGGTGAAGCGGTGGGGCTGGAGCTTTTCGGCGATGGCGCGGGTGAGCGCCGGCAGCTCGCTCTTTTTGACGAGGTACTTCGTCTCCACTCGCTCGGCGGTGATGGCGGCGTCTTGGGCGCTGCGATCGCTGGCCGGCGAGGCGGTGGTCACGGCACGGCCTCGAGCTGGTATTCGGTGAGCTCTTCCGTCTGACTACCCGTTTCCTTCAGCTTACCCACGCCGCGTAGATACCAATACTCCTTGGTCGAGCTGCCGCCCACCTTCTGGAAATGTATGACGTGCTCGAAGGTGCCGGCCGGCACCTCCAACGTCTCGTCGTTGTCCAGCACTGTCCAACGCTCGCGCACGTCGTGGGTGGTCGGGGAAAGGCCCACCGAAAGCTTGGTTTCGGCGTACGACTCGAGCCAGCTTGCGCCCTTTTCGGTGTGGGCGGCGGTGCCGTCGACGTGCAGCTTTTCGGGCTCCCAGTACTCGTCCAGCTCCAGGTTGCCGCTGCTGGCGTCGAAGGACTGCTCGCGGTAGCGCACGATGCGGTCTTCGTCGTCGCGGCTGGGCGCCTGCCAGCTCTCGGTATGGTCGTTCAAGTCGGTGCCCTTGGCCGTCGTCACATGGTACGCCATGACGTCGGCGTTGGGTCCGTCCCCGCCGACGGCTTCGGCTTCGCCGATGGTGGTCGTCTTCAGGGCGGTCACGCCGTCCTTGGTGACTTGGTAGGTCCAGGTGTTGCCGACGGCCCAGGGCAAGATGGGGCCCTCCGGCAGCTCCGCAGCGCTGCCGCCGCTGCCGTCGCCGCCCGCCCCCGATTGGTCGTCTTTGGGATCGACGCTGCCGCAGCCGAGCAGCAGGCAGCAGGCCAGGGTGATGCTTGCAGGAGTGAGGAGTGACTTCATCGGTGCGGTCGCTTTGCGAGTTTCAAAATGACGTGCCGGCTTGGCGATGCAAGCCGAGCGCAATGCTGGAGACGTGTTTGAGCAGCGAAACGTTGTCGGGATAGGCACGCAGCTGGCGTTGGATCAGCTCTTTGCCGCGCGCCGTGTCGGCCAAGCTGCCCAAGGTCTTCACGACCGTGGACGGCCAAATATCTAGGTTGCCGGTGCGAAGCTCCCAGGCGGGCGCGACGTCCACGCCCTGCAAGCCGTCCAGCGCTTCTTTGCAGTCGGTGGCGACCTCGAGCCGCATCCGCCAGGCGGCGTCGTCGAAGCACGCGCGCAGGGTGCTCATCACCACTTTCGGTGCCTTGTGCAGCGATTCGGTGCGCCACTGCCAGCTTTCGGCGTCCGTCACCAGGCTGAGCGAGCTGAGCGCCGCGACCGGCGCCAGTTTGCGAGCTTCCTTGCGCAGCTGCCAGGCGCGCTCGTCGGCCAGGCCGGTGACCGATTTGGCCAGCACTCGCGACAGCTCGTAGCTCGTCGCCAGGTCGGCTCGGCAGAGGTGGTGCAGGCGTTCGCGCAGCTCCCACGCGCGCGCCGACGCCAGGCCCGAAAGCGAGCCCAACACCAGCTGGGCGAAGGCGGGTTGGCCCGTGGCGTAGCGCTCGCGCAGCGCCCAGGCGCGCTCGTCGTCGAGGCCGGTCAAGCAGGCGAGGGCGTCGGCGGGCGCCAGCTCGGCCAGCTCTTGCCACAGCTCCCAGCCCTGCGGCGTCTGCAGCGCGAGCCCGAGCGAGCGCAGCGCGAGGCCCGGAGACTGGGCGCGGGCGCGGCGGCGCAGCTCGAAGCTCACGTCGTCGCTCAAGTCGTCCAGCGCGGCCAACACCGCGTCGGGCGCTTGCTCGAACAGCGCGCGGCGCCGTGCGTCGATGTGCTCTCCGTAGAGGCCGCCCAGCATGTAGGCGGCGACGCGCGGCTCGCGCTCGGCCAAGCCGTCGACCACCGACAGGAAGGCCGGCAGCGCTTCGGCGGGGCTGGCGAGCGGCGCGTGGGCCGACGCCGCGCGAGGAACCGCGCCTCGAAAGCGCGCGATGGCGCGCGCAGCGCCTTCGCGGTGCGCTTGCCGAATGAGGTCGACGGCGCGCTCCACGCTGCGCTCGAGCGAGCCCTGATTTTCGAGCACGACCCAGCGTTCGGGGTGCTCGTCGGCCATGGCCAGGTAGCCGCGCCGCAAGCGTTGCTGCAGGCCGACACCGGACAAGCCCTTGCGCGACGGCGGCTTGGCTTGCTGCTCACCGAGCTTGCGCAGCTTGCGGCGGGCGCGCGCGAAGGTCGGATCGACGTCGACCAAGATCACCAAATCCGGCTCCAGCCCGTCGGCGGCGGCAGTCAAAATCGGGCGCGTGAAGCTTTCGGGCAGGCGACGCCCGTGTCGACCCAACACCTCGGGCGTGTACAAAAAGCGGTCGGCCAGCACCAGATCGTGATCGGCGAGGGCCGGCCGCAGGGCTTCGTGGATGAGCTGCACGTCGCGCGCCACGTACAGCAGGAACTCGGCCTGCCAGGCCAGGTCCAGGTTCTGGGCGTTGCGCCCGAACTCGCGGATGCCCTCCGAGACCGGCGACACGAATTTGCCGCCTTCGCGCAGGTGCTTGACCGACAGGCCTTCGGCGCTGAGCGCGCCGGCCACGCGATTGGAGATGGTGGTCTTGCCACTGCCGTCGATGCCTTCGAACACCACGAACATCAGAAGCGCGCTCCTGCCTGCAGCAGCAGGCTCGAATGATCCGGGTTTTGGTTGTCCAGAAAGCCGGTCGGAAAATTGCGCTGGCCGTTGCTGATCACACCCTGCAGGGTGACTCTAGCGCGATCCCAAAAGCCCGCGGCGACGCCGATGGCGGCTTCGGTCACGAAATCACTGACGACCTCGGTGTCCGGATCCAGCAACGCCGCGAACCCGAACGGCTCGACGTACGGCTCCCCCAGCGCGAGGCCGCCGAAGCGATAACCGACCAGCGCGCGCCCGGAAACGAACCACGGCGACGGATCATTGCCCGGCTTGTCGGCGTTCACGTACAGGCTCTCGCCGCCGCTGCCGTCCAGCCAGACCCGGAGCGCGCCGTTGCCGAGACGCTGCGCCAGCTGCGCGTCCAAGCCGAAGGTGGAGAAATGCTCGAAATCTCCCACGACGGTGGAGCCGACGCGTTGCTCGAACCAGGCGCCGAGGGTGACGCTGGCCAGCGAGAGCTCGCCGCGCGCCGCGTAGGTCTGCGCGGTGAGCGAAGCGTGGTCGATCAGCTTCACGTCGCGGTCGCCCGGCACGACGCCTTTCAGGGTGGTGCCTTGAAACGCGCCCAGGGTGAGCCGAGGCTTCAGGCCCGAGCGGCCGTGGTAGCCGACGGCCACGCCGGGACGACGGCCGGCAATGTCCAGCCAGTCGGTCATCAGATCGTGAATCAGACCGCGGCGTGCCAGCGGCAACGTCCACGGCGAGTCGAGCTCGAACACCGAGCTTGGCACCTTGAACTGCCCGGCCTTGACGAAGAACGTCTTGCCGGCCTCGAGGAAGGCGTCCTTGACGCGCGGCTTGCCCGCGATTTCGAGCTCGAGCTGCGCCGACAGAAAGCGCAAGGGCGAGCGGTAATTGATGCCGAAACGCGCGCTCTGCAGTGACAGGTCGAGCGCGTTGCGGTCACGCTCGACCAGCGCGCCGGTGGTACCGACGACCGTTTCGTGGCGATGCGAGAGCTCGCTCAGCACGAAGATGCGACCCTTCAGCTCCAGCTCGTGCTTGCCGGCCTCGTCGCGCTTGCGCTGGGCGCGGTCGCGCTTGCGCTCGGGGCGGTCACGCGGGGCGTCGTCGGGGGCAGCGGTGGCGAGCGACGGGTCGCGGTCGTTCTGCTCCGCTTCGTCGCGATGCTTGTGCTTCTTCTTGTGCTCGGGTGGCGGCGCCGGCTCCTCGCTTCCGGGCGTGGGAGTGGGCGCGGGCGCAGGCGCGGCGGCCGGCGACGCGGGTGGTTCCGGCGCTGGGACAGCAGCCGGTGTGGACGGCGCTTCGGGCGGAGCCGGAGTCGTGGCCGTGGCGGGAGCGCCTGCCGACTGCGCCGCAGCGGTCAGCGGCAGGGCCGCTACACCGAGCAGAAGCAGAAGTTGGAAGCCGCGGAACCCGCTGAAGGCACTACGGAATTTGTCAATCGAGCTGCGTGCGGGGATCATCGGCAGGTGGTTGGTGGACCACTGCCCACCCTGTACCTCCCAACCTATACGACCGATCAGTTCCCGCTGGCGATTTTAAGACACTCCAGTGACGCTTCTGCGACGTTGGCGCTGGCCGAGCAGCACAAACGCCGTCAGCGAGAGCCCACCCGCGGCCGACCTCGCCGCCCGCCTGCGAAAACTGCTGCTTTGCGTCAGCGCTGGCAGGGCCGAGCGCTGGGCTGATGCCCGGGCTCGGGCCTGCGCCTCTCTCTGCGGCTGCCCCCGACTGAGATTCGTCCCGCCGCCGATGGGGCAAGGTCGCCACGCCCCTCCGCCCGCGGCTCCGACTGCCCGCTAGTGCCGGGCAGCGGGCTCCCCGCGCCGGCGGCTTGAGCTAGGTTGCCCCCATGATTCGTCACATCGTGATGTGGAAGCTGCGCGGCCCGAGCGCGGTCGAAAAGCGCAGTCAGGCCGAGCAAGCGCGCGAGGCCTTGCTGAGCATGCGCGGCAAAATCCCGGGCATGACCGAAATGGAGGTCGGCATCGGCTCGAGCGTCGCCGACGACCAAGCCGATCTCGTCCTGAGCACGTCGCACGACAGCTGGCAGGCGCTCGAAGACTACGCTCAGCATCCCGCGCACGAGCCCGTCAAACAGCTGATCGGTGGGCTGCGCCTCGAGCGCCGCGTGATCGACTTCGAGATCTAGTGGCGCGCTGTGGCCTCGTTCGCGGTGGCGGTCGAATCTCGGAGGCTCTCGTGGTGGAGGCCCAGTTTCTGCCGGTTTGACGCGGCCCAGCGGGGCCGCTCTTTCGCGCCTACATGCAGCTCGAGCAGGTGGTGTTAGGCTTAGACCCATGTGCCTGATCTGCATCGACTTCGACCGAGGGGCGCTCAAGCTGCGGGAGGCCAAGCGCGCCTTGGGCGAGATGCGCTCGACGCTCGACGCTCAGCACTTGAAGGAAGTGGAGCAGAAGCTGAGCGAGGCCGAGCGCGCCGAAGAAGACGACGATTAACGCCGAGCGCTTACGGGTTCGTCGACACTTCGAGCCCGAGCGACAACAAGCCGGCCGGCGCACCCCAGGTGGCGACCTCGCGTCGCCCTACCAAGACGGACGCGGGCGTGGGCAAGACGACGCCCGTCGCGTCCAGGTTGAGCCGCACGTCGCGCGCCAGGCGTACGCCCACGCCGAGCAAACCGTAGCCGCCTCCGAGCCACGTCGATTCGTGTTGGCTCAAGCGCGGAGACGTCGCATCTCCGATGGTCTCGATGCGGGCGCCCACGAAACCCAAGCCGACGCGCGGCGTGAAGAAGCTTCTTCGTGCTTCGGTGCCGCAGGCCAGGCCGACGCCGACCAGCGTGGGGCGTACCTCGACTTCGCCTTCGGGCACCCGCGCGCGCTCGCCGGTGAGCGGCAAGGCGGTGAAGCCGCGTACGCCGAAGCAGCCGCCGAGCCTGAGCCAGGCCGACCACAGCGTCGACACCGAGGCGCTCACGCTGCGGAAGCCTAGCTCCACCGCGACCGCGCCCGAGAGCGAGAGCCGAGCCGGCTCGTCGTTGGGCGGCGCTGGCGGTGGCAACGGTGGCGCTGCCGCCGGCGCGCGCTCGGGTGGCGGTGGGTGCAGCTCCAGCATGCTAGCGCGCAGCAGCTCGAGCGTGCCGAGCGCCACCTCGTTCGGATCCGTGCTCGCGCCGGCGCTGCCGGGCAGCTCGCGGGTCACGCTGCGATTCGTGCTGGGTTCTAGCACCCAAAGCGCGCTGCCCTGGCCGCCGGGCAAGACCCGCACCCCCGCCAGCCCGCCCAAGCTGCGCGTGGTGCGCTCGAGCGCCGCGCCGTCGCCCGTGTTTTCCGGAGTGGCGCTCAGCACCACCACGCCGAAGCCGAGGCCCTGCAGATCGCGCACCAAGCGGCTCACCACGGCGTCGCCCGGTTCTTCGGCGATGAGCACGATCAACGTGGCGGCCGGCTCGGCGCGCGCGCGAGGACCGAGTGACAGACAGGCGGCGAGCAGCCCGCAGCCGAGCGCGGCCTTCAATCAGTCCTGACTTTCACTCCGGCGGGCGAGCGCTTGGCGAGCCAGAGAAGCGTGCGGACCATTCGGGTAGCGCGCAAGATATCGCGACGCGGCGTCTCTTGCAGCGCTGCCGTTGCCGGACGCTCGATACGACTCGATCAGGCGGCCCGCCGCTTCGCGTGCCAGCAAGCCTTGCGGCTGCTCTCGCAGGTAAGTGTCGAACCACTGCGCCGCCTCGGCCGCCGCCGAGGCGCGGCCCAGCAGATAGGCGGCTTGCGCGGCCGCGGGTTGACCCGGCGCGCGCTTGCGACAGGCCAGGAGCGCGGCTCGTTCTTCGTCGGGCCGACCGGCAAGGCGCGCGGCGCGAGCCGCTTCGAGCCAGGCTTCGGCGGAAGTGGGGCGGGCCGAGCTGGGAGGGGCCGCGCTGGCGGCGGGTGGCTCGGGCAAGGCAACTTCCGGCGGGGCCGACGAGGGCGCGGCGGCGACGGCCTGGGTGTTGGGCGCGTGCTCGGCCGTGATGAGGCCGAGCTCCATCGAGCGGCGCGATAGGTCGACGCGGCAGACTTGGCCGGCTTGCACGGCTTGCAGCCCCTGAATGAACGGCCCCTTCACGAGCACCGAGCCGCTCGTCACCGAAAGCTCGAATTTGCCGACGTCCGGCGCCCACGAAACGCCCAGATGCGTGCCCGTGACCGCGACCTCGAACGGACCGGCGCCGAAAGTCCAGCGGGCGCCAGGCAGATGCGTGACCTCGGCGTCGACCGAGCCGCGCTGAAGCTCGATGCGCGCGCCGCCGCGCGTGACCGCGCTGACGCGAGCGCGTGAGCCCTGTCCGAGCGCAACGCGCGTGCCCTCCGAAAAACGCAGTCCCAGATCGCGCGCCGGCTCGGCGGTGAGCCAAGCCCCGACGGTACCGCTGTGCCCGGCCACGTCGAAGCTGGGCGTGGCCGGCTTCTGCAACCGCAGCAACACCGCTATTGCCACCATTGCGGCAACGCCGGCCAGGGCCCAGCGGTAGGGCGCCGGGAAGGCGCTCGGCCGGCGCGGCCGCGCTTGGGCTGCCAACACCCGCTCGCGCACCCGCGGATCCAGCTCCGGCTTGCTGCGCGAAAATGCTTCGCCCCAAGCCTTGAACAACCGTTCGCGCTCGTCCGTCACGAGGTGGTTCCTCTCAGCCAGCCGGCAAGGCCCGGATGCTTTTGGGCGCGGGCGACGAAGCGCGCTTCGCCCTTGGCCAGCCGCCGCTTGAACGTGGAGAGCGACATGTCGCACGCCTTGGCCGCGTCGCCCAGCGACAAGCCTTCGATGCGGTGCACGACCAGCGCGATGCGCTCGTCGGCCGGTAGCTGATCCAAAATCTGGGTCACGTCGCGCGCTAGCTCGGCGTGCGGATCCTCGAGCGGGACGGCCGGCTCGGGCAGCTCGTCGTGCGGCAAGAAGCTGAGCCAGCGGAAGCGAAAACGCCGACGCAGGTGGCTGCGCACCTGGCCCACCGCGATGCCGAACAGCCAGCCTTTCAGGGCCGCCGGCTCACGCAGCTTTTCGATTGAATGAAGAGCGTAAATGAAGACCTCTTGAACGATGTCGTCGAGCTCGCCCTCGCGCCCCAACAGCCGATACACCAAGCCGTGCACGCCCGACGAATGTCGGTCGTAGAGCCGCCCTGCGGCTGCTGGGTCGCCCTGTTTGAGCGCGTGTACCAGCTCCGCGTCCGTTTCGACCGCGGGCGCAGGATGGACCTCCGCCAGTCGCCGGGTCGATCCGGCGTCGGGCGTCGAGAGGCCGCTCGTGGCCATCTAATTTGTAGTGCTCGAGGCTCGGCCCGATTGGTCCAACAATCGGCAGGCCGTGCTAACTTTCTGCTCGATGGCGACTGCCGGCGGGACGCTGCAAGTCCGCTCGTTTGCTGGCTTTTTGGCCATATTTGGCCTGTCGCTAGGCATTTCCGGCTGTGGAGACCGGCACCTGACGGCCATCGCCGAGGCCGCCGGCACGGCTGGTGCGCCTTCAGTCGTCGAGCCGGACCCGGGCGCCTGCGCTCCCAGCGCACCTCTCCCACGCCCACCGCTCGGCTGGAACGGTTGGAACGAATTTCGGTGTCGGGCCGAGCTCGACCAAACCAAGTTTCAAGCCAACGTCGACGCGCTCGTCGCGCGGGGTCTGCGCGATGTCGGCTACGAGTACGCCAACCTCGACGACTGCTGGCAGGCACCGCGCGCGTCCGACGGTACGGTCAGCGCCAACAGCCGCTTCCCCGACGGCATCGCCGCTCTCGCCGACTACGTGCACGCGCGCGGTTTGAAGCTCGGCATCGACGCCCACAACGTCGACTGCAAGCGCCCGGAGCTCACCACGCCCGGCAGCCTGGGGCACGAAACCGAAGACGCGGCGAGCTTTGCGGCGTGGGGGGTCGACTACGTCAAGTATGCGCGCTGTGCCGCTGCGCAACCGGAAGATGCGACCACGTTCGGGGCCATGCGCGCGGCCTTGCAGCGCACGCAACGGCCCATGCTGTTCAGCATCGTGGCGGCTCCGTTTCAAGACTGGCAGGCGGCGCTGGGTCAGCAATGGCGCACCCACAACGACATCGAGCCGTCGTGGGACGCCCTACTCGACGTGCTCGACGTCAACGCCGCCCTCGCCGCGTACGCCGGTCAGGGCGGCTTCAACGACGCCGACATGCTGTGGGTCGGCAATGCTGCGCTCACCGAGGCCGAAAATCGCGCGCACTTTTCGGTTTGGGCCATCATGGCTTCGCCGCTTTTGGCCGGAAACGACCTCAGCAAGATGTCGGACAGCACCGCCGCCATCCTCACCAACGCCGAGGTCATCGCGCTCGATCAAGACGCGCTCGGGCTGCAAGGCGATCTGATCGAGCAGCAAGGCGACGTCAGCGTGTTCGCCAAGCCGCTGAGTGACTGCGGCGCGCGCGCCGTCGTGCTGCTCAACCGCGGAGAGCGCGTCGCGGACGCCAAGGTCACGTGGCAAGCCTTGGGTCTGGCTTCCGGCGCGGCCACGCCGCGTGATTTGTGGGCCGGGCAAGCGCTCGAGCCCGCGCGTGACCAGCTCACGCTCAGCGTGCCGCCGCACGACGTGCGCGCGCTGCGCATCGACGGCAGCGAGCCGCCATTGCCGCGCGGCACCGTCTACCTCAGCGATTTACCGTGGACGTACGCGGCCAACGGTTGGGGACCGGTGGAACGCGATCAAGAGCTGGGCGACAAACCGGCTGGAGACGGCCAGGCGCTGATGCTCGGTGGCAAGCAATACAACAAGGGCTTGGGCACCAACTCGCCCTCGCTCGTGCGCTACCGCTTGGGCAAGGCCTGCCGCACGTTCGAGGCCGACATCGGCATCGACGACCTGACCGGTGACAACGGCAGTGTCGTCTTTCAAGTCTGGGCCGACGGCGAGAAACTGTTCGATAGCGGGGCGGTCTACGGAAATACCCCGCCCCGGCACGTGGCCGTCGACGTCAGCGGCCACACCGAGCTGCGACTGTTCGTCGGCATGCTCGACGACTTTTACGCCTTGGATCATGCCGACTGGGCCGACGCCCAGCTCACCTGCGCGCCCTGACCCGGCTGCGAACGCAGCGCGGCTCTAGGCGACGATGCGCAGCAAGCCCTGAGAATGGGGGCGGCGGGTGCTCAGCAGCTCACGCAGGCTGGTCGTGCCATCGCGGTGGCTGGAAGCCAGCTCGGCGCTGCCCTCGCCGCCCAGCACCAGCAGACGGATGCTGCCGAAGCGAGCCGTGGCCCTGGTCAAAGCGGCGTAAAAGGCGGCGCGCTCGTGCTTGTGCTGGCGCGACACCTTGCCCACGACGGGCGTTTCCAATAGCGAGCAGGAACAGCCTTCCAGCGTGACGCAAACGATGGAGTCGGTCGCCGGGAAGCGGTGGGCGGCCACTTCGTCCGGAGTCACGTCGGTGTCGAAGGTGCCGTCCGCCGACATCACGTCCCGAAGTTGGAAACCGTCGGCCTCGGCACCTACCAGCACGTAGTAACACATGGCTTGGGTCGCAGCTCCTCGGTTGCTTCCTTAAGCAAGCCGCGTTCCGCGCCGGCACCCTCGGCTTTCGGCCCCATTCGGCGATCCCAGGGGCGACGCGTTGTGTCCCTTCGATACACCTGGCTCAAACGGGAACAGCTCGCCGCGACCCAGTCGCCTTCGAGCGCCTGCCTTCGTCCCTCCAACTCTCCGAGCGCCTGCTTCGGCGAAGGCCCCGCTTCGGCGAAGGCCCCGCGCTCGTCTCCAACTGACTTCGCAGGCGAAGTCGTCGCCACGAGCTCCGCACCAGCGCGAGATTCCGCCGTGAATACCGATGGATGAGCGTCCGCTGGTGGCGAAAGCAAAGATGACTTCGCGTGCGAAGTCATGTGGTCCGCGAGCGCGGGGTTGCTTGCATGCGGGCGGTTTCGTCGGGTCTGAAAACCCGAGCCTCTCCGACGCGCCATCCCCCATGCGGCGTGTCAGTCCCCGATCCTGATATTAGGTGATATCACCTGATTATCAGGTGATATCACCTAATAATCACGTCGAGGAGTGGCGCCGCGGGACATCGAGCTGGGCCAGGAGTGGCGCCGCGGGACATCGAGCTGGGCCCTGCCGTTCGAAGCGGAGGGCTCTCGAAACGAGCCGTCAGCGCGATAGCAGCCCCAAGCGCTCGCTCGGCTTTGCCTGGCGACGCCACGGGAGTTTCTGCAAGAAAGCTGCGGCGCGGCAGCCAAGATGTGACCAAGCCTTGGTTGGCCGCGCGGCGGCGGCCTTTTCCGAAGGTTTCGGGGATCGACTTGCAGGGGGGCTGTGACATGGTTCGGCCACACCGACATGAGAGTCGCGCTGAAATTGGTGCTGGCGACCGTGCTGGGAACCCTGGCCGTGCTCATCATTTTCGGCTGGGTGCGGGCCCGGCGTGAGGTGGAGCTGTTCGATTCGGACATGCGGCGCGACCACTTGTTGGTGGGCACCACTTTGGCGGTGTGCGTGGCCGACGAGTGGATGAACGCCGGCCAGGATCGCGCCCTGCAACTGGTGAAGCAGGCGGACGAAGAGCGCCCCCACATGCGCCTGGGCTTCGTGCATCCAGACGGTACGCAGAGCGACGTGGCGCCGGGGCGTGCGGTCAAGCACCAAGTGGTTGACCACTTGGAGCATTTCGTGACCAACGAGGTGGACGAGCCGGACGAGGAGTTTCTGGTCACGCGCGTGCCGGTGCACGGGCGCAAGGGCGAGGTGTTGGGGGCGGTCGAGATCGCCGAGCGGCTGGGCATTCGCAGCGAATTCGTTCGGTCGAACGTGGTCGGCACGTTGGCGGCGACGCTGGCCATGGTCGGCTTTTCGGGCGTGGTCGTGCTGTTCATGGGGGTGTGGTTGGTGGGGCGCCCGCTCAACATGCTGGCGGCCAAGGCCCAGCGCATTGGTCAGGGAGATTTGAGCGGCCCTCTGTCGCTGCCTCAGCGCGACGAAATCGGGCAGTTGGGTCACGAGGTGAACGCCATGTGCGAGCGCCTTTCGGAGGCCAACGCCCGCAGCCAAGCCGAGACCACGGCGCGCATCGACGCCATTGAACAGCTGCGCCACGCCGACCGCCTGATCACGGTCGGGCGGCTGGCAGCCGGTATCGCGCACGAGCTGGGCACGCCGCTGAACGTGATCGCCGGGCGGGTGAAAATGCTGCGCCGAGGCAACGTCGAGCCCGAGGCGAGCGCCGAATACCTGGCGGCGGTCGCCGAGCAAGCCGAGCGCATGACCACCATCATTCGGCAGCTGTTGGACTTCGCCGGCCGGCGTGAGCCGCGCCCCGCCGCGACCGATCTGCACGTCATTGCGCGGGCCACCGCTCGGCTGGTCGAGCCGATTGCGCGGAAGCACAACGTCGCCGTCTCGGTTAGCTCCGAAGGTACGGCCATGGCGCTCGGAGATCCGGTCCAGCTCGAGCAGGTTTTGTCGAACCTGGTGGTCAATGGCATCCACGCTTGCCAAAGTGGTGGCAAGGTCGAAATCGCCTGTGGCACGGAACCTG
>JBEQSW010000474.1:0-25692 GCA_040348565.1 Myxococcales bacterium | reverse complement strand
ACCGCACGTCAGCCCACCGTCGTTGCACCCCTGGATCCCGTCCCAAAACCCCAGAAAATCCCCGAAAATCCCACTTTCTCACGTCGTTGAATAGGTGAGACCCCCCGAAAAGACCCGCCCACCCCGAGTCCTAACCGCCGCGAAGCGTCTCACTCCTAGATGGCAACTCGCCGGGCGTTTTGATCACATATTGGAAAACAATTTCAACCGGGACGAGGAGTGTGGCCAGTTCGGCCTTGGGGCCCGGCGCGGAACGTGATCAAACTAGGGGCCTGGAGCCATTCACGTGAGTCGGTTGCTCGGACGATCCTTCAACCTCGGTCATGCCGCCCCGGTGACAACGCTGGGCGGGATGGACGGAGGCCGCTTTCGGCGGGTCGTTTCCGAGCAATTCGAGGTGCTGTGGCGGTTCCTGCGCCGCCTCGGCATTCCCGATGGTGATCTGGACGACGCGGTTCAGGAGGTAGTCTTGGTGCTCGCTCGCAAGCTCGATCAAGTGGAGATCGGTTGTGAGCGCGCGTTCGCCCTCAGCACGGCGGTGCGGGTGGCTTCGGGCTTTCGCCGCACGTTGCGCAATCGACGAGAGATCGACGACGCCGTGCTCGCCGACATTCAATCCCCCGAGCTTGGTCCCGAGGCGCTGGCCGAAAAACAGCGGCTGCGCCAGGTGCTTCAGGCCGTCTTGAACCAGTTGCCGCTCGAGCTGCGCGCCGTGTTCGTTCTCTATGAGCTTGAAGAAATGACCATGGCGGAGATTGCTTCGACGCTGCAGCTGCCGCCCGGCACCGTGGCCTCCCGCTTGCGTCGCGCGCGAGAGCAATTCGAAAGCCTCGCCTCGCACGCGACGGAGGGCCTCGCGTCATGAATGAACCGCGTCGGCTGATCCAGAGTGGCGGCGTCGGGCAACGCTTGCTCGAATCCGCATCGCTCGACCGGCCGGGCCCGGCCGCGCGAAGTCACGCCGCTTCGCTGGCCGCCACCGCCAGCTCGTTCGCGCGCAGCAGCTCGGGGGGCAGCGGTACCTATCGCGCCGGTGGCCATTCGGCGCGCTCCGCTCATGCGGCCAAGACCGTGGTGACGTGGGTCGTCGTCGGCGCCGCTGCCAGCGTCGCCCTCGGCCTGCTCGGCTCCAAGCTGCTCGCCCCCGGCGGCTCATCTCGCGCCGCAGGTACCTTGGCCACCTTGCCCACGTTGAGCGCTCCCGCTCCTGCCCTCAGATCACCCGACATTTCTCCTGAGCCCGCCCCCGCGCCGCTAGCTATCGCGCCGGAGCCCGTTCCTCGTGCGCCCGTGGCCGAGCCGAGCCGCGCCGCGGGGTCGCACATCGAGCCCTGGGTGCCGAGCCCCGTGTCGGTGGCGTCGGGCACCGCGCCGGCCCCCAGCGCGGCGTCGCTCGACGAAGCACGCCAAATCGAAGCCGCGCGCGTCGCCATCACGCGCGGCGACTGCGACGCCGCCATCGTCCACCTCGACGCCTACGACTCTGCTCACTCCGACGGCCGGCTCAAACCGGAAGCTATGGCCCTTCGGATTCAAGCGTTGACCATCGGTGGCAAGACGACGGAAGCGCGCGCATTAGCCAACGAGTTTGCACATAAGTATCCGGGGAATCCGTTGGTGCAGCAGGTGCACCGCAACGTCGCGAAATAGGGCGCGAAGGGTACGTCCCTCGTCACGGGGCTGCTCGACGGGACGCGCCTCTTCTGCGCTGCAAGGCAGCGTCGAGTGTTGGGGCTGCACGGTTTGTTGACAGGTGCGGCCAACGGACGCCACTCAACGGTGGGTACACTCGACCTGTCATCCCGGCGATCCGAAAATGGAGGGCCACGATTGGCCCAACAAGTTCTTTCCCTGGCTGCAGGTGGTTTTGCAATAGCCTCCTGACGCGCGGACAGGGGTCTCGATCAGCGCGCGGCGACCTTCACGTTCTGCGACCGAGCGCGCGTCGTCTTTTCGGGCTCGTAGTACAGCTTGGCTTCAGCGCCGCCGTCCACCGCCGTCACCGGCAAGGTGGCTTGCAGGCTGTACTCGAAGACTTGTTTGGCGCTGGGCGAAAGCGTCGTGATGTACAGAATGAGTTGGCGGCCGGTGGTTTCGAAGCGCGAAATGGCGCCGGAATCCAGGTACTTTTGGAGGTCGGCGGTGTTGACGGCAAAACCGGGGGCGATGCCCAACGTGAGCAGCACCATGTTTTGCGTCACGGCTTCGTTGTTTTGGAGGGTCACGGTGGCCTTGACCACGTCGTCGACGAACAGATCGCTCTTGTCGTAGGCGACGTCGATCGACAGCGGGCCCTTGGGCTCGGCCGGAACATCGGCCCAGGCCAGGTTGTGGCTGGCGACTACGTTGTAGCTGGGCACGCCAGTGCCGGTGAAAGCGAGCGTGACGTCGTGTGTACCGGGGCCGGCAAGCTCGGTGAGGTCGACGCGCGTCATCACGTCGCTTTGCGCTTTGGTGAGCGACACGGTCTGCGCCGCGTTGCCGTCGACCAGCACGTTGAAGCTGCCGACGGCGCCCTTGGTGCCTTTGGTCGCCGAAAGCAGCAGCGTGCGCAACGTCCAGATGGTGGCCTGCGTCGAGCCGAAGTTGCCGTTCGCGTCCTTCTTGCTGGTCAGGTATTTCAACGCACCTTCGACGGTGGCTTGGCCGTACCCGCTTTGCAGCATGGCGTAAGCGACCAGCGCCGTGGCCGAGACGGCCGCGTCATTGCCCCCGCTGTAGAAGTTGGTTTGCGTTTCGCCCGCATCCCAGTGCACGCCGTCGTCGCCGGATTGTTTGGCGGCGTCGAGCTCGTCGAGCAGCGGGGTGAGCTCGGGGTCGTTGGGGGCGCCGGCCGCGAAGGCGTTGGCGACGATACCGAGCGTGTACGGGTCGTTGTCTTTGCCCAGGTTCTGCTTCACGTACTCGAGAGCGCTCTGCACCGCCGCGCCCGTTTCACCGGCGGTGGCCAGCGCCCAGGCCGTGAAGGCCGTGTTGCGCACGGTGCTGGTGTGGAAGCTGAAGAACTCGGACATGTCGCCCTTGAACGAGCCGTCCGGTTGCTGTTGGCTTTCGATCCACTTCACGGTTCGCGCCAGCATCGCCTCGTCGATCTCGTGCACCTTGGACATGTCCGAAAATTCCATGATGCCGAAGGCCGTGACGGATAGGAACGGAGCTGGGTCTTGCTCCCCGAACCAAGAGAAGCCGCCGCCCTTGTGCTCGAAGGTGAGCAAGCGCTGGTAGCCGGTCGACATCAACGCCTCCGCCTTCAGCTCGATTTCGGGCGTGATCTGCTTGGTGTCCTTCATGTATTGGGTGACCAAGACATTGGGCCACGCCGACGACGTCGTCTGCTCGAAGCAGCCGTTCGGCTCCTTCAAAATGCTGTCCATGCCTTGCACGGCTTGCGCCAAAAACGCCGGAAAAATGTCGACGTACAGCTGCTCCGAGCCCGGCACCTCGTTGGCCGGGAAGGTGACCGAGTGCGTGGCGCTGGGCGTGTCGAGGCTGCCCGAGAAGGCGGCCGGAAACGCCTTGCCGTCGGGGACCACTCGCACGGTGCGAGCCACCGCGTCGGATTTCTGATCACCCTTCGCGACCACGGTCAGGGTCTGGAGGCCCACGCTGTTGACCTTCACCGGAAAGCTCACGCCGGTGACCTGCCCGGGCTGGAGGTCCACGCTCGTCGTGGTGGGCCCAACCGCGCTGTACCAGGAGCCCGGTTGTAGCTCGAGCGACACCGTTTGTGGCACGTCCAAGTAGTTGTAGACCGCGATCGGAAACGTAACACTGTCGCCACGGGTGAGGGCGGCCGGAAAGCTCACGTCCACGAAGAAGTCCTGAAACACCTTGATGGCGCTCTCGCTGCCGCCGAGCCGGCCGTCGGCGGAGTTGGCCAGCGCCGACACTCGCCATTCGGTGATGCTGTCGGCCATGTCGACGTCGACGGTTGCTTTGCCGTCGGCGCCGGTGATGACCGACGGATTGACGTACAAAGTCTCGGGAAAGTCGTTGCGAACGCGCGGCCCGTTGGCGCCTGCGCCGGTGCTGGAAGCGCCGCCGGCCGCGGTCGAGCTGGTTCCGCCCGTTGCCACCTGCGGCCCGCCGTTGGCCAGGCCTCCGCCTTCGGCGTTCGGAAAGCCAGGGCCGGCGTGCTTGCCGATGTCGAGCTCGCTGAGCGGAAATTGCAGCGCCGCGTCGTCGGTCGTCGAAAAACGCTCGTCTGGCCCCGCGCCGGTGAGCGTGAGCTGGGAGTAGTCGCTGCTGACCTTGAACAGGTTGCCCCAGAAGTCGTACACCACCACGGTCTTTGCGAGCTCGGCGCTGAGCGCGCTGGAAAAGTCGGTCCCGCCACAGACGCCGTAGGCCTCGCAACCACGCGCCTTCAACACCGCGACGGCTTGCGTGGCGGCCTGGTTCAGGCTGGCCGTGAGCTCCAGCTTGAGCGCGGCGTAGGCCGGTTCGAGATTGCCCTTGGCGGCCGCCAAGACTTCACCCAGGGCGCCGTGCTGAATTCCGGTGAGTGACGTGTTCTTCATCGCCGCCAGCGCCGCGCTCGTCTTCTGCTGGGCGGCGCGGTTGGCGGCTTTGTTCTTCTGGGCGGTCTCTTGAAAAAGCAGGCTCGAAAAATCGGCCGCGGGCGCGTGGATTTCGTACTCCGGCTTGGCCAGTTGGTCTTCGATTTCGAAGTACGTGCGCAGCAGGCCCGGCTTGGCGTCGACCAGCGCAAATACGGCCTGATCGACGATTTGGAGGCCGAGCGCAGCGACCGCCGGATCGCCGTTTTCGTCCGTCACCGCCAACGTGAGCTTGGCCGGCGTTCCCGGCGCGTACACGTCCTGGTCGGCCGTCACCTCGACGTTCAACGCCGCGTCGTTGCGCGCGAAGATGGTGCGACCGGTGCGCACGATTTGCCCGTCGTCGTCGACCAGGTATGCCTCGATGCGGTTGCTGCCGCCGAGGGAGGGGTCGATGGTAGTCGTGAAGCTGGCGGCGCCGTCCGTCGCCGTCAGCGTGCGCATGTCGACGGTCTGGCCGTCGTTGAGCCAATCGACGTACACGGTGCCGGTCGCTTCGGTGGAGGTGATGTCCACCTTCACCGTCTCGCCCAGTTGATACACGGACTTGTCCGTGCGCAGCAGCAAATGCTCGGCGCCGGTTTGCTTGGCAAAGTCGAACGTGGACGCGACGGTCTTGCCGCCGTCCAGCGTCACCGTAGCCTGGAAGGTGCCTTTGGGGTCTTTGTCGGACGGGGGAGTCCAGGCCAGCGACGCTTGACCGTAGGCGTCGGTGGTGGCGTCGAGCGCGCTGTTGTCCGGCGCCAACAGGTGAACCGCGGCATTGGCCAGCGGTGTGCCCAACGGATCGGTCGCGAACAGCAACAGCTCGTTCTCGATCTCTGGCACGAGCGCACCGGATTCCGGCACCAACGCGACGTTGGCACCCTGCGCCGAAACCGTCACCATCGTCGATTTTTCGACCTTCTGACCGGCACTGTCGGTCACCGTGACCCGTAGCTCGATCGCAGCACTGCCTTGCTGCAGTGGAATGCCGGGCAGCACCGCGGGCAGACCGAGCGAGAACTCGTAGTGTCCGTCCGCGCTCAACGTGCCCATGGTCTTTTGGAACAACGTCGAACCCACGTCGACCGAGTAGCCCTCGACGACGACCGAGCCCGCAACGGGTTTGCCGAAGAAATACTTCGAGTCGATGGTGCCGCTGATGGTGGCGCCCGGTGCGTACCAGGGCTCCTCGGTCTTCACCGCCACGTCGAACTTGGGTAGCGCGTAATGCGAAACGTTGACGGTCTTCTCGCTCGTCACTTCGCTCGAGATGACGCGCAGCTTGAAGGTGCCTTCGTTCACGATGTTGCCGATCAAGAACGTGGTGGCGGCGACGCCGAACTTGTCGGTGCGCACTTGCTTCTTGAAGACTTTGTTGCCTTTGGCGTCCTCGACCTCGAACGTGGCCGTCTCGCCAGCGACCGGCTTGTTGCCGTCGCGCGCCAGTGACAGCGCGCGCAGGTTGATGATCTGACCGGGCTGATAAATGGGCTTGTCGCTGGTCAGGAGCAGCTTTCCGGCGCCGCTGTCGACCTTCATCGCGTCTTCCAGCTTGGTCTTGGTGCCGTGCGCGCTCATGTGCGCCCGCACCTTGTAGTCGCCAGGCGTTTCCACCTGCAGTTGCACCTCGGCGTCACCAGTCGCTTCGGTGGTGACGTCCTGGGTTTGCACCACCTCGTCGTTTTGAACGACCTCGAAGGTGACGCCCTGACCTTCCACGGGCGCGTTGTCGAGCGCGTTTTGGACGCGCACGCGGTAGAAACCGTCGCGGGTCGGACGCAAGGTGGCCGGGCCCTCCAGTCGCAAGTCGAGCAACGGCACCACGTACATCAAGCTGCGCGTCACGCGCAGGCGCGACTTGGGGGTGCCGTCGTCGATGCGCAGGTTGTACGAAACCAAATCGGATTGCGCCGCGATGCCCGACGGCGCCGCAAGGCTTGCGCTCAAAGTCGCAGATTCTTCGGCGCCCAGCGAGTAGGGGAGCTCGACCGAGCCCAGCTCGTCTTTGCCGTCGACCCCCAAAAGACGCAGCACCAACTTGCCGGAGGTGGGGTGGTCGACGAGCGATGTGACCGGTACGTCCACCGTGAGCGTGCCGTCTTCGATGTTGCCGCGCAGCTTGGTCTCGTCGAGCGAAAGCTCGCCGTTTTCGGTGTGGTCGCCCGCGCCCTGGACGACCACGTGGCTGCTGCCCTTGGAGTCCGAACCGCACCCTGCGCCCGCCCCCAACGAGCTTGCCAGCAGCAGAACGAACGGCGCCGAACGGAAGCGGGCGGAACGACGCGAGCCAATGTGGGTGCGATGAAAGCGCATGGTGAAGCCCTCGGGTTTGGCCCGAAACCTTCACGAAGTGTGCCAAGCGCGGTGGCGCAGAGGTGGCGCCCCGTGGTCGCTGGATCTGCACGAATCTACTGCACTTAGTAGAGTCGCCCTACTGTGCCACGCCGGCCAAACGCAAACTCCCAATGGCACACCGCGGAACCCGCTGCCAGACTCGCGATGGAGCGGTCAGCGGGAGAAGTAGACGACGTTCGGATTGAAGCCGTCGTACACCTTGCGGAACCCGAGGGGCTCCAGGATCTCCCAGGCGACGTCGCGAGTGAGGTGAGACTCCATCACGATGCGCTGGGTGATGGCCAGCGCCCTCCCCAGTCCGCCCCGCAGGATGTGCGGCTCGTAGCCCTCGACGTCCATCTTCAGCAAGTCGATGCGAGAGAGCTGCTCCTGCTCGACCAAGGCGTCCAGCGTCGTGCATCGAACGGGATGGCCCCCCTCGCTCTCGGTTGCCACGTGCCCCAGGCTGGTGCCGCGCGGGTCGGCGTGGAACCGCACCTCGCTCACTTGCTCGCCGAGCGCGCTAGGGAGGCAACGCACCTGGGTCAGCCCGTTCTTGGTCATGTTGCGCTGCAACAGCTCGAAGACCTGGGGATTGGGCTCGAAGGCGAAAACCCGCCCCGACGGGCCCACATTTTGCGCGTGTCGCAGGCTGAAGAAACCCACGTTGGCACCGGCGTCGATGACGGTTTGGCCAGCGGTGGTCTCGAAACCGGGCACCTTTTCGTATTCACCCAAGAAGAAGATGTCTGCGTAGGACCCGAGCTGGGACGAGAAGGTCTGCACGCGCACGTCGAAGCCGCTGAGCTTGAGATCGACGTCGCGACGATCGACGCCGCCCGAGAGCTTCGACATGGCGTTGGCAGCCAGGTAGCGGGCCAGCTCGACCTTGCTCCAGCCTTCGGCCCCGCGCAAAAGGCACAACGCGCGTTGCGCCTTACCGGCCGCTCGTTGCAAGCGCGTCTTCTTCGGACCGCGGCGCGGAACTCGTACCTGCTCGGGCATCTGGCAACTCCGACCTAGAGGCCGTAAATCTTGGAACGGTCTCCGGAAAGGCCACGCAAAGCGTCGCGCGTGTCGAGCACCAACTTGGACTCGCGGAACAGTCGCTCGCGCTCGAGCGCCGTATGGTCGGTGATGATCACGACCAGGTCGTAGGGCGCGAAGCTGCTCTTCGGATCGGTCGCGTCCAGCGTAACTCCATCTTCGTCCACCGAGGTCACGAAAGGATCCATGATGGATACGTTGGCGCCACGTTGCATGAGAGCGTGGATGACCGCGAAGGCCGGTGACTCACGTACGTCGCTGACGTCCTTCTTGTAGGCTACGCCGTAAACCAACACCTTCGCCCCGCGCACGGCCTTGGAATGGTCGTTGAGCGCAGTGGCCGCTCGTTCCACGACGTAGTTGGGCATGCCGCTATTGATGGTGTCGGCAAGATCGATGAAGCGCGCCTGGTATTGCAGGGTGCGAAGCTTCCACGACAAGTACAGCGGATCGATGGGAATGCAATGACCGCCAAGGCCGGGGCCCGGATAGAACGGCATGAAGCCGAAGGGCTTGGTCGCCGCGGCGCGGATGACTTCGAAGGGATCGATGCCGAGCTTGCGGGCCATGATCGCGACCTCGTTGACGAGGCCGATGTTGACGGCGCGGAAGGTGTTCTCGAGCAATTTGACCATCTCCGCGGCCTCGGGTGAGGAAACGGGCACGAGCTTGTCGATGATTTGCGAGTAGAGCGCCTGCACCACTTCCAAGCAGCGCGGCGTGCTGCCGCCTACGACTTTCGGCGTGTTCTTGGTCTTGTAGACCTCGTTGCCTGGATCGACGCGCTCGGGCGAAAACGCGACGAAGATGTCTTTGCCGAGGACAAGGCCCTTCTCGGTGAGCTTGGGGACGAGCACCTCGCTCGTAGTGCCCGGATAAGTGGTCGACTCGAGCACGACGAGCATGCCGGGGTGTTGGTACTGCGCGATGCCTTCGGTCGCCGCGACGATGAAGCGCATGTCCGGGTCTTTGGTCTTGTTCAGCGGCGTCGGTACGCAGACGACTACCGCGTCGGCTTTGGCCAAGATCGCTTTGTCGGTCGTGGCATCGAGCAGACCGCTCTTGACGTGAGGAGCCAGGTCAGCGGTCGGAACGTCAGCGATGTATGACGTACCGCCGTTCAGCAGCCGCACCTTCTCTGCATCGTTGTCGAGACCCGTCGTTCGAAACCCGGCGCGTGCGAATTCCGCTACGAGCGGCAGACCGACGTAGCCGATACCAATGACGACGACGTGCGCCTGTTTCGAAGCGATTTTAGCAAGTAGATCTGACATTACCCTCGGATCCTCAGGGCGGGTTCGTTGCACGAGCGTCACCAGGTTTCAAGGCGAACGAGGGCAGAGGCGGTAGAAGGGGGTGGGCGGGGCTGAATTTGAAGGAGAGGTGGCCGTTGTCAGCGTGGCACGTGGTATCGTCCTGGGTTTCAGCCCGCATGATCGCGGGACTTTGGAGGCACAATGCGTTGGCTTAGCGGAGTGTTTGTAGCGTTCACGGTCGCATCGTTGGCATCAGCCTGCAGCTCGGGTGATCCTCCCTCCGAGAAAGTCGGCGGTGAAAACGTAGGTTCCGTTACCGAAGCCATCACGACGGCCTGCAACCTGAAGACGATCGGCTTGCCCTGTGATCCCGACGGTCCTGCGGGAGCCCGACTCGAGTGCGAGGGTGCTTGCACCATCGGCACCAACGGACTGGTCAAGTGCTCGCTCGTAGCTGCGGGCGCCCTCAACGGCGTCACGTGCGGCACCGCTGGCGGCGTGGGTGACCCCGCCTGCACGCGCTACTGCAGCGGGAAGACCTGCCTCGCGGCGACCGCACCTCTGGGCACGGCTTGTCGACCAGACGCCAACAGCGGCCCTTGCGACGGCCAATGCGACGGCGCTGGCAAGTGCGACGCGCTTGGCGCTGCTGCTTGCACCTTCGGTCGCGACGAACAGCTATGCAAGTTCGCAACCTGCAACTTGGCCAAAGCGACAACTTGCGTGACGCGTAATCTTCAGCGCAACACGACTTGCTCGGATTCCAACGCCTGCTCGCTCGGCTTGTGCAATGCCAATGGTGCCTGCGTCGCCGGGCCGACGGCGGGATGCGATGACGGCAACTCGTGTACGGACGATGCCTGCGATCCGGTCGGTGGTGGCTGCGTAGGCACCCCCAATAACGCAAACAGCTGCACCGACGGCAACGCCTGTCTGACGGGTGAGCATTGCGCCGCCGGCAAGTGCATCGCCGGCACCGTGCCCGTCAATTGCGACGACAACAACGCCTGCACCGCGGATTCTTGCGATCCGAACACGGGTTGCGCGCACATTGCCAAATCTTGCAGCGACGACGATGCGTGCACCGCGGATTCCTGCGATCCTCAGTCCGGGGCATGCTCGAGCTCGCCCATCAGCTGCGACGACTCGAACCCGTGCACGGTGGACGCTTGCGATAGCGTGACCGGTTGCTCGCACACCGCGATGAATTGCAACGACAACAACGCGTGCACCGCGGATTCGTGTGCGGCTGGTGTTTGCGACCACGCCACCGTGAGCTGCGACGACAACAACCCGTGCACGAACGACAGCTGTGACGCGGTCAGCGGCTGCGCGCACAGCGCCATGAACTGCGACGACGGCAACGCCTGCACGGCCGACTCGTGCGCCAACGGCACTTGTGATCACGCGACCGTGAGTTGCGACGACAACGACCCCTGCACCGACGACAGCTGCGACACCGGCACCGGCTGCTCGCACGTCGCCGTACTGGGCTGTGGCACCGGTGGCACCGGCGGCGGCGGCACCGGTGGGACCGACGCCGGCGGCGTTGGTGGTATCGCAGGTGGCGGTAACGCTGGCACCGACACGGGCGGCACGGCCGGCACGGCCGGCACCGAGACCGGTGGCACCGGCACGGCCGGGACCGCCGGCACCGAGACGGGCGGCTCGGCTGGTACCGCTGGGACCGACACCGGTGGCACGGGCACCGCGGGCACGGGCACCGGTGGCACCGGCACGGCTGGCACGGACACTGGCGGCACCAGCACGGCTGGCACCGCGAATGACGCTGGAGCACCGGCGGGCGGCCAAGACACCGGCAACGGTGGAACCCAAGCCGGCGGCACCTCGACCGCTGGCACCGCCACTGGTGGCAACCCCTCCGCGGGCACGACGAGCTCCGGCGGTTCCCAAGTGAACGGCGGCAGTGAGACCGCGGGCACCACTTCGACGACCGAAGGCGGCGCGGCGGACGGCGGTGCCGACGGCACCCCCGGTACCCACACCGTCAACGATAGCGGCTGCGGTTGCCGCGTCGTATCGCAACCGACCGGCGGTGGCTCGGCGGCTTGGGCGCTCGGTCTGCTCGGCTTCGCGGCGTTCGTTCGCCGCCGCCGCGCGGCCTGAGGAAGGCTCAGTGGGCGACGATCTCGCGAATCACTTCGCGTAGATCGTCGCGCCACGAGGGCGCCTG
Organism: Myxococcales bacterium; assembly: GCA_040348565.1. Lineage (GTDB taxonomy): Bacteria > Myxococcota_A > Polyangia > Polyangiales > Polyangiaceae > PMG-095. The sequence goes on along the minus strand of JBEQSW010000474.1, from coordinate 14,317 downwards.
GAGAGCAAAGGTCTGCTCGAACAGGGTCGTGTCGAGCGTCGAATTGGCGGGTCGCGTCGCTGGCGTCGGATAGTCCGAGGACGCGATGGCCGTGACGAGCGGCTTCCGCCCCGTGTACGGAGCCTGAGCGTCCACGATGGCTTGTGCAAAGCCGTGCCAGGTCGTCGCAGCGTCGCCGGCGAAATGGTAGGTCCCCCAAGGCAGTGGGGCTCCACTGGCCAAGCGCGTGGCGAGAGTGAGCAGCGCGCGGGCCAAGGCGGACGCGGCCGTCGGCTTGCCCCTTTGATCGGCGACGACTCGGAGCTCGTCGCGCTCCCGGGCCAGGCGCAGCATCGTCTTCACGAAGTTTTGGCCGTGGGCGCTGAAGACCCACGACGTGCGCAGGATGAGGTGGCGCTCGAGTCGACCCCGAATCAGCTGCTCGCCTTCGAGCTTGGTCCGGCCGTACACGCCGAGGGGCGCCGGCCCGTCTTGCTCCGTATACGCGGTGGGCTTTTGGCCGTCGAAGACGTAGTCGGTGGAAACGTGAAAGAGACTTGCGTTTTCGGCATCGCACCACTGAGCGAGCCGCGCTGGTCCTTCCGCGTTCAGCGCCTGCGCCTGCACGCTTTCAGTCTCGGCGCGGTCCACGGCCGTGTAGGCGCTCGCGTTGATCACGAGCTTGGGCCGTGTCTGGTCGAGCCGAGCCCGCGTGGCGCCCGCGTCGGTGAGGTCCAACTTGACGGGGGGCAGCAGCTCGATGGGAAATGCCTGCCCTTGCCGTTGGAGCTCCATTGCGAGTTGTCCGGACGTGCCGACCACCAAGACGCGCATGTTGCGACCCTGCCATGGTGCTTGGGGAAATTCGACAGTTTGTGCAAGGATGCCGCCAATGCGAGCCCGAGCAGCGTTGATGACCGCGCTCAGAATCGGCGTCGGCTCGTTGCTGGCGTTGCTCAGCGTCGAGCTAGTAGCGCGTAGCTACGCCTTCATGCCCGAGGCGGGCGGCGTCAAGATCTGGAACCGCGAAGGCAACGCCGTTAGCCATTGGCGCCGCGGGGTGCGGCTGCCCATTTCACGCGGCGGAAAGCGCGTGCTGGTCATCGGTGATTCGTACACGGCAGCTCAGCACGTGAACGACGACCAAACGTTTTCGCATTTGACCGAGCGCTACCTGCGTGAGGCTGGTCTCGACGTATCCTTGTTGAACGTTGGCGTGCCGGGCTCGAACCTCGCCGACCACATCTACGACGGCCCAAAGCTTGCCAAGAAGCACGGCGCAAGTTGGACCTTGGTCGCGCTGACCGACGACGATCTAGGGGCTTCGGCCTGGGCCAAGGCCGGCACCCATTTCGTGCACGACGGAGAAGGGCTGTCCATACGCCGGCCGCCCGAGCCTCGCGCAAGGGCCAAGGACGCTCTCAAACCCATTCGCAACAACTCGGCCCTGATCCAAAACGCCTTCCTGCAGTACAAAGGGCTGCTGGAAATGGCGGCCTCTTGGCACCCGTTTCGGGCTCAGGCCCCGCGCCCGTCTCGCAAACCCAACGTCGACTACCCGGTAGAAGAAGAGCTGCTGTTGGCAGACGTCGCGTTCGAAGGTGCGGTCACGTTCGTGCACTTGGGCGTCGCGACCCCTACGCCGATCGAAGCGGAATTTCGGCGGGTCTGCAGCGAACGCCGCCTTCATTGTGTGACGACGCGTGAAGAGCTGGAAGCCTTGCGGCGCTCCGGCACTCCTCCGCAGGGGTTTCCCAACAGTGGCTGGGACGTCGGTCACCTGAATGCTTGGGGGCACCAGACGGTCGCGCGCGCGCTGGCCCGTGGTCTTGCACATGCTGTTTTCTAGCCCTTGGTTCTTCGCGTTTCTGGCACTGGTTCTCGCGTGGCTCGCCTTGCCGTGGTCGGTCGATGCCAAGAAGCGTTGGCTGGCGCTGGCGTCGTGCCTGTTCTACGCCGCTTGGGACTACCGCTACCTGGGGCTGCTGCTGTTCATCAGCGCCGTCGACTATGGTTGCGCTCGGCGGATCGCCGACGCGCCGCAACCGCGCCAACGGCGTGGCTGGTTGATGGCGAGCCTGGTTTCAAATCTGGGCTTGCTCGCTTATTTCAAATACACGAATTTCCTGATCGACAGCTTGAATGGGCCGCTGGCGCTGGCGGGTTTCTCGCTGCCTCACGCCAACATCCTGTTGCCGGCTGGCATCAGCTTTTACACCTTCAAGACGATGAGCTACGTCATCGACGTCTATCGTCGCGAGCTCGAGCCCGTCGATAGCCTGGCGGATTACGTCACCTTCGTGACGTTCTTTCCCGAGCTGATTGCTGGGCCCATCGTGCGCGCGTCGGTGCTTTTGCCCCAGCTCAAACGCAACATCGGACCAACCGTGGACGGCTTGGCGGCGGGTCTGAGCATCTTCTTGGTCGGTTACACGAAGAAACTGATCGCAGATCGCTTGGGGGTGATGATTGATCCGGTGTTCGCCCACCCCCAGCGCTTCGACGGGCTGACGTTGCTGGGCGCCACGCTTGGCTACTCGTGCCAAATTCTGTGCGATTTCTCCGGCTACAGTGACATGGCGGTCGGCACCGCGCGGACGATTGGCTACGATTTGCCCGAAAACTTCGCGCTGCCGTATCTCAGCGCCAACGTCGCCGAATTTTGGCGGCGCTGGCACATGACGTTGTCGAGCTGGCTGCGCGACTACTTGTACGTGCCGTTGGGCGGGAACCGGAAAGGCGAGGTCCGTACCTACGTCAACCTGATGGCCACGATGTTGCTCGGCGGCTTGTGGCACGGTGCGAGCTGGAACTTCGTCCTTTGGGGGGGGCTACACGGCGTGGCCCTGGCCCTGCATCGCTTGGCAAAAGCTCGCTTCCCGCGCTTGGCGTTGCCGCCCGTGCTCGGAGCCTGCTTCACGTTTGCTTTCGTGACGCTGGCTTGGATTCCGTTCCGCGCGCAGACGTTCGGTCAGTCTTTGGCCCTTGTGCGGGGGTTGTTCGGCTGGCAAGCGGGGTTGCGCTGGCAGTCCGCGGAGTTGTGGTGGTTGCTCGGTGTCGTGGCGTTCGGACACGTGGCGGGCGCGTGGCTAAGCCGCGGCAATCGCACGAGAGCGCTGCTGGCGAAATTCGACCTGCGCCTCGTGCGCGACGAGCTTTCCGGGTGGTACCTGCGTTTTGGCATCGGCACCGTCGCCGGCGTTTGGCTGGTCGTGACGTGGATCTTGCTCGCGCTTCTGTTCGCGCCGACGAAAGTGTCACCCTTCATTTATTTTCAGTTCTAGTCGGGGCGAACGGCACGACGAAGCGTTGCCCGGCCCTTGCCTCGGGCCGTGTTCGAGGGCCTAATTACCGGATGGGACGCTCGCTCCGGTTGGCGCTTTGCTCGTCGGTCTTGGCGTTCCTGACGCTCCCTCGCGCGGCGGCGGCGACAGTGGTCGATCCCGCGTTCACCGAGACGCTCTTCTCGCCGACGATGACCCACGTAACCGGCATCGTCTGGGCTACGGACGGCAGCAATCGACTCTTTTATGGGCGGAAGAACGGTCAGGTATGGGTGATCCAAGACGGCGTCATTCAACCGATGTTCGCCAGCCTCTCGCCCATTACCACTAGCAGTGAGTGCGGGCTGATCGGCATTGCGCTCGACCCCGGCTTTGCCACCAACCACTTCGTCTACGTCTTCGTGACGAAGACGGCCCTCGAGCAGCAAATCATCCGCTTCAAGGACGTGAACAACGTGGGCACCGAGCCGACGGTGATCATGTCCGGCTTGCCCACCCGCGGCGCCAATCACGACGGCGGCGGCATTGGTTTCGGACCCGACGGCAATTTGTATTGGTCGATCGGAGACAATGGCAACCACACCGGGGCGGGCGACGACCTGATCTCGCTGGCTTCGAAGGTCGGGCGTGCCACGCGCGACGGCGGCGTGCCGGGCGACAATCCCTTCGCGGATGGGGATGGTCCGAACAACGACTACATTTGGGCGCGCGGCTTCCGCAATCCATTTACCCTCACTTTCAGCCCGGTAACCGGCGCACTTTGGGTCAACGTGACGGGGCTCACCTACGAACAGGTGTTCGTCGTTCACCCCGGCGACAACGCCGGCTGGTTCAGCTACGAGACCATTCAACCCGCGGGGTACATCCGGCCCGTGATCAGCTACCGGACCAATGCGGTCGACGTGCGACCCATCGCCACTATCACGCGTCAGGGCGGCGTCGCTACCGTGACTTGCTCGCTGACGCATCGGGTGTTGGTGGGGGCGAAGGTCACGCTTGCCGATATTGCGGACGCCAGCTTCAATGGCGAGGCATACGTCACTGGCACGCCTTCGGATACCGTCTTCACGATCGCTCAGCCTGGCACCGCGGCCAGCAGCACCGGTGGCACCGTGACCACGGCGACCATCGGTGGCGCGCTGACAGGCGGCACGTTCTGGGATTCGAGCGCGTTGCCGGTCGATCAACAAGGCAGCTTCCTCTTCGGTGACTACAACAGTGGGCGCGTCATGCGCGCGAAGCTGAACGCAACCGGTACGGCGGTAACGGCGATCGACGAATTTGCCAATGGCGTCGCCGACGCCGTCGACATGGATGTCGGTCCGGATGGCGCCCTGTATTACGCCTCGAATACGGGCGAGATTTACCGCGCCAGCTACAACTTCAGCGGACAAGCTTTGCGCGTTTCGCGGCTGCACGTGCGCATGCCGGAAGGTGGCGCGACGGGTTTCGCGGTGAGCCTCGCGGTGGCGCCCCCTCAACCTCGCACCGTCAAAGTGCAGTGGAAGTCCGGAGATGCCGACGTTTCGGTCGCGAGTGGCGCGACCTTGGCGTTCGACGCCACGAACTGGTCGGTACCGCAACCGGTGTTGTTGGCCGCGGCGCAAGACGACGACAGCAGCGAAGACCTAGCGACGGTCTCCGTGTCGTCCAATGGTCTCAAGACTCAGCTGGTTGCCGCGCAGGTCACCGATGACGACGCGCTGGCTATCGTCGTCTCGCAGCCGGAGCTGGCGATGGTCGAGGGAGGTAGCGCGGCGTTGGGCGTCTCGCTCAACGGTCCACCGGCCCAGCCGCTCACGGTGAAGCTGTCGCTGAGCGGCGACCCGGGGTTGACGCTCGACCCTTCGTCGCTCGTTTTCGATTCTCAGAATTGGTCCGTGCCCCAACCGGTCACCGTGTCTGCCGCCCAAGACGAGGACGCGCTCGACACGATCGCGACGCTGACGGTTGCTGCGCCTGGGCTCGGCACACGGCCGGTGTCGGTCAGCGTCGACGATGACGACGACAGTGCGCCTAGCTTTACCAGCGTTCCCTCGTTGGTGGCGGTGGTGGGTGTGCCGTACGTCTATGACGCGAAGGCGGACGGCCTGCCCACTCCGTCTTTTTCGCTCGAACGCGCTCCCTCCGGCATGACTGTCGACGCCGTGAGTGGGCATGTGGCGTGGCTCCCCGGACGTCCAGCGACGGTCGGCGTGGAGCTGCGCGCCACGAATGGTGTGCCAGACGATGCCCGCCAGGCCTTCGAGATCGAGGTGAAGGCCGATGAAGCCCCGCAATGTGCGTTGACGGCGCCCAAGGATGGCGACGTCTTGAGTGGTGAAATGGCGCAATTCTTTGGCCATGTCGAAGACGACGTGGGCGCGGTCGGCGCGGTCTTTTCGATAGACGGCGACGACCGCTACACCGACCAGCGCAGCGACGACGTGTACTATTTCGGTGGCGCAGACAGCGCTTTCGACACCCGCGACCTTGAGGATGGGCCTCATGTGCTTCGCATGACCGGGCAGGATACCTCGGGGCAGACGTGCTTCGCCGAGGTGACGATCAGCGTCGAAAATCATGACGGCGAGGAAGCTGCCGCCGGGGCCGGTGGGGGCGTCGGGAAAGGCGGCGCCGGGCCCGATGCGCCGGGCGGCAACCCGGATGGAGGAGTGGCGGGCGCGGATGCGGGGGAGGGTGGGGACGCTGGCAAGGCTGCGGGCGTCACGCAAGGTGGTGGTTGCGACTGCAGAGTTCCACGAGGCGAGCCTGCTGCGGCGCATGGGGCACTCCTTGCGTTGCTCGGGCTCGCGATGTTTGGCGCGCGGCGCCGCCCAACGACACAGGGACGGTTGGATGCCTAAATTCGCCGGCGAGGCGCGTGGCACCATGGCACGCCGGACGAGCGCTGGTGCAGCGGTGTGGGCCACCGTGACCGTGCTCGCGGGGGGCTTCGTCCACTGTGCTAGAGCGGGAAACGCTCAAACGGCAGTCAGGCAGGGCTCGTTGCCGACCTCGCCGCGTTCGAGGTCGGCGGAGCCCGACAAGAACCTCCTGGCCCACGCTGCCAAGCCGGCCGGCTTCGATGGGGAGCCGCTGCCGCCCGACGTGGATGTGAAGCAAACGCAGCTTCGCTTGCGGGTAGTGTCGATCGAGCCGGCAGAGCCGGTTGCGGTCCAGTGGAGACAAGGCGGGGAGGGGCTAGGTGGAGCCGTTCGTCGCGGGCGCTTCGCCGCCGTTTCGGGCGCCGAGCAGCTCCAGCTCGGTGAGTGGTCGGCACCCCTCACGTTGGGTGCGGTCTTGCCCGGCGAAGTGGCGCACGACACCTACTTCACCATCTCCGCGGGGACTCGTGGCAAGCCCATCGCCAAGGGTTCGACCCAGCTGGTCGGCTTTTCCCACAACGCGGTATTCGAGCTCGAGCACTCGCACCACGGCAAGGTGCTGCGGACGTTGCGCGCGCCCAGTCCGGAAGGGGCGACCATTACGTTGGTCGTACCTGGCTCGCGTCGAGACGGCTACGTGGACCGTCTAGCGACGGTGGCCGAGGTTGCGGGGCTGCGCCAACAGCGCCTGCGGCAGCTGCCTTGGTTCTCGCAGCCGCTGCCACGTCGTTATTCGGTGGTGAGTGATCTGGGAGGCTACGGCGAGGCGTGGGGCTACGGTGTGCGGTCGTCGGATGCGAGCGTCGTTCGTGTCGAGCTAGACAATCTGCTGCAATTGGGTGTGACGGGACTTCGAGCTGCGCCCGACTTCGTCGTTCGCGCGGGGCCAGCGGCGGGAGGGAAGTGGCACGCACGGCTCGTGGGCCCTGTCGGCTACCCCGTGCCGCGCATCCGCAAAGACCGTGACACCGAGCACGAGGCGGGATGCCCGTTCGGCAAGCAAGTCGGGGAGCTACAACGGCAAGGCATCGAGAAAGCGCTGGAGCGGGCTCGCGCCGCCAATGGCGAAGAAGCATGGGTGCTGACCGTGGACGAAATCGGCGCCGTGACCGACCTGTCAGACAACGGCAAGGAGCATCTGACCACGTGCGAGCGCTGCCGCAAGGGCTTCGTGGACTACCTGAAATCGGAAGGACTGACACCCGAGCAATTGGCAGCAAAGAAGTGGGATGACGTCCGACCCCTGTCGATCTGGAAGGGCCCGCAAACCTGGGTTGGGGATCGCGGCCTTTCGCGACGCGCCTACTACACCCGCAAATTTCTCAACGTGGCTTCCGCGTCGCTCTTCACCCCGCTACGTGACGAGCTCGCGCGCGTCAACAAAGACGCCAGCGCGACTCAGCCCAAGATCTATTCCTACGCGTTGCGCGGAAACAATTTTGTCTCGAATGGTAGCAGTCTCGACTACTTCGAATTTTACCGGCACGCCGACAACGCCTTCGTCTGGGAAACCTCCAACCGTGACGCGCGGGCGTGGCCTTGGGACAGCTACTTGACGGACGTGCAACGCGTCCTGAAGCGCGAGCTCGGCGTCGAGACCGGCATCTACATCAAACCGCACCGTGGCGCGCCGGTGCAGCGCATGCTGTCAGCGCTGTCTCGCGGCGACAGCATGATCTACTGGTACACCTACGGGCCGGACTACTGGAAAGGTGACTCGTTTTCGGCCGAGCCCAAGGCTCTCGATCTCACGAGCAAGGCCGCACATTTGCTCGGCGCGGCCGAGACGAGCTTGTTTGGGTCGACATTGGCTTCGGCACCCCGAGTGGCAATCGTAAGACCCGAGACGACTTGGGCTTGGACCGCATTGAGCAAAGACAATTTGCCGCAGGCCGCCGCGCTCGAGAACGGAAAGTGGATCTACACGGCCCTTCAGCACGAGCACATCGCCGTCGATCCGCTGGACGAGCGCTTCCTCCAGGAGCTGGACCTCAGTCGCTACGCAGCGATCTACGTTACCGGTACTCACATCGAGACCCGGGCGGCGAAGGCCTTGGCCGACTACGTTCAGAAGGGTGGGAGGCTCGTCACGAGTGGGTTCGGGCTCGCGCGTGACGAGTCCAACGCGCCTATGGCCTCCCTCTGGCCCGTATTCGGCGTCGCGGAACGCTCGGCGCCGGAGATGTGGTGCGCGGTTCCGCCGTATCGCGCCGGTCAGCTAGGAAGCATCACCCAGCTGCCTGCCAGCGAGCCGCCGACCCCGTGCGCCGCCCGTGACGCTTTGCACGGAGCGAACAGCGCCGTCGACTTGCCACTGATGGTCGGCCGTGAAGTGCTCAAACCACGTAGCGCGGCGGACATCGTCGCGACATTTGCCGATGGCTCTCCCGCGGTCGTCAAGCATGGGTATGGCGCAGGTGAAGCGTGGCTCTTCGGGGCCTTCGTCGGCGTGGAATATGCTGCCCCCGTTCTACGCGCTGGCTTCGACATGCGTCGCGACTTCGAGCCCGGGCGTCGTGCCTGGGTAGTGGGCCCCCTCACGGACGACGCCGCGCTCAGGTGCTCTGACCCGCTCGTAGAGGCGGTCTTGCTGAAGACGGCCGACGGCGCCGGCCATGCGTTGACGCTGATCAACTGGGCCTACCGCGATCAAGCGAGTCATCCCGAGGCGGCAGGCCTCGTCAAGTTCGTGCAGCTGGCACCGGCGCGCGACGTACAGGTGACGGTCCCTTCGTTGTCGTCAGTCAAGCGGGTGCGGTCGCTCGAGCTACGCAGTGATCTCCCGTTTACGAACACGCCCGCCGGCGTCACCTTCGTCGTGCCACGGCTCGAAGAGGGCGACGTCATCGCCATTCAGTAGTGTTTCTACGACCGCTCGACGAGGCCGAGGTACTTGCCTTGAAATTCGAATACCCGAAACGGCACCGCCAGCTTGTCGACGTATTCCCGGAAATACCAGTTGTCCTGAATGTCGTCCATCAGCAGCACCGCTTGCTTGGCCAGTTTCGGTTCGAGCCGAGCCATCGCTGAACGGCGGCCGAAGTGTGACTTGTCGGAGTCGTAGTGAAACAAGTCGACCTCGCTCACGTCGCGCAGGAGTTTGGGCAAGTTCACCCGGTCTCCTTTCGTCTCGAGCTGCCAGCGCGGGCGAAGGCGCTCTTCTACTAGGCAGCCGATGAAGCGCTCGGGGCGCTCGAGCCGGAAGTACGGAAAGTCACTGGACTTCAACTCTCCCTGACCGTTCTTCTCGAGCGCGGTCAGGATCGCGGCGCTCGAGAATCCCGCCGCCACGCCGGTTTCAAGCACGGTACGTGGGCGCTTCCAACGGGTTAGGAAATACAGCAGCTCGTAGTGGCCACCGCCCCCGAGGCCGACGCCCAACTGCTGCAGCTTGCGCTCGGCTTCCACGCGGAAGCGGTCGGTGAAGTCTTTGGCTTCGTCCCACAGCTCGCTGCTGCGGTCCTGCGCATAGGCATCGACGGACTCGGCGAGGCCGGCGCACCACAGCCGCACGGCCCGCGGATCGCTGCGGTGCAGGTAGTCGTCCGCGCGCAAGGCGACCTTTTGCGCCATCGTCAACAGGTAGCCGGGCCGCGCGGCGTTGCGGAGGATGTTACCGAGTTGCGAGGTCACGTACTGGCGTCCGGCGAAGATTTGGCGGGAGGAACGCGATCGGGCCCATAGCCTGCCTTGCGGTAGTAGTAGTATTGATAATAGCCGCCGTAGCCGCGCTCCTCGAAATTCACGGCGTTGAGGATGGTGCCCACGATGTTGCTGCCTACGTCGCGCAACGCGCGGACGGCGCGGCGAGCTACGTCCTTGCGCGTGCCGAACGCGCGGACGACCAGGATGGTGCCGTCGACACGCTTCGAAAGCACCGCCGCGTCGGTCACCGGCGCAATTGGCGGGCTGTCGATGATGACGGCATCGAACTGCTCTTGCAGGTTGGCCAGCAGCCGCTCGAAAGCGTCGCTGTGCAGAATTTCGGCCGGATTGGGCGGAATGGGTCCGGTCGTCAGCACGGATAGCGAAGGCACGCTCGTGGGGCGCACCGTCGCCGCCAGGGAGTCGGCGTCCAGGATTGCGGTGGTAACGCCGATGTCGTTGTCGAGCCCGAAGATCCGGTGAACGCGAGGGCGACGCATGTCGCAGTCGACCAAGATCACGCTCTTGCCCGCTTGGGATATGGCCACCGCAAGACAGCACGCAACGGTGGTCTTACCCTCGCCGGGAGCAGCGCTGGTGACCAGCAACGTGCGGTACGGCTTGTCAGGAGACATGAAGAGCACGTTGGTACGCACCGCGCGTGCGGCCTCGGCCAGCCCACTCGTGGGGCGCACGTGTACCATCAGCTCGGGCGGTACGTCTTTGTCCGGGGGCGGCTCCACCGGATCTCGCCGGCGCCGGCTTCGACCGTATGGTTTGCGAGGCGCCACGTGGGTGTCGAGCAACGGCAACAACCCTAGGAAGGGCAGGCCCAGCTCGCGTTCCGTCTCGTCGGGAGTTTTGAGCGTGCGGTCCAGTTGCTCGCGGCCGATGGCGCCTATCAGCCCTAGCGCGAGCCCCAACGCGATACCGCTGCCGATGTTCAGAGGCACATTGGGCGAAATGGGGCGACGTGGAAGGATTGGCCGATCCACGATGTGGATGTTGTTGAAGCGAAGCATTCGCGTCAGATCGTTTTCTTTCGAGCGCTCCGTGACGATGCCGTAGAGCTTCTCGTTGTTTTCCTTCGCACGTGCCATGCGGTTGTACTCAATCTCGAGGAGATTGAGCTCCAACGCGCGCTGTTTGGCGTCTTCCAACAGCCCGGTCAAACCAGCGACCGTGCGAGACGCGACGTTGAAGTCGTGGTCTACGGCACCTTGGACATTGCGAACCTCGTCCAGCAAGGCGGTCTTCGTCGTGTCGACCTGGGCTTGGGCTGCGGCCACCTGCGGGTGACTGGTCCCCTTGCCAGACGCCAACAACACTTCTTTTTGAGTGGTGGCGGCGATGTAGTCGCTTCTCAGCCTCGCCAAGAGCGGGTCGTTGAACAAGTCAGTGGCAGGAACGGATGACGGATCTTCAGGGTTGATCTTCAGCAGCTCGCCGCGCCGGGCCGCAATTTGCTCGCGGGCAGCGCGATTGGTGGTCAACGAAGCGTTGAGCTGCTGAATCTCGCCGCGAAGCATGTTGTATTGGTCGTCCATCGAAACCGAGAGGATATTCTTGTCCTTCTTGTAATCGTGGAGCGCCATCTCGCTGGCCTCGAGCTCGGTCTTCAGTGACTGCACCTGGTTTCCGAGCCAGTCGCCAGCGACGTTCATGGCGTCGAGCGCGTCGTCGAGATTGCTTTGAACGTACAAGTCCATCAGCGTGCCCAGGATGCGCTGCGCCCGGGCCGGATCGGCGTCGCTAAAGCTGACGGTGGCCAAGGCGCTGTCGCGGATGGGCTCGACCTCGAGCCGATAGCGGAGACGTCGCGCCGCGTCTTCGACAGGGACGCTGTAGGGGGGCAGCTTTGCCCCGGGGGGAGAATTCGTGAGGAACGCCGCGTCGCGCTGGAGCCCCAACTGCTGAACGACCCCGATTGAAAGCCGCTGGGACTGAATCACCCAGTACTGCGTCTTGTAGTATTCCTTCTTGTTCAGGTAGTCGCCGCTCATGTCGACCACGGTCTGGACCTCCTTACCGAGGGGTCGCAGGGGTTGGTCGAACAAGATGGTGCCCTGCGCCTGATAAACGCGGGTTTGCCCCATGGTGTAGAAGGCGGACGCAAGTCCGACCACGATCGTGACGATGACCACGATCAGCCAGTGCTTGCGCACCGAGGCAACGAGCGCGGAGAGCGAGATGGAGGACGCGCCAGAGTCCGCCGGTGGCAGCTGGTTCGGGAAAATGCTGGGATTGGGTGCCAAAAGCTAAAACTCCGTCGTCGGGTCCGACAAAAGCCGACATATCTGATGCACTGCTGCCGCGCGGGTTCAATGAATCGCACGTAGGGCGCTCTGACGCAATGCGTTGCGTTCGTTCGCCAGCGCCATGTCCCTCGGGGCCAGTGCTACCGCCCGCTCCATAGCGCGAAGGGCGCGGCCCGGATACCCCGCCTTGGTGGCCTGGTGGGACACACCCCGCCAGCGAGCAGACGTGCTGTCCTCCGCGGCGGCCTTTTCGAACTGGCCCAAGGCGAGCTCGACGTTGCCTAGGCTCAGCGCGACTTCCCCCGTTGCCCAAAGCAAGTTGGGGCACCCCTTTTCGTTGGGGCAAATCTGGGTTTGAACCGCTCGGGCCACCCGGGTCAAAGCGGCTCCGTCGCGGCTCTTGGCCACAGCTTGGAGCCAGACGCTGAGGCACGCGGACCGGTCGTCCATTTGGGCGCAGGCGCCGTCGATACTGCGGAGCGCTTCGTCGATCTGCCCGATGGCGAGCAAGAAACTAGCCCGCAACGTGGCCAAGTCGTTGAGCGGAGGGCGCAGGTGCTCGAGCGCCGCCAACTGGGCCTTGGCGCTCTGGATGCAGCGCTCCCGCGCCGCGTCGCTACACGTCGGGCCTTGGTCTGCCAACGACGCCACGAGTCTTTTGACCAGCCGGATTCGCGCTTTGGAATTGGCAGGATCCCGCTGCAAGGCTTCTTCGATAAGCGCGAGGGCGGTTGGTTCGGACGAGCGTGGAAGTCGTCCCGCCAGGGCGAGCAGCATGGGCGCTCCGTTGGCGCCTTCAGGGGCCGCCCGGCTGAGCTCGGCGCCGTCCAGCGTGAGCTTGAGGACCACGGCCGCGATGCGACTTACCAAGGAGGGCTCGAACTCCGCCGCCGAGCGCAACTCCAGGAGCGCTTGGGCCTTTAGACCTCGCGCCGCGAGAATCTGCCCAAGCAGGTAGTGAGTGCGCCCTTCGCTCGGTCCCCGTTCGAGCGCGCGGTTGACGAAACGAAGTGGATTTTGCCTGAACCGCCACTCGACCAGCGCGGCCAAACGGGGGAAATATGGCTCTGCAGGGTGCCTATCCATGGCCGCGCGCACCGCGGTCGCGAACTCGGTGTACTGCGCGGTGTCGCCCGATTTCGTAGGTAGGGCGCTGCGAACCAAGTCCCGATCCATCGTCAACGAGGTGTTCCCTCCGCGCCATGCCACTCCGATCACCGCCAGTCCGACCAAGAGCACGGCGCCAGCCTGCGCGGCGCGGGGGACGCGTGACGGCCGGCGCTCGGCCGCGCCGCCGGCTTCGCCGGGGCGCAGGGCAAAGGCCACCGCAACCATCAAGGCGATCACGACGCCGGGGATCTCGAAAGCCAAGTCGAATAGATTTTGTGCGGCGAGGGCTAAAATTCCCGCTAGCAGAGCTCGCCGCACACGACTCTCGCCGGGACCCAAGCGCCCGCGCCTGAGGACGAGAAGGATACCGCCGAGCGCCAGCAGCGTGATGGGGACACCCCACTCGGAAGCCCATTGGAGTAGGAAATTTTCGGGATGGGAAAAGATGGAGTTGTCAGGCGCCGTGTGCGTCCCAGGAAACACGCTCTCGAACGCCCCGCGGCCGATGCCCAGCCAGAAGTATTGCCGCACGAGTGGGATCGCGGCGGAGGCAAGGCGCAACTTGGAAAGATTGTCTTCGAAGAGGAGATGCCAGAGTCGGGTACCCGACGCAGCGCCTGCGAGCGCGACCGCGACCGCGAGCACCAACGCTGCGGCGCCTACGGATTGGCGAAAGAGCCGGCGCTTGTCACGGGTCTCGTCGGCTTTTGGTTTCAGTAGCCAGTAGGCGAGCAGCAAGGAGAGGGCGAGACCGCCGATCCCGGCGCGCGACCCCGTCAGCACGCACATGCCCACGATGGGGGTGAGCGAAAGCGCGATGAGCCAACGTGGTAAGGGTGGTTCGTCCGTTGCCAACAGGCCCAGACCTGCGGCAAACCCAAGGTTGAGATAGCCGGCCAGGTTGTTGGGGTTGATCAGCGGCGCAACGCGAAAACCCTTGCCGCCCAAACGCGGCGTGTAGATGCCGAAAACCTGGGTTGCATCGGCAATACCGTGCGCGAGCGTTACGAGTGCCAGCAGGAGGGCGCTTCCGCAAAGCACGAGCGCTCCCAATGATGCCCGGCGACGGCTCGCCAAGCTCGCGCCAGCGGTCAAAACACAGGCGTAGGTCCACAGCTTCAACGCTTCGATCAGGGTCGCGCCCGGGTCGAGGGATAGGGGCGCGTCGGCGCGT
>JBEQSW010000461.1:0-6426 GCA_040348565.1 Myxococcales bacterium | reverse complement strand
GAAGTAAGCCTCGGCGCAGCTCGCGTGAATCGTGCCAATCGGCGTCGGGCGCCCTTCTTCGAACATCAGCAGCGCAAAGCGCCACTCACCTTTGGCGATCAGCTCGCGGCACGAGCGGCAATGCGCGCGCCCCGAGCTGGCGCGCTCGGCCCGCAACAGCCGCGGCAAGCGCCGGTGCTCGATGCCGAAGCTCACGGTCTCCAGCAACCAGTCGCGCTCAGCGAGCTCGTCGGTCGTCGCTTCGAGCACCGGCTGCAATTTTTCCGGTCGCATCAGCGCCGCGCAAGCAAGGTGAAACCAGCTCGTAGCTTCACCCTCGCCGAAGGAGTTGGGCCCAGTTTCCCCGAAGCGCAGCTCGCCCTTGGCGATCGCGTTGCCACAACCTCGGCACTTGGCGCGCCCAGTCGGCGCAGCTTGAATCGAATCCGGCACGACGCGCATTTTCACGGCGCGCGCGCGACCAGGTCAAGTTTCGCGTCGGCGCCCGGAGACTGAACATCCGAGCGCCTACGTCAGCTCACGGCAGGGCCGCTGTCACTGCGGGATCGAGTTGATCCAATCGGTCACGGCTTTTACGCCGCCCTCGGTGTCGGCGATCTTGGTGCTGGTGGTGTTCTTCGGCGGCATTTGCAGCGTTGGCTTGGAGTCACCCCGCCACTGCATGCGAATCAACAGCGCGCTCGTGCTGGGGCTCATGGGTTCGATGCGATGCATGCCCGCGATATCGGCCAGGCCGCTCGACACGGTGACTCCGACCGTCTTGAGCACGGCGTCGGTCGTGGCGTAGGTCTTCTGCCCCGTGAGCAGCCGCAGGAACAGCGGGTTCTCGGCGTTTGGAATGCTCTGACCCTGGTTGTGGCAGCCGCCGCAGTTGCCGTGCAGGTATCCGAGCGCGGCCTGTTGCGTCGGCGTGCCCGGTACCTCGAAGCCATCGGGCGCCGGGTCGCTCAGCCAGCCGAGGTCACTGAGCTTCTTGATGTCGAGCTGTCCGGGTTTGGCGGTATGACTGAGCTGGAAGGCACCGAACCCAAGCACGCGTTCGGAGAGCTTGGCGTGGCAATTGATGCATTGCCCCTGCGCCGGGATGTCGTGACCGGTGCCGGCCGCGACGACGCCAGTCGTCACCGAAAGCGCAGCCGTCGGGTCGTCGGGCTTGGTGTCGTTCCATTGATAGGTGGCGTACAGCCACTGGTCCTCACCCGGTCCGAAGTGATGCAGCATGCGCGTCTCGACCGGCTTGTCGGCGATCAAGAACGTCTTCCAAAACCGCGTTCCGACTGGGAATTTCCAGTGATCCATGTCGCTGGTGTCGATGGTCGAGCACTTCGGAATGTAGACGTGACGGTCTTTGATGGCGCCGTCGGCCCACAGCGGATACTTGGGCTCGAACGAGCGCACGTACGGCGCGAAGGCGATCGGCATCGCCAGCTCGCCGCCGCCCGCACCGGCGCCGCCCGCGCCGCCCGCACCCTCACCGCCGGCGCCAGCGATGGTCGCGAACAACCCCGTCTCGGCCAACGTCGGCGGGATGGTCGTCGTCACCGGCAGCGGATTGTCGTCGACGCACGTCTTTTTCTGGCAGGCACCGGCCGGGCTGCAGTCGGCTTGGCACGAGCTGCACATGCAGTCGTAAACGTCAGCGTAGACGCGCGCCGCGTCGGGGTTGTCGGCGTCACAGCCAGCAACGCATTCAGCGGAGTCGCAGGCCATAACGCAGCCGAGCCAGGCGCCGCATTCGGCGCTGCCATTGCAGCTTGCCAGCGTGTCGGTGCACTCGCTGGCCGCGCACGTCGTGCATTGTTCGCCCAGCGTGGCGACGTGAGGCTCACCGCCTACACCTCCCGCCCCGGCTCCCGCGCCGGCTCCGCCCTCGGGTGTGCCGCCCGCGCCGCCGGGCGACGTCACGGCGGTGCCTCCCGCTGACTTGCCAGCGTTCCCCGCCGTATTGGTGCCACCGGCACCCGCGGCATTTTCCCCCGCTTGGCCAGCCGCCCCGGGTTCTTGCCCCGGCTCGGCAGGATCGTCCGAGCACGCCGCAGCGACGCCCAGACCGACCAAAGACAACGCAACCCAACGCAAACCCGTGGCGTGCGAACGCCGAAGCAGCCTCTCCATGACCGCACCATCGGTTACCGCCGCCTGCTCGTCAACGGTCTCCACACGCCACATGCGAAGTTACTAAGCAGCTACGTCCCCACTGCAAATTCGACTCGCCACGAGGGCGCTTCCAGCTCGAGAATCGGACCCGGTGCTAGGGTCCGTCAATGCCCGACGAACGAAAGTATTCCGACGTCGAACTGCGTGAGATCTTGGAGCGCGCGCTCGCCAAACAGACGCCCGACGCCGCCGGCATCTCGCACGCCGAGCTACTGGCAATCGGCGAACAGGTGGGGGTATCGCCCGAGGCCATGGGGCACGCTGCGGCGGAGGTTTCGCGCGCCAAGCTCGACGCTGAGGCGGGCCGCGCCCTGAAATCACGCCAGCAAAAGTGGCTGGCGGCCCATGCCGCTGCCTTCGCTGTCGTCAATGGCCTGCTATTCACCGTCAACTACCTCACCACCCCGGGCGAGTGGTGGGTGCTGTTTTCGGTGTTCTTCTGGGGACTGGTGCTCGTTGCCCATGCCGGTATTGCGCTCGCGCTTGGCTCGTCGGCGCGCGCGCTCGAGAGCGAGCGCCGCAAGCTCGGAGCGGCGCCGTCACGATTGCGGGTCGAAGCCACCGGTTCCGCGGAGCACGCGTCCAACGACGCGGAACCAGCACTCGAGAGCGACGCGGACCGGCGCGTCGCCTCGCGACCGTAACGAAGCCCTCTCACGCCGCTTGCTGCGGAGCTTCGGGCGAGAGCTTGCCGGCGAGCAGCCGCCGCCCGCGGTGCAGGCGGCTCATCACCGTGCCGATCGGCACGCCCAGCTCTTCGGCGGCCTCGCCGTAGCTCATGTCGTTGAGGTCGACGAGCACGACGACTTGGCCAAACTGGTGCGGCAAAGCCCGAATGGCGTGCTGAACGGGCGGGCTCAAGCCCTCATTCGGGCGGAGGTCGTCGCGGCTGCCACACCACAGGTTGGGATCTTGAGCGTGCTCGGCGATGAAGCGACCGGCACGGCGACGACGACGGCAGCGCGTGATGAAGACGCTGAACAAAATTTGGTAGAGCCAAGCTTTGACGTTCGTGTCGCTCTTGTAGCTGGCTTCGAACGAGAGCGCGCGCAGCGCCGTCTCTTGCAGCAAGTCGTCGGCGGCGTCGCGATCGCGACAAAGCTTGAGCGCGCGCAACCGCAGCTGCGGCAACAGCTCCGTCAATCGGGCCCGCACCTCGCTGGACTGGGGCGCTGGAATCGAAACCGTGCTCGCTGACATGACCTTCGAACCTCCGAGGGCTCGCTATCGCAAGGCCTGTGCCAGCAGCGTCAGCCGGCCAAATGCGGGAATTTCTGCCTGCTCCGCGTCCCGGGCGACACACCCTCGGTGTCAATCTGGCAATAGCGCCTGGCCGCAACCTACTCGTCCTGCCTCCTTGTCTTTTGGACTAGGGTGATCGTCGGGAAGGGCGGGGAGTCGGGGGGCGTCGTCACTCAAACCCGGAAACCCCATGAAGAATCACTATTTTCTCGCACTGGGCGCCTGCGCGCTTTCGCTTTCGCTGCTGCCGGCGGCGGCGCGCGGCGAAGGCCCGCCAACTCCCTCGGAAAAACACCCCGATCCGAAGCACGGCAGACCGGACGGCAAACCCGGCGAGCCTGGCAAACCCGACGGCAGACCCGGCCATGGCCGACCCGAAGACGAAGCCAAGTCGGACAAGGGTCCGAAGGGTGAGCACGGCGCCCCCGGCATCGATGACGACAAGTCGGACCGACACGGGCACGACGGGTTTCGCAACGCCATGCGACAGCTTCGCGAAGATCTGAAGTCGGGCAAGCTGAAGAAAGGCGACCTGAAGGACAAGCTGGCCAAGCTGCACGAGACCGCCGGGGAGCGCGGCAAGGAGCATCGCCAAGAGCTGAGCCGTCGCTGGGGCAACGCGCTCGGTATGCCCTCGGCGCGCGAAGAGCTAAAAATTCACGCGCGCCGCATGGCGTTCTTGGATCGCGCGATGGTTCTGGCCGAAACGGAAGCAAAGGACAAAGACAAAGTGACCGAGCGGATCTCGAAGCTCATCGACAAAGAGAACGAGCGGCACGAACGCGTGATGGAGCGGCTGAAGTCGATGCCAACACCACCGGCGCCCTCGGCCGCGGCCAGCGCGCCAGCTCCCGCCCCTGCACCGGCTGCGGCCGACAGCGCCCAAGGAGCTGCCAAATGAGGCACATGTATCCCCTCGCCTTGGGCCTCACCCTGCTCGCGCTCGCGGCGTGCAACAAGAAGGAAGAAGCGCCCACCGCCCCCGCGCAGTCGAGCGCCGACGCGACACCGCCCGCCCCCGCGCCAGCGCCCGTAGCAGCGGCAGCTCCGGCCCCCGTGGACGTCGACTCTTTGCCGGTCGAAGAAGAATTCGAAGCCGACGCCGAGAAAGAGCTGACGAGCGCCAACCTCAACGCCAAGCTCGACGAGCTAGAAAAAGAGATCAGCGCGCCGTAGCCGCTCAGTTTGCAGCCGTCTTGGTCAACAGCTCGCCCAGCGTGCGTGGCAGCTCGTCGGCCAGCTCGTGCGCCAAGAGCCCGCGGTCAGTGCCGCGGGCCTTGGCCCACGCGTCACCGGCGGCGCCGTGCAGGTAAGCGCCCACGGATGCGGCCTCGCGCGGCCCGAGCTCGCACGAAAGCGCGGCAATGATGCCGGAAAGCACGTCGCCTGAGCCGCCCGTGGCCAGCACTGGCCCACCCGTGGGGTTGACGAGCGGCAACACGCCGGGCGCTCCCACGATGCTGAAGCGACCTTTGAGTAGCACCACCGCCGACGTGAGCTCGACCGCGCGCGCGACGGCGGCAAAACGATCATCTTCGACTTGTTCGTACGGGATGCCGAGCAAACGCCCGAGCTCGCCCGCGTGCGGAGTGAGCACCACGTTTCGGGCGCGCGAGAGCTCACCTGCGCGACCGGCAAAGTGCGAGATGGCGTCGGCGTCGACCACCTTGGGGCCTTCGTAGCCGAACACCACCGCCTCCACCACGCGCCGAGCGGCAGCGTCGAGCCCCAGGCCCGGCCCCACCACGACCGCGTCGGCGGGTGCCAGCACATGCTGCAGCGCGGCCTCGGGCGAAGCCGGATCGATGCGCGCGGTCATGATCTCGAGCACTCGATGATCGAGCGCGTCGGCGGCGGCTGGTGACGTCGCGATCGTTACCAGGCCAGCGCCGGCTCGCTGCGCGCCGCGAGCCGACAACAGCGCCGCGCCCAGCTTGCCCGGCGACCCGGCAACCACCAGCACCCGCCCCGCCGAGCTTTTGTGCACGGTGTTGGTGCGTCGGGAAACCTGGCGCAAAATGTCGGCGGCTTCGACGATCTCGGCCGAAATGCCGGTCGCGCTCGGATCGGTCGGTTGAACGATGTCACACACCTCCACGTGGCCCGCGAGGGCGGAGCCGCGCGGCGTGCACAGCCCGAGCTTCGGATGCGCGAACGTGAAGGTGTAGTCGGCCTGCACGGCCACGCCCAGCACGCGCCCCGAATCGGCGTGCAGCCCCGACGGCAAGTCGAGCGCGACCTTGCAACACGTCGTCGGCGCCGCGTTGATGACTTCGATCACGCTCGCCAGAAAGCCCGTAATTTCGCGATCGAGCCCGGTGCCGAACAGCGCGTCGACCACCATGTCGGCTTGGGCGAGCGCCGCCAATAGCGGCTCCGTGTCGTTCGACAGCTCGATGACGGTGGCGCCCATGTCGACCAACGCGTGATGGTTCGTCAGCGCGTCTCCCGAAAGCTTGCTCGCCGGCAGCGCCAAGAACGTCTTCACGCGCGCTCCCGCGACGGTCAGTCGCCGCGCGACTACGAAGCCATCGCCGCCGTTGTTGCCCGCGCCCGCAACGACCACGACACGCGGCGAACCTTCGTCGCCCCCCGCCAGCAATCGCTGAATACCTTCGGTCGCGCCCGAGCCAGCATTCTCCATCAGCTCCAGGCTCGGCACGCCCAGCACATCGGTCGCGCGCCGATCGAACGCGCGCATTTGCTCAGCGGAAAGCACGGGCTGCATCGCGTCAATTTGGCAGGCTCGCGCTCGCCTGTCGACGTCGCACTATGATCCCGTTTCCGCCGCGCCTTGGGTCATTTCTCGCCAGTGCTCAGCTCCTAAGGATTCATCACATCTTGGGCTGCCGCGCCGCAGATCTCTTGCAGAAACTCCCGTGGCGTCGCCAGGCCACCCCGCGCGAACGCCTCGGGCTGCTGCCCTGCTGACGGGTCGTGTCGAGAACCTCCGAGATTTTTTCACAGGGAGGACGGGAGGACGGGAGGCTAGAACGCATTTTTGTTTTTGGAGGACCAAAACCAAAA
>JBEQSW010000446.1:0-17447 GCA_040348565.1 Myxococcales bacterium | reverse complement strand
GGCTCCAGCGGCTCGTCGACGACCGGCGGGATCGCGGGCTCCTCCACCGGCGGCAGCAGCGGCTCGACCACGGGCGGAACCGCAGGCAGCGGCGGCAACACCGTGCAAGTCGTCACCGAATGTCCGGGCGTCGCGCCCGGCGCAGCGCTGATTGCCGATTTCGACACGGCTCCCGAGGCGGGCGCGGCGTACGAGTGGGGCTCCACCGAGCAGGGCACGATGGATTTCTGGGGCGGTACTTTCACTTACCCCGCCGCCATCGAGCTCTCGTTCGCCGATGGCACGATGACCGCCACAGGTCACGTCGCCGACTACTCCGGCTTCGGCCTCTACGTGCAAAACTGCGCGGACGCTTCGTCGTTCGAAGGCGTGCGCTTCAAGATCAAGGGCGACCCACCGATGGGCAAGATCAGCTTTGCCCTGCAGACGAACCAGAACGAATGGGCCAGCGGCACCAAGGGCTCTTGCTTGGCGCCCGACGCTCAGCGGTATATCGCCTGCGTGCCCCCCAGCGTACCGGTCGCGGTCACGGCGGACTTCACCACCGTCGAGATCAAGTGGGCCGATCTCAAAGGCGGCAAGCCTGCCGCTAGCGCAACGACCGACGGCTCCGACGTCATCGGCTTGCAGTTCATTCTGCCCTGGGCCGACAAAGGCACGCCCTACGACACCAGCGTGACCATCGACGACGTCGAATTCATCGGTATGGGGTCCGGTAATGGTGGGGCCGGCGGAGCTGGCGCGGGTGGCGCAGGCGCCGGGGGCGAGCCCGGAGCCGGCGCGGGCGGGGCGCCGTAGGGCCCACGGTCGAAAAAACCAGCTCTGAGCTGAGCGCGGAAACTCCCGGTGCTAGATCCCGGGAGTTTCCGTGATTCGCATCGAAGGCATTCAAAAAGACTATGGGCGAGGCGAGGCCGCCGTGCGCGTGCTGCGCGACGTCAGCCTGCGCATCGAAACGGGCGAGCTGGTCTCGATCATGGGCTCGTCCGGCTCCGGTAAGTCCACGCTGCTCAACATCTTGGGTATCTTGGACGACTACGACCGAGGCGCTTACTACCTGGACGACAAGCTGATTCGAGATTTGAGCGAACGCGAAGCCGCGCACTACCGAAACCGGTTGATTGGCTTCGTGTTTCAGTCGTTCAATCTGCTCGGCTTCAAGACCGCCGCCGAGAACGTCGCTTTGCCGCTCTACTACCAAGGTGTTTCGCGGCGCGCGCGCAACAAGCTCGCGCGCGAGTACCTGGAGCGAGTGGGCTTGGGGGCACGGGCCGAGCATTTGCCCTCCGAAATGTCCGGCGGAGAAAAGCAACGTGTGGCGGTGGCGCGCGCGCTCATCACCCAACCCAAGCTGCTGTTGGCGGACGAGCCCACCGGCGCGCTCGACACCGCCACCTCGTACCAGCTGATGGATCTGCTGCGCGAGATCAACGCCCAGGGCATGACGGTCGTGGTCGTGACCCATGAGCACGACATTGCCGAGCTGACCTCGCGCACCATTCGCTTGAAGGATGGGCGCATCGAGCAGCCGGAGCTTGCCCCCACATGATCGAGGCGCTGCTCGAGCTGTGGGACGTGCTGAGCCGCAACGCCCTCCGTACCCTGCTGACGGGGCTGTCGGTGGCGTGGGGGGTGTTCATGCTGGTGGTGCTGCTGGGCGCGGGAAATGGCCTGGAAAACGGCACCAATTGGGAATTTCGAGACGACGCCCAAAACTCGATCTGGATTGGCGGCGGCAAGACGTCGGTGCCGTTCAAAGGCCGCAGCCCGGGTCGACCCATCCAATTCAAGAACCAAGACTTCGACGATTTACCGCGCAACGTGCCGGGCATCGAGCGTTTGACCGGCCGCTTCTGGCTCTGGGGTGAGTTCAGCGTCACGTACGGCGCCAAGCGCTCGTCGTTCAACATATTGGGCGTGCACCCCGACCATCGCTACCTCGAAAAGACGTTGATGACGCGCGGCCGCTACTTGGACGCCGATGACCAGGCCGAAAAACGCAAGGTGTGCGTCATCGGCAGCAAAGTGCGCGAGATTCTGTTCGGCAACCGCGATCCGATCGGCGAGTACGTGAATATCCGCGGCTTGGCCTACAAGGTCGTCGGCGAGTTCGAGGACGTGGGCGGAGAGAACGAGCTCCGCAAAATCTACGTGCCCATCAGCACCGCGCAGCTCGTTTACAACCAGCCGCACATCATTCACCAGCTGATCTTCACCGTCGGTGACGCGACGGTGGAGCAGAGCCAGGCCATGGCCGAGCAAGCGCGCGCGGCGCTGGCCAAGAGCCACGGCTTTGCCTTGGACGACCGTCGGGCGTTGCGCATCGGCAACAACCTCGAGCAATTTACGCGAATTACTGGCGTTTTCCGCTGGATTCGCATCTTCGTCTGGGTGGTGGGGGTGGGCACGCTGCTGGCCGGTATCGTCGGCATCGGCAACATCATGCTGATCTCGGTGGCGGAGCGCACCAAAGAGATCGGCATCCGAAAAGCGCTCGGCGCCACGCCGGCCGCCATCATCCGCATGGTGCTGGGCGAGGCGTTGGTCTTGACCGGCGTCAGCGGCTACGCCGGCCTGGTCGCGGGCGTAGGCGTGGTCGAGCTGGTGGCGGCGCGCTTTCCGGACGCGCCGTTCTTTCGCCAGCCGAGCGTGAGCCTACAGGTGGCGGTCAGCGCCACGTTGCTGATCATGGCCGCAGGCGCGCTGGCCGGCTTCTTCCCTGCCTACCGCGCGGCACGCGTGAACCCCATCGTGGCGCTGCGGAGCGAGTAGCGCATGTTCGACTTGGACTCGTGGCAAGAGGTTTGGTCGACGCTGCGCAAGAATCGCCTGCGCGCGGTGCTGACGGCATGCGGCGTGTTTTGGGGCATGTTCATGCTGATGGTGCTGCTCGGCTTGGGTGCCGGCCTCGAGCGCGGCGTAGTCCGCAGCCTGGGCGGTATGGCCCTGCACAGCGTTTACGTTTGGTCGCAGCGCACCAGCATGCCGTACAAGGGCCTTCAGCCCGGCCGTTACGTCAAATTCACCAACCAAGACATCAGCACCATCCAGCACGTACCGGGCGTCCTGTACGTGGCGCCGCGCCTCCAGCTGGGCGGCTGGCGCGACGGCCAGAACATCACGCGCGGCCCCAAAACGGGCAACTTCAACGTCGTCGGCGACGTGCCCGAGTTTCCCCTGGTCGAGCCGCTGGTGATCCAGCGCGGGCGCTTCTTCAACCGCTTCGACATGAGCGAAGAGCGGAAGGTGGCGGTCGTCGGCCAGCTGGTTACCAAAGAGCTGTTCGAGCCGGACGAAGACCCCGTCGGCCAATACATCCAGATCAAGGGCGTCAACTTCTTGATCGTCGGCGAGGTGAAGAGCCTGAAGTTCGGCGATGAGGGCGAAAAGCTGAGCGCCACCGTGTTCATTCCCTTCGCCACCTTTCAAAACGCCTTCAACCAGCGGGATCGCGTGGGCTGGTTCACGGTCGGGACCGATCCGACTTATCCGGCGGTGTGGGTCGAGGACTCGATCAAGGTCGCGCTGGCGGAAAAGCACCGCATCCATCCCGCCGACAACCAAGCCTTCGGCTCCTTCAACGCCGCCGACAAGTTCGAGAAGATTCAGGGACTATTCCGCGGCATCCGTTGGTTCGTGTGGATGGTCGGGGCGCTGACTTTGGCCGCTGGCATGCTGGGCGTGAGCAATATCTTGCTGATCACGGTCAAAGAGCGCACGCGCGAGATCGGCATTCGCAAGGCGCTCGGGGCGACCCCCGGCTCGATCGTGCGCATGGTCGTCAAAGAGTCGGTCGTGCTGACGATGCTGGCCGGCTATGTCGGGCTGGTCGCGGCCGTGGCCACTCTCGAGGGCTTTGCCAAGGTGCTTGCCAAGCTGCCCGAAGCCCCGGTTTCCCGGCCCGAAGTGGACTTCAAGGCCGCGTTGGCGGCTCAAATCCTGCTGATTGCCGCCGGCCTGATAGCTGCCATCATGCCCGCGCGCCACGCCGCCCGGGTGCACCCCGTCGAGGCTCTGAGATCCGAATGACTAGCCTTCCCCCGCTGCTCCCCCGCATCGTCCCATGATCCGTCGCATCGTCCCTTTGCTGCTTGCGCTGAGCATCGTCGGCGCGTTCGTGCTCACGCTGCTATTTTTGTATCAAAAGTCGCAGGCCAAGCCGATCGTGTTCGAGACCGCCAAGCCGGTCGTGATGGACATCGTGAAAAAGACGGTAGCGCCGGGGGCGATCGTGCCGCGCCGCGAGATTGCCATCAAACCGCACGTGTCGGGCACGCTCGAGAAGCTGTACGTCGAAGCCGGGCAGATCGTGAAAGATCGCCAGCTTTTGGCCAAGATTCAGATCATTCCCAACGTGGTGGCGCTGAACAACGCCGAGTCGGCCATTCGCGCCGCGCAGATTGGCTACGACAACGCGCAGAGCCAAATGCAGCGTTATCAGCAGCTGTTCGACCAAAAGCTGATGGGCGAAACCGAGTTCAACCAGTTCAAGCTCGGCTTCGAGCTGAAGCGCCAAGAGCTGGAAACGGCGCAGAGCAACCGCGAGCTGATCAAAGAGGGCGCCTCCAAGCGCACCGGCAAGGTCTCCAACCTGGTCAACTCGACGGTGAACGGCATGGTGCTGGACGTGCCGGTCAAAGAAGGCTCGAGCGTGATTGAAGCCAACAACTTCAACGAAGGCACCACCATCGCCTCGATCGCCGACATGGGCGACATGATTTTTCTCGGCCGCGTCGACGAGTCGGAGGTGGGCAAGCTGAGCCCCGGTATGCCCGTCACCATCACCGTCGGCGCGCTGGGCGAAGAGCACCTCGAAGGCAACCTCGAGTACATCGCGCCCAAGGGCAAAGAGAAAGAGGGCACGATCGAGTTCGAGGTGAAGGCGAAGGTGACCCTCAAACAGGGCGTGTTGGTGCGCGCCAACTACAGCGCCAACGCCGACATCATCCTCGACACCCGTCGCGGCGTGATGGCCATCGAAGAGAGCCTCGTGCAATTCGACAAGGGCAAGGCTTTCGTGGAAGTGGAGACGGCGCCGCAAGCCTTCAGCCGCCGGGAGGTGAAGCTGGGCCTGTCCGACGGCATCAACGTCGAGGTGCTTTCGGGCTTGAACGCCAGCGATCGCGTGAAGAAGCCGCTGAGCGAAGCCCCCGCCGACGCCAAAGCCAAGAAGCCTTGATAGAGTGAGCACCAGCATGACTCGGGTCGGATTTCAAAAAAGCGTGCGCATGTTCCACAAGTTCTCGGACGAGACCATGCGACGGCGCGGAGCCGATCAGGCCAGTCGCGAGAGCGTGGCCGCGCTCGGCGCCATCGAGTCGGTGCTGAAAGCCGAGCGGTTGTTCGACGCCTCGCTGCTCGAGCCGTTGGCGGCCTTCACCAATTTGCTGCAAAGCTCGCAGCTGCCGCCCGATTTCGGCGACTACAGCTTCGGCGACGCTTTGTTGGCGATCGAGGAAGCGCACGCCGAGCTGCGCCAAAACGCCGAGCAAGTCTGGGAGTTTGCGCCCGAGCTGACCGACAGCGCCGCGGCCGGTCTCGGCTGTTTTGCGACGCGCGCCTCGACGGCACCAAGCGCCCCCGAGCACGCCGCCAAGCTGCGCCGTTTCGTGTTGGAAGCCGCGCGCACGGCTCAGCCCGGGTCCGCGTTGGTCGTCGGCGCGCTGGCCAGCCCCGACCTACCGCTGGCGGAGCTGGCCGCCCGCTTCGAGCGCCTCACGCTGAGCGACCTGGATTTGCCGCAGCTCGAAGAGCTGGTGCGCCGCTCCATCCCGGAAGCACAGCGGAGTCGCGTGCGGCTCGAGCGCTACGACGTGACCGGTAGCTACGCCGCTTTCGCCGAAGGCGTGAAAACCGCCGTCGGCAACGCCAGCGGTCCGGCCGCCGGTGAGAGCGCGCTGCTTTCGCTGATAGAGAGCTACGACGTGAGCGCGGGCAGCGCCGGCCTGAGCGCCCTCGAGGAAAAGCCGAGCCTCGCCGTTTCGGCCATGCTGCTCTCCGAGCTGGGCCATGGCTACGCGCCATGCATCTCAGAGGCGCTGGCCGCGCGCGGCTGGGACACGCAGGCTCCGAACCGCGCCCCGCTTTCGCTGAGCCTGTCGTTTTTGCGCTGTTTGGTGACTCAACACCACATTCACGCGCTTTTGCGCCGCGCAAAGTCCGCCGTCCTGATCAGCAGCGTGAGCCAAGTGGAATGGCGCGGCGGGCCTGGCGGCAAGGGCGCCGCCGCCGGCGAGCCCAGCGACCTTTTGTCAGTGGAACGGCTCGTCGAGCGCCTACCGGAAATTGCCGAGGTGAAGGCGGAGCAAAGCTGGGAGTGGCGGCAAGATCCGCCCGCCGGCGCCGAAACGCGCAGCATGCTCAGCCTGGTCGAGGCCGTGCTCGTCTAGTAGCTCAACGGAGGGCGTGACGGAGACGGTCGCGTAAGCGCGTCACGCGCTCTTCACGGCGCACCTCGCCCAGAGCCAATTTCAGCGCGCGCGGATCGGCCACGAGCACGCACAACTTTTTTCCGCGCGTGACGGCGGTGTACACCAAATTGCGCGACAACATCACGAAGTGCGCGGTCAAGAGCGGAATCACCACCGCTGGGTACTCGCTGCCTTGGCTCTTGTGGATGCTGGTAGCGTAGGCCAGGGTGAGCATGTCGAGGTCGGCGTCTTGGTATTCCACGTCGCGGTTGTCGAAGCGCACGCTCAGCTGCCGCTCCTCCAAGCTCACGCGCGTCACGATGCCCAGGTCGCCGTTGTGGACCTCGCGCTCGTAGTCGTTCTTGAGCTGCAGCACCTTGTCGCCGACGCGAAAGGTTTGGCCGTGGTGCTCGATGGATACCCCGTGCGGGTTGAGCGCCGCCTGCAGCATTTGATTGAGCGCGGTGGTACCGGCCGGACCGCGATGCATCGGCGTCAGAACTTGGATATCGCGTAGCGGGTCGAAGCCAAAACGCCTGGGAATACGGACAGTTACCAGCTCTCGGACCGTCTCCGCCGCTTCCTCCGCCTCTCGCCGCGTCACCACGAAAAAGTCGGCGCGCGGCGACTCCGGATCGGCGCTTTCGGGCATCTCGCCCAGCAAAATGCGGTGCGCGTTTTGCACGATGCGGCTCTCGCCTGCCTGACGAAAGATCTCGTTGAGGCGCACCGTCGTCACCACGTTGGAGTCGATGATGTCGCGCAACAGCGCGCCGGGACCGACCGACGGCAGCTGGTCGGCGTCGCCCACGATGATCAGACGCGCCGCGTCGGGCAGCGCCGACAGCAGGGAGGCCCCCAGCGGCACGTCGATCATCGAGGCTTCGTCGACGATGACCACGTCGGCTTCCAGCGGCTTCTGCTCACCGACTTGGAAACCGCCCTGGCGCGGGTCGTACTCGAGCAGGCGATGCAAGGTCGTGGCCTCGTGCTGCGTGGCCTCGAACAGCCGCTTGGCGGCGCGCCCCGTCGGCGCCGCCAGGCGCACGTTCAGGTGCGCGCGTTTCATCACGTCCAAAATGGCGCGCACGATCGTGGTCTTACCGACACCGGGCCCGCCCGTAACGACGATCAGCTTGTGCTCGGCGGCGCCTTTGACGGCGGCGCGCTGGGCCGGCGCCAGCGTGACCTTGGCGTGTTTTTCGAAGCGCTCGATGGTGCTCTCGATGCCGGCCAGCACTCGGCCGGGCCGCGACAAAAGCCGCGCCAGCCCCTCGACCAAGGCCGTTTCGGCGCGGTGCAAGCGCGTCAGGTACACGCCCTGATCCTCCACCACGACCAGCCCGCTCGCCCACAGCTTGTCGATCGCGGGGCCGATGTGACCAACGTCGATTTCGAGCATGGCGGCGGCGCGGTCGCTGAGCGGCTCGCGCTCGAACAGCACGTGGCCTTGGTCGGCCAAGGTGTTCAGCTCGTGCAGCACGCCCGCCTGCACGCGATCCGGGTGGTCACCGGCGATGCCCAGCGACTTGGCGATGCGGTCGGCGGTCTTGAAGCCGATGCCGCGCACTTCCATCGCCAGCCGATACGGCGCCTCTTGCACGATGCGGGCGGCGTTGTCGCCGTAGTGCTTGTGAATGCGCGCGGCCAAAGCCGGCGAAGCGCCGTGCGTCTGCAGCAGCAGCATCACGTTGCTGATGGCGCGCTGCGACGCCCAAGCCTTCTTGACTTCTTCGATGCGCCGCTCGCCCATCCCGGGGATCAGCTTGAGCCGGTCGGGCTCGTGGTCCAGCATGGTCAGGCTTTCCATCCCGAACGCGGCCACGATGCGCTTGGCGAAGGCAGGGCCGATGCCGGGAATCAAGCCCGAGCCGAGGTAGCGCTCGAGCCCGACCAGCGTCTCGGGCGCCAACGTCACCAGCGTGTCGGCGCGGAACTGCTCGCCGTGCTTCGGATCTTGGCGAAAGTCTCCCGTGACCCGCACCCGCACGCCGCTACCGACCGGCGGCAGCATGCCCACGACCGTGACGCTGCGGCGCTTGCCCTGCGGCCCCTCGAGCGAGCTCAGCTTGAGCACACGAAAGCCCGTCGCCTCACTTTCGTAAGTGATGCGTTCGACTTCGCCGGTCAACGTGAGCGCCACGACAGGCCTATCTTACCCGCAGCCGAGGTACGCCTGGCATAGCGCTGATATTTGCTGGCAGGCGCCGGTTGCCGGCGGCGCGCCGGTTTCTCGATTCGCGCCAGAGGCGCGTCCCCCCGAACCTTCTGCCCTTCTGTCCGCCCTGTGAAAATCTCGGGGTTTCATGGTCGACCAGGGGCGGCTCGCCACTATAGTACCGGCCCGATGACGGTTTCGCAGAGACTCCACGAGCGCTGTGGTTGTGGTGCAGCGAAGAGCACCTTCAGCTTGGCCGGCACCGAACGCAAGTACGAGCGCTCGCGGCCATACCGGATCGACCACCTGTTCATCGACCTGACGCTCGATTTCGAGACCAAGTCGGTGCGCGGGCGCGCGGTGCTCGATTTCAGCCGCGTCTCTCCGAAAGAGAGCGGGCTACTCGTCGATGCCATCGGCTTCGAGCTGGAGAGCGTGCGCGTGGACGACGGCACGGGTTTGAAGCCGGCCAGCTTCAGCTACGACGGGGAGGTGTTGGCGCTGGAAGGTTTGCCCGAGCGCGGCCAGCTGCGCATCGACTACAAGGCGACGCCCAAGCGCGGCCTGTACTTCTTGGCGCCCGACGAGCAGGTGAAGCACCGTCCGCTCCAGGCCTGGACTCAGTGCCAGGACGAGGACGCGCGACACTTCATTCCGTGCGTCGACAAGCCGCACGTCAAAATGACGACCGAGCTCCAAGCTACCGTGCCCGCGGGCTTTCAGGTGTTGTCCAACGGCGAGCGCGTCAGCGCCGAGACCCGGGGCAAGGCCCCGTGGACGTACCGCTTCAAGCTCGAGCAGCCGCATCCGAGCTACTTGCTCACGCTCGTGGTCGGGCACTTCGACGTGGTGGAAGATCGTTCGGCGGCGTTGGGCACGCGCGACGTGCCGATCAGCTATTTGGTGCCGGTGGGGCAGGCGGCCAGCGCGACGCGCAGCTTGGGCGAAACGCCGCGAATGCTGGAGTTTTTCTCGCAGCGCTTCGGCGTGGATTTCCCCTGGCAGCGCTACTCGCAGGTCGTGGTCAGCGATTTCATTTTCGGCGGCATGGAGAACACGACCGCCACCACGTTGTACGAGCACGTGCTCCTCGACGAGCGCGCGGCCTTGGACATCAACTCCAACGATTTGGTCGCGCACGAGCTGGCCCACCAATGGTTCGGCGACTACGTCACCTGCCGCGATTGGTCGCATGCCTGGCTGAACGAAGGCTTTGCCACGTTCTGCGAGCATCTGGAGCGCGAGCAGCGCCTGGGGCGTGACGAGTACGACTACGGGGTCGCCGGCGACGTCGACACCTATTTGAGCGAAGCGGCCGGACGCTACCAGCGACCAATCGTCTGCCGCGACTACGCCGAGCCCATCGATTTGTTCGATCGTCACCTGTACGAGAAGGGTGGCTTGGTCCTGCACATGCTGCGGCGCGAGCTGACCGATGCGGTCTTCTTCGAGGGCGTGCAGAAGTACTTGAAGCGACACGCTTTCGGCATCGTGGAAACGACGGATTTGATGCGCGCGTTCGAGGAGGTGTCGGGCCGCTCGCTCGAGCGCTTCTTCGACCACTGGGTGTATCGCCCCGGCCATCCCGAGCTGTCGATCAAGGTCAGCTACGACGACGGCTTGCTCAGCGTGGCGGTGAAACAGGCGCAAAAACACGGCGAAGTCGCGATATTCGCGCTGCCCATCGAGATCGAGGTCATGCACAACGACGGCACCCGCACCCGCCATCACAAGCTGGTGACGGAGGCCCACGACGTGCTCACCCTGCCGCTCGACAAGCGCCCGCTGCACGTCGGCTTCGACCCGGAGCAGCGCGTGATCAGCAAGCTGACGTTCGAGGCGCCAGGCGACATGCTTCGCCATCAGCTGAGCGAGGGCTCGAACGCGCTCTTGCGCTGGACGGCCGCCGACGCGCTGTCGAAGAAGAACGACCCTACCAGCGTGAAGGCGCTCGGTACGACGCTGTCGAACGAGAGCGAAGCCTGGATGGTGAGGGTCGAGGCGGCGCGCGCGCTGGGCAAGGTACGCTCGGACGACGCGCTCGAGATTTTGCTGGCGGAGATCGGCACGCCTCAGCCCAAGGTGCGACGCGCGGTGGTCGGTGCGCTGGGCGCGTTCAAGACCCCGTCTGCCGCCAAGGCCTTGCAGCACTTGTTGAGCGCGGAGCCAAGTTACCTGGTGAGCGCCGACGCCGCCCGCTCGCTCGGTCGCACCCGGCAGCCGGGGGCGCTGGAAACGCTGAAATCCGTGGTGGATCAAGCATCGTGGGCCGACGTGATCCGCGCCGGCGCGCTCGACGGCATGGCGGCCTTGCGCGACGAAGCCGCGCTCGAAGTGGTCGCCAAGCGCACGCGTTACGGCATCCCGACGCGGGGCCGGCGGGCGGCCGTGCACGCCTTGGCCAGCCTGGGCGAGGGCCGCAAGACCCGCGAGCAGCTCGAAGACTTGCTGGACGACAAAGATCCGCACTTCAAAATCGACGTCGTGTCGGCGCTCACCAGCTTGGGCGACGGCAAGAGCCGCGGCGCCATGCGGCGCGCTCTGGACCGCGAGCTGGACGGGCGCGTGTCCCGCCGCCTGCGCGAAGCCCTGCGCGATCTGGGTGACAGCCCGACCCAAGACAAGAAGCGCCTGAACGACGAGCTCGAAAGCGTGCGCGACGAGCTCATCGAGCTCAAGAACCGCCTGGCCAAGCTGGAAGGTCGCAAGACCGACAGGGCCAAGCCCACCGTCGAAGGCAAGCCGGTCGAAAAACTGGCCGCCAAACCCAAGCCGGCCGTGCCCACTAAGCCGACCGCAACCGCCAAGCCGACTGCGCCCGCCCTGGCCGCCGCCGCCAAACAAGCGCTCGCCAAGAAATCCGCAGCTCGACCGGCAGCGGCCGCCCCCGCGGGCAAAAAGGCGGCCAAGAAAGCGCCCGCCAAGAGGCGGCGATGACGGACTCCGCCGGCGTTCGGCTGGAACGGCGCGGCAGCATCGCGCTCGTCACGCTCGACCGGCCCGAGCGCATGAACGCGCTGTCTCGCGCGCTGGTGGCGCGCTTCGGCGAAATTGGTCGCGAGGTGGCAGCGCAGGAAGACGTGCGGCTGGTCATCGTCACGGGCGCGGGCGACAAGGCGTTCTGCGCCGGGGCTGATTTGAAGGAACGCGCGGGCATGAGCCAAGACGACGTGCGCGCGCTGCTGCTGGCGTACGAGTCGGAGCTGGGTTGGTTGGAGACGTGCCCCGTACCGACCATCGCCGCCATCAACGGCGCGGCGCTGGGCGGCGGCTTGGAGCTGGCCCTATTGTGTGATCTCCGCTTGGCGGCGCATCACGCCGTGCTCGGATTGCCCGAGACGAGCCTGGGGGTCATTCCCGGCGCGGGTGGCACGCAGCGCTTGCCGCGACTGTTGGGCGAAGCCCGCGCCAAGGAGCTGATTTTGCGAGCCGCGCGCTTGACCGCGCCCGAAGCTCTGATCTTGGGCTTGGTCAATCAGGTGTTGCCCAAGAGCGACGACTTCGTGCTCGAGGTGATGAACTGGGCCGAGCCGATCTTGAACGGCGCACCCTTGGCCATCCGCGCCGCGCTGAGCGCCATGCGCGGCGCAACCACGCGCGACCTCGGCGAAGGGCTCGCGCTCGAGCGCGCCGCGTACGAACGGTGCTTGAACAGCGAAGACCGCGTGGAAGCGCTGGCGGCGTTTTCCGAGAAGCGCCGCCCGGTGTTCCAGGGCCGCTGAAGAACGTCTCGCCAGACTACGCGCGAGCCTCCGTGCTCGTCACTTTGCGGCGGAGGCGGGCGGCTCGACCATGGCCTTCGGCTTGCCCTTGTCGACCTTCATTTTGACGTGAAAGAACTGCTTCACGGGCCGCCGATCCTCGCTGCTGTCGCCGAGCCCCCACAGCGCCACTTCCATGTCGAGCGTCTCTCCGATTGCCAGCACGCGGCCACCCTTGGCCGGAAACTCGCGCGAGAAGGTGCTGGCAGACGCGCCGACCTTCACTTCGCCGTCGCCTTCGCGCGAGTCGGGAATGCGCTCGGCCTCGGTGCTGCCCTTCTTGAAGACCGCAGCCGCAAACGCGATGGGCCCGTTCTTGGGGTTCAAGAGCACGTGCTCTTTCCCGTCGAGCGCTTCGGCCTTGATGGTCACCTTGGCGCCCCAACCTTGAGCAATTTGCTTGGCTTCGGCCGAAGCCAGGAAGCGCACACCGGCAACCTCGATCTTCAGCCCCTCGGGCGTGACGACGTACTTCACCTCGCGCGGAGCGTTGGGATCTTTTGCCGGCTTGGCGTCGGCCGGCTTGGCCTCGGCTTCGGGTTTGGCCTCGGCTTCGGGTTTGGCGTCCTCGCCGGCGGGAGCCGCTGACTCGGACGGAGCCGCCGACTCGGACGGGGCCGCAACGGGAGCGGTGTCGGCGGTCTTGGGCTCGGGCGCGGCATCGCCGCCGCAAGCCGACAGCGATGTGGCCACCAGCCAGCCGCCGACCAAGACTTGAAAACCAACGCCCACGAACGCGCAGCTCTTCATGGCAGAAACGATAGTCCGGAGCGCGACCTCGAACAACGGCCGCGAGCACGTCTGACCGCGCGAAGCCTCAGCTGTGGTGCGCCACGTCGGTGATGCGACGCACGGTTTCGGCGTGAAGCTCCAGCCCCTTCTTGCGAATGCCCAGCTTGCCCACCAGCGAGAAAAGCCGCGGTAAATGCGTCCAGAACGGCCCCTTCCAACCCAGCATCCGGAAGGCTTGCTTCATGGTCGAAGCCATGGCCGGGCTCATCACGGTCTCGGCGTTGGTCATCCAATTCGGGTGCACCTGCGCCGCTTTCACCAGCACGCCGTACAGCTCGTTCAAATCGAGCTTGGGCGACAGGAACCACGACGGCTCGAACAGCGGATCATCCTCCGCGAACCAGCCCATGTCTTTGCAGGTCCGCTCGAGCGGGGTGCCCGCGTACACACGAATACCGGTCGAGAACAAAACCATGTCGGTGGCGGGAATGTGCTCTTCACAGAAGGCGAGCGTCTCCTTCACCGTTTCCATGGTCTCTTCCGGCGCGCCGAGCATGAAGAACCAATAGGTCGGCATGCCGGCCTCGCGCAGGGCCTTGGCGGCGCGAATGACGGCGTGCTTTTGGAAACCTTTGTGCAGCGTGCGCAGCGTCGTCTCGGACGCGCTCTCGGGCGTGCACATCACGTTCTTGAAGCCGGCGGCCTTGAGCATGGCGACGAGCTCCGGCGTCACCGCGGCCGGGTTCAGCCCCATGGTCGAGTACTGCGCCGGCAGCTTGCGCTCCGCCAGCGCTTCACACAGGGCCCGCGCGTGCGACAGCGGCAAATTGAAGGTCGAATCGACGAAATCTACGGCCGTGACGCCGTGGCCCAGCACGGCGCGTTCGATTTCGTCGACGACCTCGCGCGTCTCGCGCAGCCGGTAGGCGTGCCCTTCGATGTTGTTGTAAACGCAGTACGAGCACTTCAGCGCGCAGCCGCGCTTGGTTTGCACCGAATAGGGCGAGCCAGCGCGTGCGTAGCGCGCCAAATCCACCCAACGAAAAGCCTCGCTGCGGGCCGAGCTCTTCAAATCGTGCACCACCGCGCGACCTCCGAGCGGCTCGCCCGTCAGCATCCGCCCGGTGTCGAGCACCGGCAACGGCGAAGTGCTGCCGCCGCCGCGCGGCAATACGCCTGCCAGGCGTTCTATGCGCGCGCCGCTCTGGAAAGCGGCGAGCACGTCCGGAAACGCATCCTCGCCTTCACCGACGACGGCCAAATCTGCTTCCAGATACGACAGCACGTCGCGCGGTGAAACGTTGACGGCCGCGCCGCCCAGCACGAGCTTGGCGTTGGGCGCCGCCTCGCGCACGCTCTTCACGACCTCGTCGCGAATCTCCGGCAGGTAGAAGTGCGGCAGCTCGAAGTTGCAGTTGTCGATGTTGCGGATGGTGATGCCGACGACGTCCGGCTGCTCTTTGCGCACGCCCGCGAGCGTGTCTTTGCCCGGCTGCTTGGAGAAGGCCAAGTCGAGGACGCTCACGTCGTGGCCGGCGCGCGCGGTGGCCGTCGCGACCGTGCACAGGCCGACCGGCAATGCGGGCCACGGCACCTGCTCACGATTCGGATTGATCAGCAGCACCTTCATGCGTCTGGCCCGACCCACACAATTGCAGCTTTGTCGCGGTTCAGGAAGCGCGTCGGGTGGGGCTGCCAATCCCGGCGGCTTTCGAGGCCGCGGATAGAGTCGACTTCAGTTCGAAGAGGTCGGCGCTTCACGCAGCAGCCGCGCCAGCCGCAGCGCCCAAGCCTCTTGGCCTTGGGCGTCAGCCAGCAGATCTTGGCGAACCTCGAGCTCGACGTGAGGCAAGCCCCGGCGCTCACCGTGCTCGATCAGGCCGTAGTCGGTCTGTTCGCTGGCCGCATAGGGCTCATTGTCGCCTACCACCAAGTCGGGCTCGGCGCGCAGGGCACGCAACAGAGGCGTGGCTACGCGCCCGTCTTTGTGACGCAGCACCCCGGCGTGCCAAGGCCGTGCCACCCCGCGAAACGTCGGCGTGAACGTGTGCAGAAAGATCAAAATCGAGGCCTGGCCGCGCGTGGCACGCTCGGTCAGCTCTCGGCTGATGCGCGCGTGATACGGACCGAAGATGCAGTGCGCGCGCGCTTCGGCTTGCTCGGGCGAGATAGCCAGGTTGCCGGGGACCACCGTGTCCTCGCTGTGCTGCACGATGGAATCGGGGCTGTCGAGCGGACGATTGCAGTCGATGACCAGCCGCGAATACTCCTGCAAGATGACCCAGGCCCCCAGCTCCGTTCCGAGCCGACGCGCCAAAGCCGCCGCGCCTAGATCCCAGGCGATGTGCCGGCCGAGGTCGGCCTCCGACAAGCCGAGCGAGCCCAGCGCCCGCGGCACGCTGCGCCCCGCATGATCGCAAACGATGATGTACGGTGACGCGGCGCTGCCTTGCAGCACGCGGAACGGCGCCGGATCGTACTCACCGAGCAGCGCGCGCAGTGACAACCTCACGGCTGCCTCGGCGTCGATGGCGCGGAAATCCGGCTTTTCAAGCCGAGCTTCTACGCTCGCACGCCTGATCTGTCAAACGTGCGAGCGCGGGCGCGCCCGGATCTACAGTGATTCGAGATAGGCAACGAGGTCGGCGCGCTGAGCCTCGCTCAGGCCCGCCGTGTTGCCGTGCGCGTTGCCGCCGCATTTCGGATCGAAGCGATCGGCCAGGGTGGCGGCGCAGCCGTTGTGCATGTACGGAGCGCGGTAGCCGACGGCCACCAGCGACGGCACCTGCAGCTTGGTGGTGACGACGGTGTCGATGGCGACCGTTTGGTTATTGGTCAGCTTGTCGCCGGAGTGACAGGTGGTGCAGCCCACGTCGGCCGAGCGAAACAACGCTTGACCGCGCACGGCCGATTCGTCCCCGGCGTCACGAATGGTGCCGGGCGCCTTGAGTGAGAAGAGCCAGGCGGACAGGGCCGAGACGCGCTGATCGCTCTCGCGAACGCCGCCCATGCGGCCCACGAATACCTCGGTCATCACCGCGCCCACGTCCGGCAGATCGCCGTTCCAGTGGAACGGCGCCGTGTCGCGCAGGCCGACGTGAAGGGCTTGCGTGCGACGATCTCCCGTGCCTTTGAACTTCCAGGTGCGCCCGTCTTCGCCCCCTTCGGGATGACACGATGCGCAGGCGATGCCGCCGCCGGCGTCGCGGTGAAACAGGTCGTGACCGGTGTCCAGGCGAGACTCACCCGGCAGCGCAATGGCGGTGGACGCACCGAATGGCAGCTCCGTCAGTACCAAGAGCTGGGCCGGTTCGCGCGTCTGCGCCAGAAGCTTGCCGTTCGGGGTGAAGGCCACCGCCACCACCGGCTCGTTGCTGAAGCCACCTTCCGAGAAAGCGCACTGGCCGCCGCTATTCAGGTTGCTGGTCGACATCAGCGATACCGCGGAGCCGAAGCGACCGGGGAACGCGACTCCGCCCCCGACGCTGGGTGCGCTGTCGTTACGGGGGAACTCCAAACTGGGATGCGGCGCGTTGCTGTCGGGCACGCCGGCGTGGGCGACGGCCACCCAAACTTGATCGGGCGAGACGGCGACGTCGACCGGGAGCGGCGAGCCGTCGAATTGAACGCTGGTGGAGCTGCCGTCCGCGTTGACGGTGGTGACCACGTTCTTAACGATGCCACCACAACCCATGCCGTCTTGGCCGCCACCGTAGGCGCTACCGGAGGCGCTCGGCGGAGTGACTTCGATCTCGTCGGCGACCGCGTCTTGATGAACGATCACCGCGCCGCCGGCCGGGTTCGAAACCGCGCGCCAGGCCGTACCGGGCTCCAGCGTGACGTCCTTCGGCTTCTGCGAGTTGCCGTCTTTGTCGGCCGGCTGCGACAACTGGCCCACCGCTTGCGGAATGCGCAGGCGCTTGTCGACACCGCCGGTGCTGCCGACCCGCAAGATCTCCGCCGACTTGAAGCGCGTCACCCACAGCTCGCTACCGTGCACCAACACGTCACGCAAATCGGGCTCGAGGGTGAGCGTGCGCACGGCCGCGCCGCCTTGCGCCGGCAGCGACACCAATTTGCCCTCGGCACAAGCAACGTGCACGAGGTTGGTCACGGCTTCAAAGGCGAGCCCGCGCGGCGACTTGCACACCGCTTGCCGGTCGAGCACGGTGCCCGAGACGGGGTCGATGGTGACCACGGCGCCGCCGCGACGAAGCGCGACATGGACGTGCTTCTGCGCGTCCTCGACGCTGCGCCCCGGCTCGTCACCGGGTTGAAGGTCGATGGTGCTGCGCAGCGCGAGCGAATTGAGGTCGACGATCGACACGCGATCACGCTCGGGATCAGCCACGATGGCGACCGAGCTGTCGGAGAGGACGCTCAGCG
>JBEQSW010000440.1:0-14523 GCA_040348565.1 Myxococcales bacterium | reverse complement strand
TTGGGCTTTCGGCGGCTGTCATACCACCATCTCGAGCGGCGACCGCTGCCAGCGCTTTTCCGGCTTCTGCGCGCACTTCGGGCGACTCATCGCGAGCTTGGGCGTGGCCCAGCGCCGCCAGCCCCTCGCCGAGGGGCAGCTCCAGCGCGGCCAAACCCCACGCGGCGTGCGCCCGCACCAGCTCACTGGAGTGAGTCAGCAAAGCGCGCGCGAGCGGTGCCTCCGCGGCCGGGTTTTTGGAATTGCCGAGGGCGATGGCGGCGTTGCGCGCCAGCCGCGCTCGGCTCACCCGAGCGAGCGCAGTGCCGCGCACGAGCTTGCGGTAGCCGGACGACGTCAGGAACAACAGCTCCACCAAGTCCGGCGCCACCAGGCTTTCCCGCCGCCCCAGCTCCGCGTCGGCAGGCGGCGCGTGACGCGAATGGTTCCACGGACACACGTCTTGGCAGATGTCGCAGCCGAACACGTGCTGACCGATGAGTGAGCGCAGCTCCGTCGGCACCGAGCCTTTGAGCTCGATGGTGAGATAAGAGATGCAGCGGCGCGCGTCGAGCTCGTGCGGTCCGACGAATGCGCCGGTGGGGCAGGCGGTGAGGCAACGAGTGCAGGCACCGCAGCCGGCGGTGGCGACGGGAGTGCTCGGTGTCAGGTCGAGCTCGAGCAGCAGCTCACCGAGCAAGAAGAAGCTGCCCACTCCGGGCGCGATGGTGAGCGTCGATTTGGCAGCGAAGCCGAGGCCGGCCCGCACCGCGAAATCTCGCTCGAGCAGCGGCGCGCTGTCGACGCACGCACGCCGTGAGACGGAGCGCCCAACCAGCGCGTCGACGGCCAGCCCCAGCCGTTCCAGCTTGGCCTTGAGCACACGATGGTAGTCTTCGCCCTGGGCGTAGCGTGCGACGCGACCGCGCAGCGGGGGCTCCAGCGCTGGGCCGGTGGCGCTCTTTCTCAGCCGCACCGACGGTGTGTCGCCGTAGGGCAGGGCCACGACCAGCACGCTGCGAACACCCGCCAGCAGCTCGGCCGGTGCCGCGCGATCGAGCGGGCCCTGCATGTAGCTCATCTCGCCGTGGCGCTCGGCGCGGAGCCAGCTTGCGAGCCGATCGGCCGCCTGTTCGGAGCGTTGGGCGGAGGCGATGCCGGCCCGCACGAACCCGAGCTCGAGAGCGGCGCGCAGGATGCGGCTCTCGAGCGATTCGGGGCTGGCCGTGCTGCTCGCTGTCATTTCGGAAAGCTTCGGTGTTACTGGTCTGCGGCTGGGGCGGGCGCTACCGGGAATAAGACGGCGAGGTTCTTGGTAACACCGCGCCGAAACTTTGTGGTAACCGCCGAACCGCCGAGCGGGCGCGGTGGTCGCTCTGAGGCTGGCACTTCTTTGAGTCGAGGCTCTCCGTGATCGAAATCCAGGAGCTCTATAAGTACTACGGCGATCAGCGGGCCGTCGGACCGCTGACCACGAACATCGAGCGTGGCGAAATCATCGGTCTGTTGGGGCTGAACGGCGCCGGCAAGACCACGACCCTGCGCATCTTGGCCTGCGATCTGCTGCCGACCAGCGGCTCGGTCAAGGTGGCCGGCGTCGACGTGGTCGAGCGCCCCGACGACGTGAAGGCCAAGGTCGGCTACCTGCCGGACCGCCCGCCCCTGTACGAAGAGCAGACGGTGAGCGACTACCTCACGTTCGCGGCGCGGCTGCGCGGCGTCCCCAGCAACCAGACGCAAAAGCTGGTGGCGGAAGCGGTGGAGCTGACCGAGCTGGGCGACGTGTCCAAGAAGATCATCGGCGCGCTCTCGCACGGCTACAAGCAACGCGTCGGCATCGCCCAGGCCATCGTGCACGCGCCCGAGCTGGTGGTGCTGGACGAGCCGATCTCGGGTCTGGACCCCGTGCAAATCGTCGAGATGCGCGAGCTGGTCAAGAACCTCAAAGGCGACCACACCGTCGTGCTGTCGAGCCACATCTTGTCCGAGATCAGCGAGACCTGCGATCGCATCATGGTCATCAACTCGGGCAAAATCGAGTGGTCGGGCACCGAGAGCGAGCTGTCGGTGGCCCTCCGCCAAGGGTCGCGCATCGCGATCACGGTGCGCGTCGCGGGCGCGAGTGAAGCCGCGGCGCAGGCGCGCGCCAGCGAGATCGCCCAAAAAGTGCCGGGCGTCTCCGCGGTCGAGCCCGCCACCAGCAGCGAGGCCGGCCCCGGCATCGCCGCCATCAGCGTGCGCGGTGAAGGCGACCTGCGCGACGCCTTGTGTCGGGCGCTCGTGCAAGCGGACGTGGGCGTGCTGGCGCTCGGCCGTGAGCAAGAGCTGGAGAGCATGTTCCTCGAGCTTTTGGGCGAGTCGGGCGAAGGCGCGCCGGTGCGGCGCAAGAAGAAGCGCCGCAAAGAGGGCGACGCTGTCGCTGAAGCGGCGCCGACCACCCCGACCGAGGGAGGTGCAGCATGAGCACGGCTCTTCTAATCGCGCGCCGCGAGTTCAGCTCCTATTTCCGATCTTGGATTGGTCCGGCCCTGATGGCGGGGACCTTGCTCGTCGACGGTCTGCTTTTCTACTGGCTCAACGGCCTCGACCAAAAGCGGCTGAGCGGCGAGGTGCTGCAGCAGTTCTTCTACAACGCCTCCGGCCCGACGATGATCGCGGCCATTTTGCTGACCATCCGCGTCCTGGCCGAAGAACGCCAAACCGGCACGCTGATCTTGCTCAATACGTCGCCGGTCAAAGACCGTGACATCGTGCTCGGTAAGTTCTTGGCCGCCTACGGCGTGCTGGCCCTGACCACGGTGCTGTCGGTGTACATGCCGGCTTGGCTGTTCGTGCACGGCAAGGTGGCGATCGGCCACATCGTGGTCGGCTACGTCGGCCTGCTGTTGCTGGGCGCTGCGCTCACGGCCATCGGCGTGTTCGGCTCGGCCTTGGCCAGCTCCCAGGTGGTGGCCTTGGTGGTCAGCGCGGTGATTGCCGCGGTGTTCGTGTTGCTGTGGATGGTGGCGAAAGCTACCGAGCCGCCGCTCAATCAGTACTTGGGCGCGCTCGCCGTGCACCACGAGAACTTCAGGCCTTTCATGCAAGGCATTTTGCAGCCGTCGGGAGTGATCTTCTACTTGGTCTTCACGTACGCATTCTTGTTCGCTTCGGTCAAAGTGCTGGAAGCGCGGAGGTGGCAATGAGCCAGTCAGCAACTCCCGCGACACCGCCGAAGCGCTCTCCGCTGTCTGCGGTGTCGGCCGGCACGGGCGCGCCCGGTTGGCTCTTGCCGCTGTACCTGGGCGGTTTGGCACTGGTCCTGATCGGCGAGCGCGTGCTTTCGGGGCTCGAAAAGGGCGCCGGAGTGGTCACGGCGCTGGGCGTTTTGTCGGTGGTATTGGCCACCGCGCTGCGCTTTTCGCCCAAGTTCAAGAGCCAAGGCGAGCGCGCGAACATCGAGCGTTTGCTGGCGCTGCTATCGATCGCCGGGCTGGTGGCGCTCGTCGTCTACTACGTCACCACTGACTCGGGCGCCGACCGCTTCGGCCTGAGCAAGCTGACGGTCGATAAGCGCGATCACGCGGTCGAGCTGTTACGAGTGCTGTGGGTGTCGCTGCTCACGTTGGCGGTGGTGCCCCAAATCTTCGCTGAAATCGCGCTGCGGCCGATGCGCCGCGCCGAGCGTCCCGAAGCGCGCCGGGTGAAGGCTGCCGCCATGGCCGGCGGCTCGTTGGCCATGGTCGCGGTGTACGGCTCACTGCTCGTGTACGCGTCCGGCGGTATCCAGAAGAAGTGGGACTACTCGTATTTCAAGACGTCGCGCCCCGGTGAGTCGACGTTCAAGATCGCCAAGAGCATCACGGAGCCAATCCGGGTCGTCGCGTTCTTTCCGGACGTGAACGAGGTCCGGGCCGAGGTCGAGAGCTACCTGAAGGAGCTGGCCGCCGGCAGCCCCAAGCTCAAGGTCGAGGTGCGCGATCGCTTGTTGGTGCCGAAGCTTGCCAAAGAGCTGCACGCCACCCAAGACGGCGTCGTCATCCTGTCGAAGGGCGGGGCGACCTACACGTTGACCATCGGCACCGACGTCACGACCGCTCGCGCCAAGCTGCAGACGCTGGATCGCGACTTTCAGGAGCAACTGCTGAAGGCCGTGCGCTCGCACAAAACCGTGTATTTCACGGTGGGTCACGGCGAGCTGAACGACGCTGCCAAGGGCAGCGGTGAGAACGACGGCCGCACCGCCAACCTGGCCAAGCAGTTCCTGCAGCAGCAAAACGTCACCGTGAAGGAGCTGGGGCTGGGCCAGGGCCTCGGCAGCGCCGTGCCGGCCGACGCCGACGCGGTCGCCATCCTCGGTCCGACCGAAGGGTTCT
The DNA here is from genome assembly GCA_040348565.1 of Myxococcales bacterium. Lineage (GTDB taxonomy): Bacteria > Myxococcota_A > Polyangia > Polyangiales > Polyangiaceae > PMG-095. The sequence goes on along the minus strand of JBEQSW010000440.1, from coordinate 10,189 downwards.
CACCCGAGGAGCTCGGCTCGCTGCAGCGCTTCGCCGATGCGGGCGGTCACCTGCTGTTGGCGCTCGACCCCGAGACCAGCTCGAGCATGAACCTGCAGGTCCCCGAAGACAGCCCGGCGACGCCGGCGCCCAGCGCCGCGCCTGCGACCTCGGCAGCGCCGTCCGCCAAGCCGGCACCGTCCGGCTCGGCCGGAGCCAAAGCGCCGACGCCGCCCGCCGCCCCCAAGACACCCGTGCCGGCGCATTTGGCCGGGCTGATCGGCATCACCGGTCTCACGTTTTCGCCCGATCTGTTGGCCAACGAGACGCAGCACATTCTGGTGCGCGCCAACGACTCCGATCGCATTCGCATCCCGGTCAGCAGCTTTTCGTCGCACGCCTCGGTGTCGACGTTGAGCCGCAACGCGCCGCGCGCCGCGATCGTGGTGTTCGGCTCCGGCAGCTTGGACAAGCCGCAAAACATGGCCGGCAAGGTCGACTTCACGGTGCGCTCGCCGAGCGGCACGTTCAACGACCTCAACCGCAACTTCAAGCTCGATAAGGACAGCGAGAAGGCGCAGGTCTACAACATCGCCGCGGCCGTCACGAAGCCGATCGCCGGCGCGCCCACGCCGCCGCCCGCCAAGCCCGACGATAAAGACAAGGGCAAGGACAAGAAGCCCGAGCCCAAAGAAATGCGGGCGTTCGTCACCGCCGACGCCGACGCCTTCAGCGATTTGGTGCTGACCAACGTGCCCGGCAACCGCGTGTTGTTCGTCGACGCCATGCGCTGGCTGGTGGGCGAGGAGAGCTACGCCGGCGCCACCAACACCGAAGAAGATCTGCACATCGAGCACACCAAGCAGCAGGACCTGGCCTGGTTCTACTCGACCATCTTCGGCATTCCGACGTTGGTGCTGGCGGCAGGTTTGTTCGTGCGGCGCCGAGCGCTGGCAGGAGGTGGCAAGTGAAACCGCTCGTTCTTCATGGTGGCCTGCTCGTAGTCGCGGCCGGCTTGGCCTATTCGGTGTGGAACAAGGACGAGCCGGCGCCCGAGAAGCCGCAGGCGGCCGTCGACGTCTGGGGCGGCAGTCAGGCCTCTTTCACGAAGCTGTCGTTCGAAGGCAAGACGCGCAAAGTGCGGCTGGAAGGGCAGAAAGACGCTCTCGGCTATTACTACGTAGGCACCGTCGACAAGGAAGAGGCGCCGCCTGCCGATCCTCACGCCGGCGTGCCGGGGGCGCCCCTGAAGGCGCCCGACGCCAAAGAAACGAAGAAGGAAACCTCGCGCTTCGTATCGGTGAAAGCCGCCGAAACCCTGGTCAAATCGCTGGCACCGCTGCAGGCCCTGCGCGCGGTGGGCAAAGTGGATGCGGGCCGCAACGAAGAGTTCGGTCTCGACAAGCCGGAAGGCACGCTCAAAGTCACCATCGACGGCAAAGAGCACGTGCTGGTCATCGGCGGCACCACGCCCGGCGGCAGCGAGCGCTACGCCAAGTACCAAAACAGCGGCGAGGTCTTCGCTATCTCCGGTGACATCGCCCAAAGCCTGATGTTCGGCGATTCGCGCTTGCCCGAGCGCGAGCTGCACGGCTTCAAGACCGACGAGGTCACGAAGGTGCGGTTGCAGAAGGCCGGGAAGACGCGCGAGCTTCTGCGGGTGAAAGACAAGAACGAAGGCTGGGGCGACCCTGCGACTCCCACCAAGCAAGACGAAACCGCCGGCAACTGGATGAGCAAGGTTGGCCGCCTGCGCGGCAGTGATTTCGTGGAGAAACCGGCCAAGGCACTGCGACCCGAGGACGCCATCGTGCGCGTCGAATACTTCGACGGCAGCAAATCGATCGGCTTCGTCGAGCTGTACAAGGTGCCCGGCGAAAAGGGCAACGACTACCTGGCTCGCACCGAGTGGGACCGCTGGTACGTGAAGGTGCCGGCCAACAGCGCCGAACAGATCGAGACCGACCTTGGCTCGGTGCTGAAGTAGGCCCGGGGCGGCAGCTCTACTGCTTTAGGCAGGCATCGGCGCAGGTGTCGGCGGATACCTGACACTGGTTGATGCACGGGATACTGCCGTCACAACGCAAGTTGCAGTCGGTCTGCGCTGTCTGACAGCGCGTATTGCACGACTGCACGCTGGCGTTGGCTGTCGCACCCAAGAACACTAGAAACGCCGCTACGAAAAACCGAATCGAACCGCTCACGCCCTGAGGAACGGCCGCGCGGCCAGAAACTTCAGGGCCTCGCGCGACGCCGGTGGCGGCTCACTTTCCAGCGGCGCTTGCCGGGCCGGTCGGGCCGCGTGCCGTGCCGCCGTCGTGCAGCTTCATGTTGCCGTACGGCTCGACCATCGGCAGCTTGTCCCAAAAGGCGTGGTAGCCGGCGACCATGTCTTTGAGCTTGTCGGGCTCGGCGCGGCTCAGGTCCTTTTCCTCGCCGGGGTCGGCGCTCAAGTTGAACAGCTGGAACTTGTCGCCCGGGCCGCTCCAGATCAGTTTGTAATCCCCGCGGATGATGGCGCGGCGCGGCGGATTGTGGCTGTCCTCGGTCAGCTCGAGGTAGATGGGCTCGCGGTTTTTGGCCGCTTCTTGCCCCGTTAGCTCTGGCACCAGGCTCTTGCCGGGCAGCTCGGGCGCCGCCTTCTGGCCCAGCAAATCCAAGAAGGTAGGCACCAGATCGATGTGGGAGCGGCGCTCCGTGATGCGCTGCGCCTTGATGCCCGGGCCGCACACGAACAGCGGCACCCGCGTCAGCACTTCCCAGAGCTCGAAGGCGTGCTTGTACATGCCGTGCTCGCCGAACGCTTCGCCGTGGTCGGCGGAGATCACCAAATAGGTGTCTTTGGCGAAGGCTTGCTGGTCGACGAAGTCGAGCAGCTTCTTCACCCAAAGGTCCGTGTAGAACACCTCTTGGTCGTAGCGGTCGCGCGCCTTGTTGCCGAAGTTGGGTGCTTCTTCGTGCCGGTTGTACTGATCGTGCGGGTCCATGTAGTGGCCCCACGCGAAGAACTGCTTGGTCTTCAGCTCCGATTTACCCAAAAGCTCGATGCCGAGCGCGGTCATCTTGTCGCTGGTCACGTGGTTGTCCGTCTCAGGATCGAAGGTGATGCCCGGCACCGTGCGCCACTCGTCGAAGCCTTGTTCCAGGCCTTTGGCGCGCGAAAAATACATGTGACCGAACCAGGCCAAGGTCGCGAGGCCGTTTTCGTGCAGGCGCTCGGCCATGAACTGATTGGCGGTGGCGTAGTTCGCGAAGAAAAAGCCGCTGCGGTAGAGCGTGCTCGGATATTGCCCGCTCAAAAACGCGGCCACGCTCTTGGCGGTGTAGCTAGAGACGGAATAGGCGTTGCTGTAGGTCGTGCACTTCTCGGCCAGCGCCGCGAGGTTGGGGGCGATGGCGCGCGGGTAGCCGTTCCAAGGCATGTCGGCGCGCAGGCTGTCGATGGTCACGAACAGCACGTTGCGCGGCTTGGCCGGCAGCGGGGCGGCGCTGGCCGGGCCGCTGGGCGCCGCCGCGGCGCTGGCCGGGGGCTGGCCGGCGGCCGACGCGGGAGGCGCCGGGGCGGCCGAGGGCTTTGGATCGGACTTGGAACAGGCGGCGAGCAGCAGCAGCGCGGGAACGAGCGATCGCATGGGAGCGCCCCTTTTACTCGGCTTGGATCTCCCGCTCCAAACGATCGAGCTCACTTTCTAAATTCTGCTCGGTAATCCGGTGCTCGGCGGCGTCCTCGGCGTCCTCGGGCGTCAGCACCGGACTGCCGCCGGGCGAGGCCGAAGGCGCTTCGGGCGTGAGCGACGGCACCGGCGCGGGGGCGGTGAGGGCGGGCGTGGAAGCTGCGGCCCCACCGGCGCCATCGCTGGCCGGTCGCGAGCAGCCCACTGCCGCCCAACACGCCATCGCCAGCGCCACCGTGAGCGGAGCCTTGCGCTTCACTTCGGTGCTTTCTCGCTCGCTGCGGGCGCTGGCGTGCCAGGGGCGCCCGAGGCAGCCGCGGACGGCGCGGAGGCGGCGCTCGAGCCCAGCAGCTTCGCCATCCGAGCGCGATGCCGGGCGGCCTCGTGTGCCGAGAGCTTGGCTACGCGCGCCAAGAGCCGGGTGCGGGCTTCACCGCTGCGCGCGTTTTGCGCCAAGAATTCGACTCGCGCGAGCTCGGCCAAGCGCGTGGAGTGCAGGGCGAGCTCCGCCTTCACCTGCGGGTCGCTCAAGTGTTGGCCAAGCTCTCGAATCAGCAGGGCGCGGTGCTGCTCTCGTCGTTGTTGGCGCGTCGCCAGGCGTTCGGACCACCTCTTGGCCAGCTCTTCGGGCGTTAGGCCACGGAGCGCCGCCGAACCGGAGGGCGCCGCGGACCCCGAGGGGGCGGGAAAAGCCGAAGGCAGACCGCTTGCCAACGCGGCCGCGCGTTGTTGCAAGCGTTCGAGCCGCTGCTCGAGCCGCGCCGACGGCACCGGGCGTGGAGCGGTGGGGCCGGGGGCCACGTCGGCTTGCGAAGCTCGCGCCGAGGCCAAGCTGAAGACGATGGCCGCGACGAGCCAGCCCCTTCGGCTCATGCGCTGACGTGCCGATCGGGCGGGCCCGGCCGAGCAGACGTGGATTGCGGCTTGGAAACTTGGTCCCAATTGGGCGGGCGTCGCGACGGGCGTTCCCCGGCCGTCGGCGCTTCGGTCGCTTGCTCCCGGTAGTTGAGCGCTTGGAAGCCCAACAACGCCACCCAGGCCAGCCCGATGACGGGCAACCCAACCGAAAGCGCGCTGATGGCGCCGCCGGAGTGCCAGCGCAAGGCGACGATGACGCCCACGAGCGCGGCGACGATGCCGGTGATGGTCAGCAGCGCTCGGCCAGCGCGAAGGGCCAGGTGTTGGGGCACTCGCTGCAAGGCGCCTTCGGAGCGGTGCAGCCGCCGGCGCGCCCACAGCAGGCCACCGAACCCGACCATGCCGGCCGTCATGGCCCAGTGCAACGGCCGATCGGGGCCACCCAAGGTGGGGACCAGGCCGAGGCAGATGATGCCGACTGCCGCGAGCGGCACGGCGCTACGGGAAGGCTCAGGGACAGACAACCGACCGGAACATAAGCCGAGCCTACGAAGACGCAACTCGTTCCGCGCACTTAGCTGTCCGGATTTTCTGCTACGTGGAAATTGGTTTCAGCCGCCGCCCCGTTTTCTTGCGGGAGCTGCGCGCGGCGTGGCATGTCGGGGGGCCATGTTCGGCGGATTTCTGAGGACCCTGCCGCTGTTGGCGCTAGCGGCGGCCTGCTCGAAACACGAGCCCGGGCCGGCGGCTGGGGCGTCCGGAGCGGCCTCCGTCCCCGCGGCTTCGGGGAGCGGGGCCCCGGCGGCCGCGCCAAAGCCGCCGCTGCCGGTGCTGGCCCCGGCCACCACGGTGGGGCTGGATGGCGTGCTGCACGCCGCGCCCGTTGCCGCTGGTCGGCGCATCTACGCTCGCTCGTTGCGGGCCTGGATCTACGAGCGACCGACGCGCTCGTCCGAACGGTTGGGCTACTTTCGGGCCGGGTCGTCCTTGACGCTGCGGGGCGAGCGCGCCGGCACCGAGGGTTGCCAGGCTGGTTGGTACGCCGTCGCGCCGCGTGGATTCGTGTGCGCCGAAGGCGCGGCCACGCTCGACGCGAATGACGCGGTGGTGAGCGCGTTGTCCGGCTTGGGTCCGGCCTTTGCGCGCAAGCTGCCATACATCTACGGCACGGTGCGAAAGCCCGGGCCGATCTACTCGCGGTTGCCCACGCGCGCCGAGGCCGAGCAGGCCGAGAATGATCTGAACGAACGCATGGCGAGCTGGCTCGCCGCCGACGGCGAGGTCGGCGCCAGCTACGCGCAGCACGTGTGGATGCGTGGGCAGCCGCCGCCGGACGCGCGTGCGGCTTGGGAAGGTAAAACGAGCGATCCGCTGCCGCCTTTCTTGGGCGCCGGGCGTGCTCTGCCGACGCCCGAGGGACAGGTGAACCACACCGCCGAGCTGATCGCCGCGCGCATGAAGCCGCGCCAAGGCTTGTCGCTGCTGCAAACGTTGCTGTTCGAGGGGCGCCGCTACGGCTTGACCACCGACTTGGACGTGGTGCCGACCGATCGCTTGCGCCCGATTCAGGGCTCGGAGCACCACGGGGTCGAGATCGGCCACGGCGTGGAGTTTCCGTTCGCGCTCGTGCGTGCCGAGAACGCCAAGCGCAAGCGGCTGGAGCGCGGGAAATTAGTCGACGCGGGGCCCGCCGAATATTGGTCGGTGCTCAAGCTGACCGGCAAGCAGAGCTTCTTTCGGAATCGCCTGCACTTCGAAATCGAGGGCGGCGACTACATTTCCGACCAAGATGCGTCGCGGCTCGATCAGGCCAAAAAAATGCCGGCTTGGGGCAAGAACGGTGAGCGTTGGTTCGACGTGAACGTGTCGAAGCAAACCCTGGTTGCTTACGAAGGGACGCGCGCCGTGTACGCGACGTTGATCTCAACGGGCGAGGCCGGACTGGAAGATCCCGAGCGCACCAAGTCGACCAAGCGCGGCATCTTCAGGATCCACACGAAGCACGTGTCCACGACCATGGACTCCGACACGGTGGGCGAGGAGTTCGAGCTACGCGACGTGCCGTACGTGCAGTACTTCGAAGAAGGCTACGCGCTGCACGGCGCGTACTGGCACGATCGCTTCGGTACGCCCAAGAGCCACGGTTGCATCAACCTGACCCCCGAAGACGCGCGACGCCTGTTCTTCTTCACCGAGCCGGTGCTACCCGAGGGCTGGCATTCGGTGATGCAGAAGCTCACCGGCACCGTGCTGTTCGTGCATCCGTAGCCGGTGTCGTCAGGCGCCGCCCGCGCCCGCGGCTCCGCCCCCGTCGGCTCCGGCAGCGTCGACGGTTTCGGCACCGCCGGCACCGCCAGCACCGCCCGCGCCGGGCGTCGTGGAGGCACCGCCCGCGTTGTCGGCGCCCGCCATGGAGGTGTCGCCTGCGCTGCCGGCACCACCAGCACCGCCCGTGCCGCCGCCGCTCGGCGTATCGACGCAAGTCGGCACGACGAAGCTGGGCGCGATGCTGCTGGTTACCGCAGTTTTGTCGGGATTTTTGAGCGGCTCTTGGTCCAAACCGCGGATCAAGCTGACACGGATCTGGCTCGGCAAATGCGAAAGATCGAGCTCGAGCACGCCTTCGGTCGTCGACGTGTCGACGCTGGTCAGCACCTGCCCGGCGTCGTCGAGCCCTTCGATGCGCACGTAACCGCAGCGCGTCGAGCTGCCGCAGGCGTGGGCGGGCCGAAGCACGAACTGGGTCGCAGCGTCGGTGGGCGTGGTGGCGACACCGACGGCCAGCGTGCTGAAAAAGCCGGACCTGGCGGTCTCGTTAGTAGCGCCCCCCGCGGCATCGCCCGTCGACGTGGCGGGACCGCCGCGATCGCAGCGCAGCTCGATGGCGGCGTCGGGCGCCTGACCGTCGAGGGTCGTCACCTCGACGCCGAAGGTGGTGGGCGGCAGGGGAGCCGCGTCGTCACTGCTGCACGCGCTGCCGAGCGGCACGCAACAGAGGGCGGCGACCAGCAAGCGAAAGGAGGATTGGGATAAACGGTACGAACGAGGATTCATGCGCGGTGCTCGGGGAGCGCCTTCAGCTCGGCTTCGTCGAGCGCGACCCGTTCGGGGTCGATCTTGAAGCCGCGCACGCTTTGCTCCAGGGCCTCCGCCAGGTTCTGCAGCCGTTCCCCTTCGGTCACGGCGCTTTCGCTGGAGTTGACGACTGAGCCAGCGATGCGCTGTACGGCGTCCATGTTGCGGGCGATTTCGTCGGATGCGATGGCCTGCTCTTGCACTGCCGACGCCGTGTCGTCAATCACGCTGATCAAGGTCTTCAGGTCGGCGAGCGTGGTTTCGACCAGCTGCGTGCCTTCTTCCACGTCGCGCGTGCCGATCTGCATGCTGTGCACGGCTTCGCCGGTTTGGTCGCGGATGGCGGCGATCAGGTCCTCGATGTCGCGGGCGCTCTGGCCGGTGCGCTTGGCCAGGGAGCTGACCTCGTCGGCCACGACCGCGAAACCGCGACCGTGCTCGCCGGCGTGGGCGGCTTCGATGGCGGCGTTCAATGCCAACATCGACGTCTGCTCGCTGATCTGGCGGATGACCTCGACGATGTTGCCGATGCGCTTGCCGCTCTCGCCCAGCGCGCCGATGCGCAAGGCCGCTTCCTCGACGCTCTTTCTGATTTGTTGCAGCCGCTCGATGGCGCGCGTCACGGCCTGACCGCTTTGCTTGGCGGTGCGGGTCGCCTCGGCGGCATTTTCGGCAACCTGTTGGATGGAGCTCGAGAGCTCGGTGACGGCCGCGGTCGAGCTGGTGATCTTGGAGGCTTGCTCCTTGGCGCCTTCCAACGTCTTCCGGCTCATGGTCGAGATTTCGCCGCTGGAAGCGTTGACCTGAAACGCCGAGCGCTGCACCGCCGCCGCCAAGCTGTGGATTTTGGCGAACACGCGGTTCAAATTGGTGGCCAGCGTGCCAAGCTCGTCGTTGCCGTCGACCTCCAGCCGCCGGCTCAAGTCGCCTTGCCCGCGCCCCAGCTCCTCGGTCGCCACGATGTAGCGGCGGAGGGGACGGGTGATCTGAATCGCCAGCACGAAGCCCATGACGATGGACAGCAGCAGCGCGCCGCCCAGCACGAACATCAGCCCGGTGAAGCGGTCGTCCAGGGTTTTGGCGGAAGCGCGCTCGTGGTCGCGATACAGGTACAGGTTGCCGAACGGAATCGAGTCCGGGTCGGTGCCGGCCGAGTAGCCGTACACCGCGGTCTTGGCAAAATCGTACTGGTGGGTGTCGCCCGACTCCTTGTCCAGCAGCTCCAGCACCTCGACGTGCCGGTCGTCTTCGTCGAGCGTGACCGGCTTTTGGATGGCCTGGCTCAGCTGTGGCCACGTCGCGCGCGGCACCGAGCTTGCGACGACCTGCCGGTCGCCGACCACCAGCACCAGCCGCTGCTCTTTACCTGGCTCGGCTCCGCCCGATTTGCTGATGGTGTCGCTGAACCAGCGATCCAAGCTGGCGCCGAACAGCACCGCGCCCACGATGTGATCGCCGTTTTTCACTTGAGCGCCGGAGATGCGATAGCCCTGGCCGCCGAGCTCGGCGAAGCGGGCGCGAATCGGCCGCCCTTCGCGCAAATCTTGGAACAGGCGCGAGCTGCGCCATTCGGGCTCCGTCTGTGCCTTGACCCCGGGCAGGCTCGTGACCTTGCCGTTGATGTCCGAGATCACGAACAGATCAGGGACGATGGAGCTTTGCAGCACGTCGGCGATGCGCTTGGCGGCCTCGGACAGACCCGTGCTGTCACCGGTCGCAAGAGCCGCAACCACCGGCGGATCGCTGGCGATCATGCGGGTGATGGCATACTCGCCGCTGCCCACCTGCGTCATCGTGTCCACGTAGCGCTTGAGCGGGCGCTGCAGCTGAACGGTCTGCTCGGCCGCCCGCACCTGCTGCGCGGCCTTCCAGGCGCCGCCCACCACGACCAGCAGCGTGACCCCGATGATGGTGGCCACGATTTTCGTGCGCAAACTGAGCTTGTAGCGAAGCATCCGGGTTCCCAGGCCGGCCACGCTACCACGAAGAAACGCGCGTTAGCGCAAGCGGTTGATCCGGCAAAAATGGGCCAAGAAGTGGCCGGAAACGCGGGTTGCGGGGTGCTCGACGTTGCCCGTGAATTCGAATTTCAGAAGCCCTTCGACGGAGCCCTGCGGGCTTGCGTCGACCTGGCTCAACGTGAGCTCTCCGCCCGGCTGCAGCTCTTGCCGTCGGCCATGCAGCTTGACCGTCGACAACACGTGCGGCTTGTCAGGGCTCTGACCGTCGCCCACGAGCGGGAAGCTTCCTGGCTCGAGCTTGGCGCCGGCAGGAAGCAACAAACGTATGGCGACACCGGCGGCGTCGGCATCGGCCTCGGCCAGCGCCTCGCACGTGCGCTCGGCGGAGCTGAGCGTCACGAACAGCGCGCTCTCGCTGGGGCTGATCTCGACCAGCTCCGCCAGTGAAGCTCGCGGGGTCAACGTCAGCTCGTCGCTCGCCCCGGGGCCCAAGTCGATGCGGATGGGCGCGGCGGAGTTGTCGCGACAACCGGCGCCGGCCAGAGCCAGGGTGAGCAAACCGAGCGCCCAACCGGGCGCCGTTCGACGCATTCGCTCAGGCGCTCTCGGCGCGGGCCAAGGACGGCGCAGCAGCGGCGGCGG
>JBEQSW010000427.1:0-10318 GCA_040348565.1 Myxococcales bacterium | reverse complement strand
CGTGCTGCTACCCAGCCGCGAGCGCATCTTGAACGCCACCCAGCTGCAGTTCAATGCCATGAGCGCCTCGGTATTTCAGCTATTGCTGGCCAAGCGCGAGCAAATCGAAACGGCGCGCAGCTACGTCGAGGCGCTGCGCGACTACTGGACGGCCTACGCCGAAGCCGAGCAGCTGCGCAGCGGGCGCTTGCCCGGCGCGGCGCCGTGAAACCGATTCAGGGCGTCTTCGCAACGCCCGACACGCACCTCGACCGCGCGCTCAGATGGCGCGAGCCACCACGACCAACCGTGCGGCGCGCTCGTTGAAACGCGCGCCGGTGAAGTTGCCGTGCTTGCTCTGTACCGCAAACCCGCATTTTGCGAGCAGCGCCAAGAGCTTGGCCGAGCGATAGTAACGCTGTCTTACGACCTGGCTGCGGCGAGCAGCTCGCCCGCTCGGTACGTACGTATAGGTGACGTCCAGTCGCTCGGGTGCGCGCGCGCGCCGGCAGGTTTCGAACGCCACCCAACGACGACCGGCGTGGTCGAAAGCGGTCAGCGCCTGCGCTTCGTCGCTTGGCGAGAGCCCCTCGTCGCCGAGTCGATCGGCGTTCCACACGTCGAACGCGAACAATCCGCCCGCCTCCAGCGCCGCCCGCACGCTGCGAAAGCAGCGCTCGACGGCGCGCGCGCTGAGCAGGCAATACAAGGCGTTGTACGGCAACAGCACGCGGTCGAAGGTGCGCCCGAGCGCGATTTGCTGCATGTCTCCCTGCACGAGGGTGACGCCGCGGCGTTTGGCCGCCGGCAACGCCGCGACCGCCTTGCGACCGAGGGCCAACAGGCTGGGATCGAGCTCCAGCCCGAACAGCGCGCGCTTCGGCTCGGCCAAGGCTTCCAGCATGCGTCCGTAGCCCGAGCCCAGCTCGAGCACGCTATCGGCCCCCCGACAAACTTCCACGTAGTGTGCGATGTCGCCCGCGTTACCGCGATGGGTGAGCGCATACAGCTCGGCGTCGAGGGGCTTCAAGACCGCTGCGATAGCACGTGCCCCTCGGATTTCATCCCCTCTTGGGCTGCCGCGCCGCAGATCTCTTGCAGAAACTGCCGTAGCGTCGCGAGGTCTCCCCGGGCGGCAGCTTCGGCGCTTCCGAGATTCACAGGAAGAGCAGAAGAATAGACGGTCGAGCCGCTGTTGAAATCTTGGCCGTCGCGAGTAAGCGCTCAGCAGTCCTTCGCTCCACGCCAGAATGACTTCGCATGCGAAGTCATCTCTGCTTCCACCGGCAGCGAACCTTCAACTCTTCGTATTCATTGGTGAACGCCAGCTAGCCATGAGCCTGCCGTAAATGGCTTCGCATGCGAAGTCATTCGGAGACGCAGCGAGGGACGAAACGTGAAGGCGAGCCGGCGCAGTTCGCGCAAGGTGGCCTCGCGCCGCTACAGAAGCTTCTGCGATTCAGGCTGCGGTTTGGCAGCCCCAGTCTCCATTGCGCTGACTTAGCGATTTCCAAACACGGCCATGCCCAACATCGGCATCCCGTAGGCGAGAACCAGCGTGGCGATGCCGCACACAATCAGGGTCGTGCGCATCTTGCCGGAGATGCTCATCACCGCGCCATGCGCGCGGAACAGTTGTTGTTTGGCAGCCTCTGCCTCCTGGAACAGTGCGGCGGCGTGGTTGCCGTGCAGCTCTTGGGGCACCAGATTCAGGGTTCGGCAGTAGGCGCAATGCACGTCGGCGCCGCGAGCGGGCGGCAAGGCTCCGCCACACGCGCGGCAGGCGAAGGGGGCGTTGGGTTGCACCGGGCGGCTGGCGATCAAGAGCGGCCGAACCCGGCGCCGGTAGTGGCGCCGCCCCGTCAAGAGCGCAGCGCCCAGCGAGAAGCCAAACCCCAGCATCATCAGCGGCCCCATCAGCTGGCCCAAGATGACCTCGGCAATAACGCCGGTACCGAGCTTGTCGGCGTTCGGCAAGACCGTGGTGTACAGCTGGTAGCCGGACATAGCCGCCACGAACAGTCCCATCGCCACGTATACGCCCATCACGCGCACGAACGAGCCCGGCTTTTCGAACACGCCCGCGAAGGTGGCGTCGAAGCCTTTCACTTGCGCGGCGCGCTGCTCGGCCTGCGCCAAGCGGTTCTTGATTTCGAGCACGCGACCCAGCTCGTCGGCCGGCAGCACGTCGCGCGCGTGGCAATAGCGGCAAACGATCGACGAGTCGGCGTGCAAGGTCATGCCACCGCCGCAGTTGCGGCACAAAATCGGCGTACCTTCGGGGAGCCCGGCGCCGCTCATGCCGTGGCGCGGGCCAAGGTCGCGAGCAGCTCCGCGACGCGCTCGTGAACGGGAATGGTGAGCTCGGTGCGCTTGCCGTAGTCGAAGCCCATGGCCATGTTGCCGACCATGCCGCCCATGGCGGCTTGGATGTTCGAATACGACGGATCGTTGAAGCAAGCGCCACCCGCCGTCACCCAGACGTCGACCTCCGCCCAGTCTTGCAGCAGCTGCGGCAAGGCCGGGTTCTGCTGCAGCAGGTGCCGCACCGCGTCCGGGTTCTCGCCATACACGACGAACTTGTCGTCGATGCTGGGAATGCCGGTGACCACCTTCTGCGAGCACTTGGGCGTGAAATTGCGCGTCGAGCTGCTGAAGACCTCTTTGGCCGCCTTGAGCATCGAAGCCAGCGATTTATCGGCGATGTGAATGGGAATGCGCGGGGCTCCGGGCACGTCGGCATCCCACTGGTTGGAGCGGTAGTAGGTCGTGCTGCTCACGCCCTTCTCCACCCACGTCTTCGAACGGTAGTGCACCCGCACTCCGTGAAAATCACGCACGTAGTGCAGGTTGACGTTGCCGCTCGGATCCGGGTGCGCAGCGTCGTGGTAGGCGCGCTCCACCTGAGCCTCCACCGGTTGCTCGGCGATGTCCGCGTAACGGTAGCCGGTGCGCTCGAAGAAGGCGTGAAATGCGGGCCGCGCGTTCGCGAGGCCCTGCTTGGCCTTCCCCTTCATCCACACCATGTACACCAGCGAAAAAGCGATGAAGACGGCCGCAAAAATGACTTGAATTGGCATGTAGCTCCCCAGGGCTCCCAGCCTTTATCCAATAGGCTGGACCCGGGGCGCTCGGCAACCGCAATTGCTGGTCGAAGTTGTACGCTCGGCGCTCTTTTTGGGTGTAAAAGGCGCGCATGACGACCGAAACGGCCGTGGCCGACACCGCTAGCAAGACCGTTACTTTTGCCGGCAAGACCTATCAAATCCAAGCGCTGGGGGACGACAGCTACACCGTGTTGGTCGCCGGCGTTCCGGTCGGTCGCATCGTGTTCTCGTTCGGCGCCGCCAACGGCGTTCCCGAAGGCGACGCCATCAGCGAAGACGACCTCACGCTAATCGGCGAGAGCTGGTTCGCGGCCATCGGCTGAACGGTCATCACGGAGCCCGCGCCCGCACGCTACGGCGGCGGGCGCACCGCGCAGGCGTCGTATACGTAAAGCCCGAGCTGCGTCGGCGCTCCACCCCCCGACAACAAGCCCATCACCTTGCCGTCCACGACGACCTCCTGGCCCTGTGGTACGTAAGTACCCTGCTGCAAAAGGAGCGACCCGAGCCGCGGCAACGGCCGGCCTGGCGAAACCGTGCCCCGCACCTGAACGCGCTGCCCCAGAAGTTGCTGGGCTCGCGCGGAGGCCGCTGCGCTGGTGAGCGCCCTTTCCGGCTGCTGACAAGCGCCCAGGGCGGGACGAGGATCGGGGCCTGACATGACCACTCCCGGCCAAACCAGTACGCGCCCCGAAGCCGTCAACGCCCAAGTCTGCACGCTGGATTTGGACGCCACTAGCTGAACGGCGTCGGAAACGCCCTCGACTCGCTGGGGCACCGAGTCGCAGAAACCGCGCCAACTGGGATGGCAGACCTGCTCCGACGTAAAGCCGAGCGCGGCATGCTCGTTCCTGCCCCAACACGCGACGTCTCCGTCGGCCAGGACGGCACAACTGTGGTCTGCGCCGGCCGCGAGCGCGATGGCGGGCGCGTCGAGGGCTACGCGGTGAGGCGGTATTTTGCAGCCACCGCTCAGGTATTCGACGCACGGCTCGGTTGGAGCCCCGCTTTGCCCGTAGGCGTTCTCGTCCCAGCACGTGACCGTGCCATCGTGCCCGAGCGCACAAAAATGCGCGGCGCCCGCCACGATATCGCGCGCTCGGGGCACGACGACCTGGCGCACGCCAGAGTTCGGGATGGGCGAAGGCAAGCCAACGGTCGGTGCCTGTAGCTTGAACCACTCGTCCTGGGGCGTGTAGTAGACGCCCTGGCAGTACACGCTACCACCGCTGGTCACGACACAGGCACGGCCGTCGGCGGTCATGGCAATGCGTTCGGCCGCCGGAAGGCCAGCCAGGCGACGGAATGAGCCCGGGCGCGGGCGACAGATCTCGGTATCGGTGACCTCCAACACGCGGCTCTCGAAGCCCTCGCCCCAGCATGTGACGACACCCGAATCGTCGAGCGCGCAAGCACCCGCCTGGGAGACGGCGACCTGCTTGACGTGGCCGAGCGGCATGAAACGAGGCGGAGCGTTACTGCGCTGTCGGTACCACTGACCGACGTTCTCACCGCACCCCCAACACGCCACGCGCCCACTCTCGGTCACCGCGCAACGTGGCCAGTCCGAACGCCCGACACCGCCTTGCATGCTGCGAATTGGTTCATGCAGGGCACGCACCGCCACCTCATCGGCCGGGATTGAGCAGAGAATGCGGCCGCCCGCCGTCATGGCGCACACGCCGTCGAGCAGGGTGTGCACGCGCCCCTGGTCGCTCCAACCCGGTTCGCGAACCTGGGTCGGTCGGCAGGCAGCCAGCGAGGCGACCACCAGGAATAGCCAAAGCCCCCTCCGAATGAGCGGTGAGGAGCGACGGCTTGGGGCGAGGGCGAGCATGGCTGGGACCAAGGGCGGAGAGGCGGACCAATGTACAACAGCCCTGCCGCTTGGCGGCTTGGCTCACCGCGGGCGCGGGCGGAGCCGGCTCGACATTTGGTCAAAAGGCACTAGACGTGCGAGCCCGCATGTTGCTCGACATCTCGCCGCTGCGCCGCTCGCGGGAATTTCGCCTGCTGTATGTGGGGCAAACGGTGTCGTTCGTCGGCAGCATGCTGACGTACGTGGCGGTGCCTTACCAGGTGTTCCAGCTGTCGCACTCGTCTTGGTACGTGGGGCTGCTGGGGGCGGCGCAGCTGGTCCCGTTACTGGTGGCGGCGTTGCTGGGCGGCGCCTTGGCAGATTCGTTGGATCGGCGGCGCATGCTGCTGGTGTCCGAGTTGGTGCTCGCGGCGGGCTCGGCCGCGCTGTTGCTGAACACAAGGCTCGCCCAGCCGAGCTTGTGGGGCCTGTTCGCCATCTCGGTCACCATGAGCGGGGTCACCGGCTTCCACCGCCCCGCGCTCGAAGCCATGACCCAAGAGCTGGTCGCGCGCGAAGACCAGCCGGCAGCGGCGGCGCTCGGGTCGCTGCGCTTCAGCTTGGGCGCGATTGGCGGGCCCGCATTGGCCGGGTTGATCATCGCCAAGCACGGGGCGTGGGCCGTGTACGGGCTCGACGTTCTGTCGTTCGGCGGCTCCGTGGCGTGCTTACTCGCCATGTTGCCGCTGCCGCGCCAACCGGTGGCAGCCGAATCGGCGCTCGGCAGCATCGCCGAAGGCGTGCGCTACGCGCGGAGTCGCCCGGAGCTGATTGGCACCTACGTCGTCGACATCACGGCCATGATTTTCGCCATGCCGATGGCGCTGTTTCCGTTGATGAGCGAGCGTTGGTCGGGCGCGACGGCGGCGGGCTGGCTGTACGCGGCGATGTCGATCGGCGGCTTGGCGATGACGCTGTTCAGCGGCTGGACGTCGCGCGTCAAGCGGCACGGCGCGTTCGTGGTCGGCGCGGCAGCGTTGTGGGGCGTCGCCATCATCGCCCTCGGTTTCGCTCCCAGCTTGCCCGCAGCGGTGGCTTGCTTGGCGGTGGCGGGCGGGGCGGACATGGTGAGCGGCTTGTTCCGCCAAACCATCTGGAACCAAACCATCCCCACCGAGCTGCGAGGCCGCCTTTCTGGCCTAGAGATGATCAGCTACATGACGGGGCCGCTGCTCGGCAACGCGCGCGCCGGCTACCTGGCCACCCGCTTCGACGCCCGCACGTCCATCGTTTCGGGCGGAGTGTTGTGCGTGCTGGGGGTGCTGCTTTGCATCCCACTTTTGCCGGCATTTTGGCGCTATCGCAGCGAGAGCAGCGACGAGCCGACGTCGCGGCCCGAAGCCGCATAGCGCCGTTCGTGCTCGAGCAGCCACTGCTTGCGCGGCAGGCCGCCCCCGTAACCAGTCAAAGAGCCGTTGGCCCCGACCACGCGGTGACAAGGCACGATGATACCGATAGGGTTTCTGCCATTGGCGAGCCCCACGGCGCGTGAAGCATTGGCGTTGCCGATGCTTTTGGCCAGGCCGCCGTAGCTCTCGGTGGCACCAAAGGGAATTTTGCACAGCGCCTTCCACACGCGCTTCTGAAAATCGCTGCCCTCGCCTTCCAGCGCTACCTCGAACTTTTGCAGCTTGCCGGCGAAGTAGGCTTTCAGTTGCTCTCGCACGAGCCGAAACGCTCGGTCATTCCGCTCACACCCTTCGGGCAGCTCGGGGCGGTGGCGCTGCTCGTGCATATACAGGCCTCGCAGCAGCTCGCCGTCGCCCAGCAGCCAAAGTGTGCCCACCGGGGAGTCCATCTCGCTGTAAAACGGTGCGTGGTTCATTCGTTCTCCGTGCGGGTAAAAAGGTCGATGGCCATGGCTCAGCCGCCCGCCGCGTAGCCGTGCCAAAGGTGTAGCGCCGCGTAGGCCCGGAACGGCCGCCAAGCTTCGGCGCGAGCCAACAAAGCCGCGGGTTTTGCCAGCTGAAGCGCGTTCAGCAACCCCAAGTCCGAGTGCGGAAAAGCGTCCGGATCTCCCAGCGCTCGCATCGCCACGTATTCGGCCGTCCACGGACCAATGCCCGGCAGCTCCTGCAAGAGGCCGCGCATGAGCACGAAGTCGACCGGCGGCTCGAGCTTGACCACGCCGTCGGCTACGGCACGTGACAGAGCCCGCACCGTCTCGGCGCGTTGGCGAGTGAGGCCGCGGTCGATCAGCTGCTGCAAGGTGGCTTCGGCGACCTCGGCCGCGTCCGGAGCGCATCGGTCCACGTCGGGATCGGGGGTCTCCAGCACACCGCCAAACGTGTCCACGAAGCGCCCGAAGATGGTGGTCGCCGCCTTGACCGAGATTTGCTGACCCAGCACCGCGCGCAGCGCCAGCTCGAAGCCATTCAGGGCCCCCGGCACGCGCAGCCCGGGCGCGCGCTTCACGTGAGCGCTGAGCTCGGGTTGACGTCGCAGCATCGCATCGACCGCCAGCGGATTGGCTTCCAAGTCGAACAAGCGCCGCAAGCGCGCTCGCAGCTCGGGCAACACCGGCAACAGCGACGCCGACACTTGCACGCCCAACAGCCCCGGCCCGATGGGCTCGGCAATGATGAAGCCGCGGTGGAGGCCGACCCGCACCGTTCGCAAGTAGCTGTCACCAATGACTTTTTCGGTGCGGGTGCCGGCGCGCCCGGCCAAAAAGCAAATCAGCGGCTGCCAGGCCAGCGGCGCCCGATAGCCGAGCTTCAGCAAAATGTGCGGCGAGGCGGGGCGGCGTGCGCTCTGCCTGCGCAGGGCGAGCGGATTCAGCCGATAGGCTTGCCTGAACAGGCGATTGAACTGCCGCACGCTGGCAAAGCCACTGCCGAACGCCACGTCGATCACGCGCAGCGAAGTATCGCTGAGCAGCTGCTTGGCGAGCAGCAGGCGTTGCGTCTGCGCGAGCGCGAGCGGGCTCACGCCGTATTCGGCCTCGACCACCCGGTGCAGCTGCCGCGAGCTCACGCCCAGCTCCGCTGCCAGCTGCTCCACGCTGCCGCCGCTCAATGCGCCGGCTTCGATGCGCGCGACGGCGGTGTTCGCCACACGCTGGACGGCATCGGCCGGTGCCGCTCCCGGCGCCAGCTCGGGTCGGCAGCGCAGACAAGGGCGATAGCCGGCCGCTTCGGCGCTGGCGGCATTGGCGAAATAGGAGCAGCGATCGCGCCCCGGCGTGCGGACCCGGCAGATCGGCCGGCAGTAAACGCCGGTCGTGGAAACGCCCACGAAGAATACGCCGTCGAAGCGCGCGTCCCGCGCTTTGACGACCTCGTAACAATGGGCGGCGTCCAGGCTCACGAGTGCAGCCTAGCGCCGGGCAACGCCTCAGTCTGGCCGCTTTCGGACATGATCCCTAGAAGGCGCAAAAGCGGGGATTCTGCTGTAAAGTCCGGTAAAAGCATGATCCTCGAAGCCTCGAGCGTGGACCTGCCGACCTCGCGCGGAAAAATGCGCACGTACGTGTACCGTCCGAAGGGCGTCGGGCGGCGACCGGGCGTGGTCTTGTTCTCGGAAATCTTCCAGCGCACGGGGCCGATCGGGAGAACGGCGGCGATGCTGGCGGGCCATGGCTACGTCGTCGCGGTGCCCGAGGTCTTTCACGAGCTAGAGCCCGCCGGCACCGTGCTCGGCTACGATCAAGCCGGCGCCGACGCCGGCAACAGCCACAAGGTCGGTAAGAGCATCGAGGCGTACGACGAGGACGCGCGCGTCGTGCTGGACCATCTTGCCACGCACCCGGACTGCGACGGCAAATTGCTCAGCATGGGCATGTGCCTGGGCGGTCACTTGGCGTTTCGCTGCGCCTTCGACCGCCGGGTGCGCGCCGCGGCCTGCTTCTACGCGACCGACTTGCACAAGGGCTCGCTAGGCTCGGGCGGCGACGACTCGTTGTCGCGCGCTGGTGACATTTCGGGCGAGCTGATGATGGTCTGGGGCCGGCAAGATCCGCACATTCCCGACGAGGGCCGCGCCAAGATCCAAGCCCGGCTGTTGGAGGCCAAGCTGCGCTTCACCTGGCACGAGTTCAACGCCGCCCACGCCTTTTTGCGTGACGAAGGGCCGCGGTACGATCCGCAGCTGGCGTTGCTGTCGTATCGTTTGGCGTTGGATTTGTTCGCGCGCGCGTAGCTCGACCGCGACGCGCGCGCGAACAGCGCTCGCTCAGTGAGGAGGCATGCCGGGAGGCGGGGACATGCCGGGGCCGGGGCCACCAGGACCGCCCGGGCCACCAGGACCACCAGGACCGCCGGGACCGCCCATCATCCCACCCTGTTGCTCTTCGATCTGCTTCAGCTGACCGATGACCTCGTCGTAGTGCTTCAACATCTCGTCGCAGCGCTGGGCGGGGAAGGCGGGGGTCTTCTCTTTGACCATGCTGCAGGTCTGGGCGCCAGGCGGCAGATCGCCGCACAACTTGCTGACCAGCTTGTCGCACGACGCGCGCGCCGCTTTGAGCTTGGTCAGGGTGGCCGGCATCGTGGTCAGCGCCAGCTCACACGTCGAAGGCGTGAGCAGCTCGGTCGCGCCCTTGGCTTGCATGCAAGCCGCCGACTGCTCGCCGCTGCTGCCGCAGATCTTCTTCTCCCAGGCACCGCACGGTCCCGCGGCCGCACCGCTGCCAGCAGGCGCCGCCGAGTCTTTGGCGAGCGCCGCTTTGGCTTGTTGCATGTGACCGAAGTAACCAGCAGCACCGCCGGCCAACAGCGCCAGCAACACGAACACTCCCGTGTTCGACGCGGCCGGTTTTGCGGGGGGCTTGCTGGCCGCCGCGCGACGCTGGCCGCCCGGGCGGGGCTTGGCAGCGACCTTCTTCGACGCGGCCGGCGCAGGCTCGCGTTCGCTCTCGATTTCGGCGTCGCTATCGCGATCTTCGTCGCTGTCGCTGTCACGCTCGTTCGCCTTCGGCTCGTCTTGGTCGCTCATGGGGGGCGCAACTTGCGCGATATTGGCTCAAAGCGCAATCCGTACCCGTCTAAACGCCGCAAAAGCTACGCTTCTGACACAGCCCCTCCGTCATGACCAAGCCCAAGAATCGAAAGGCCTTGTTCAGCCTCGCCCCGGTGCAGTTTCGCGACAGCGCCATCGAAGGCCGCGGTGTGTTCGCGCGCAAGCATTTCGAGCCCGGTGACGTGATCACACCGTACGCACCGGCACAGACTCGCTTGGCCATCGACGCGCCCGAAGCCACGGCAGCGGCGGCGTCGAAGTTCACGCTCGTCTCGGAAGGGGCGTGGGTCATCGTGCCCGACACCAGCGTGCCCGGTGGCTGGCTCTGCAACCACAGCTGCAACCCGAACGCGGCCATTTACTCGGACGGTCCCGGGCGCATTCAATGCCTGCGGCCCATCGCTCCCGGCCAAGA
>JBEQSW010000410.1:0-4366 GCA_040348565.1 Myxococcales bacterium | reverse complement strand
GGCAGCGGGCTATCAGTTCGTCAACATCGATGAGGGCTGGTGGCAAGGGGGCCGCGACGCTTCCGGCAACTTCACTATCGACACGGCGGAGTGGCCTGGCGGTATGCAGGCGATCGCGGACTACATCCACGGCCTTGGGCTCAAGGCGGGCATTTACACGGACGCCGGCAAAGACGGCTGCGGCTACTACTACCCGACAGGACGCCCAGCAGCGCCCGGTTCAGGCAGCGAGGGCCACTACGAGCAGGACTTTCTCCAGTTCTCGAAGTGGGGCTTCGATTTCGTCAAAGTCGATTGGTGCGGCGGCTCGAAGGAGGGCCTCGACGCGAAGACTTCGTACCAGGCCATCAGCGACGCGATCAAGAAGGCCACCGCGCAAACCGGTCGCCCGATGGTCTTCTCGGCCTGCAACTGGGGCGAGCAGAGCCCGTGGAACTGGGCGCCAGCCATGTCCACGATGTGGCGCACCAGCCAGGACATCATCTACTACGGCGAAGCGCCGGATATGAACCGTGTCCTCACCAACTTCGACTCGGCACAACATCCGACCGCGCAAACTCCGGGTCACTACAACGATCCGGACATGCTCATCGTCGGCATGCCGGGTTTCTCCCTGGCGCAAAACCGCACGCACATGGCGCTTTGGGCGATCTCGGGCGCGCCGCTATTGGCTGGCAACAAGCTCGACAGCATGAGCACCGACACCAAGAGCGTCCTGACGAACAGCGAGGTGCTTGCGATCAATCAAGACCCCCTCGCCAAGCAGGGGACGAGGGTCGCCGACGACGCGGGGCGACAAGTCTACAGCCGGGTACTCTCGGGGACGGGCCGGCGCGCTGTTTTGCTGCTCAACCGCTCCACCTCGGCCGCAACCATCACCGCCCGCTTTGCAGACATCGGTCTCGGAGCGACCGCGTCGGTGCGCGACGTTTGGACCGCGACGGACCTGGGCAGCAAAACGACGAGCTACGCCGTTAGCGTTCCCGCAAAGGACTCTGTTCTGCTGCTCGTCACGGAATGAAGGCCCTGGTCTCTGAGCCAACGGAGAGGAGGTTCCTCCTGCTCACTTCTCGTATTCGTAGAACAGCTGAGCGCGCGCGTTGGTCGGGACTCGCCGCCCGGGGGGAGGGCTGTCGTCCGAAACCACGTAGGCGCGGAACGAGACGATGCGGTCCTCGGGGCGACCGGTGCGCTCAGGGTAGCGCAACACCCACTCGACGAACGCCGGCTGGTAGTCGGGTCTGAACGGTATCCGCAACGCCCATTCAAGGAAGAGGGGTTCTTGATCGAGCCTTGCCGGGATGGAGTTGCCCGGTGACGGGTGCGGAGGGCTCGCCAGCTCATTGAACGGATCGACGTGGCGCCCCGCAATCGTCACGGCATCGATTGATACATTCATGTCGGTGACCGGCGCCTCGGGCGCGAACATGTACCAGCGCTCGAAGAGCATCAAGTACGACTCGGCTTGCTCGAACCACACTGGGCCTCGCCAGCGGCTGTTGCCGGCCACCAGGCGCTGCGCTGCCAGCCCTACCAGCGTTGCGAAGAGCACGTTGCCGACCAGCGCGGTGCCACGCCGCGCGCGCGAAAGGATGGGGGACTCCGCGGCTTGCGGTTGGGGCAAAGGCGTCGTGGCGGCCAGGGCGTCGAGCAGCTGCGACCAACCCGACACCGCGTTCGAGAGCGGCGGCCACTGGCAGAGTCGCCGCCAGACGCTGGTCCATCGGCGCTCGAATGCAGCTGCGTCCTCCCAACGCAAAAGGAAGGGCAGGAACGCGACCATGGCGGGCGTGAACATCTCGAGATTGATGAAAAGGACGAAACCGATGTGCAGGCACGCGGCCAAGCCCAGTGCGAGCCGGCGGCTTGCGCGGAGCGCGATCGGCGAGGCCAATAGCAGCGGTAATGTCCACTCGACAGCCAACGTGCCCCAGCTAAAGGCCTTCGACAGCTCAGGGGTGATCCATCCGCGTAGCCACAGGCCCAACCAGGTCACGATCGTGTCTTGGTGGAGCACGTAGTGCACGGCTGAGCCGTCTCGCCAGGTCACGCCGTTCTTGTGGAGCGCGTTGAAGAAGTAGATGAAGAACAGTTGTCCAAGCAGCACCGCCACTGCCGGCGTCGCGATTTGGCTCGGCTCTACGGATGGACGGTCAGCGCGCCGGCGCGCCTCGATGGCAGCGTCGACTGACCAGCGTCGGCCCACAGGCAGGAAGAGCGACCACAGCGAAAGCTCGCAAAGCACGATATCGCCGCCGTTGAAGAACGAGCGCGCGTTCAGGCTGACGACCGCCAAGTAGCTAACAACCTGAGCAGTTCTGGTCCGGTATCCGACCAGCAAGGCCAGAAACGAAAGGCCGCACAGCACGAACATCACGGTGGCCATTGCCGGCGTCGACGCCACCAGCAACAGCGAGAACACGGGCAACTGCTCGGGTCGCCACAGCAGCGTGTGGTTGGGCAAGAGCCCTTCGTTCGAATAGAAGTCGCGCAGCACTAGTGCGCGCATCACCAGGTTGGCGAGCAGCACCGACGCGAGCCCAATGCGCCCCAACGCGAGACTTCTCAAGTCCGCAACGAAGTAGGCCTGTCGAATGCGCTCGGCGAGCGGCATCGCGGCAGACGCTATCATGGAAGACGCGGCGCCTGCCGCCCGACGGTGATAGAGCTCGAGCACCGCGCCGGCGCGTGGCCCGCCCGCCGCACGCTGCTAGCCCCGAGCCAACAGCGCACGCCTAGGACCATCGGCGTGGCAACCTCAGCGGTCCAATCACGATAGCAGACCCAAAAAGGGCGCCATGCTCCGCAGAGCCAACCTGCGCGTGCGCGGCCAGTAGCCCCCCAGCCTATTCAAGACAGCCCCGAGTCGGTAACGTCCCGATGGATGTCGCAACTCGAGGGTCCGTGGCACACTCGCAGGGATAAGAGTTCTCCAGAAAAGGGCCCCTTCGATACGATGGCTCTAGTGGAAGCGTTGAAGGGCGGCGCCCTAGGCCCACAAGTCCTCGTTCGTCGCGAGGGTGAAACGAAATGGGTAGCACTTGGGCAGCACCCGATCTTCCGTCGCCACGCCGAACGTGATGAGGGACACGGAAGATCCCGACGAAGCGCTGCATTCGACGCGGTCCTAGCGTCACTGCGATCGGTCGATGAGCGGCGAGGCGTCGCGGTGCCAGGGCAAGACTCCGACCTGATTCCGGATAAGGCATCCGCGGATCAGATGTTGTTCGTTGCGACGCCCAAGCGTGCCCCAAGGTTCCCCGGCACGGGCAGGGCATGGGCCAGCGCATGCGCCGTCGCCTGCGCGGTCCTTGGGCTCCTCTCCTGGCGCGCACTCGGTGGTCGGGTCAACGCTGCAACGGAGTTAGCCCCGACAACCCCAGCGGCATCGTCGAGCGCAGCGTCCAAACCTGGCCCGTGGCAGTACCATTCAGTGGAGCATGAGTTTTCTCTGTCTCTCCCGTCGGGGTCGTGGAGTCTGGCCAAGAAAGACGGACCGGGGCTGCCCGAGTTCTCGCTTGGCACGGCGCGGAGGGTCGGCATTTCATCGGTTGAGCCACAGACTCGAGAGGAATTCCGCCAGTCCATCCCGGTGTTCAAGGCCCTCGACGCCGGTACCTTCTTGGTGGAAGGCAAAGGCACCAATGTCCGGGTCATTGTCAGGCCCACTTTCGCTGAGGGCACTACTGACTCAGACGATCCGTACGTGCTCGGGACTTATGCTAGCGCGCTGGGTGATCAAGTCATTCACCACGTTAAGTCTCGCATTTGGTTGAAGAGGCGGGGCATCACAGTGTCCGTCGTGTTCGAGGGCCAGGTGGCAGCACCGGGCCAACCAGTCGAAGACTTCGAAAACTCCGTGTTGTATCGGGTAGCGAGGTCCATCTGTCTGTCCGTCAAGGACGAGCCGCAAACCCGGACCCAATGAGAGATGCCGAGAGATGACGCGACCAGCGCGCCTGCGCGAATTAGCGTTCGGGAGTTGGCTTATCGACCTGCGCGACACCGATTGCGTGACGGACAACGAATTCATAGCCAACCGTTCATTCGTGGGCCTGCGGTCTGATAGCTTGCGCCCAGGTTGGTACTCCGTGGGACTCGAGCGTGGCGGGCCCAATCGATCGGAACGTGTCAACGAGTTTGAGACAGCCTGTTCGTGAATTCTATGTAAGGTTCTCGGAATCGAGCTCGGCCGCGGGTTGATGAGCGGGAGCGGCGCTCGGGCTCGGTGGAGGTGTCGGATTCGGCGTGAGGGTGATGGGATCAGGGCAGCTCATCAGCCCGTGGCGAGCACCGTGCCGCCCATCAACGTTGTCGTTGGCAGGAGGGTCTTGCGGCGCGGCGTGGGAGTCGTTTTCGGGTAGAG
>JBEQSW010000367.1:0-3712 GCA_040348565.1 Myxococcales bacterium | reverse complement strand
GAAGGGCGACATGGTCATCCACTTCGTCGTGGACCCGGACGGCAAGGTCAAAAAGGCCGATCTCAACCAAGAGCGCTCGACCATCAAGTCCCCCGCCGTCGTCGATTGCTCGATCAAGGTCATTCAGGGCATCAAGTTTCCGCCGTCGTCGCGGGGCATGGATACGACCGTCAACTACCCCTTCAACTTCAACTGATCTTGAGCTCGATCGCGCCGCGCAGAAGTTTGTTCCCGGTCGCGGCGGGTGAAGATCCGTATCAAACGCTGCTGAGCGAGACGCGCGCGCTGCACCGCGAGCAGCGCGCCCAGCGCGAGGCCTGGCTCTCCGAGCTGCAGCTGGCCGGTCGTGACGAGACGCTGTTCGAGTTCGAGGTGTTGCTCAAGGCCGCCGCCTGCTTCTCCAATCCGCGCAACCACCCGGGCCCGCCGCGCCGCACCGCCATCGTGGCCGTTGATTTTCGCTCGGCCATGGGCGCCTTCCACGACGGCCTGACGCGGGCGGTTTCGCTGGCGCGCTTGCTGCTGGGCCAAGCCGACCGAGCGTTCGTCTTCCACCGCTATCTGGAAACGGTGCTGCCCGAAGACAACGCCCGAACCCGGCTGATCAGCCAAGGCTCACATCAAACCAGCCCCGAAGAGAGCCTGGTCACCCTGCGCCACGGCCTCACCGCCGGCGCCGAGGTCATCGAAGGCCTCCTCCGCTCGCAGCGGGTGCCGTTCCGGTTGTTTCACGCCGCGCTGTCGCAGGTGTACCGAGAGATCGACCGCAGCGCGTTTTTCAACCCGCTGAACGCGCTCGAGTTCCGACCGGAGTTCGACCGCATCAAGTCGGCGCAGGTGCTGGACCTGATCCGCAGCGTGCCGGGGCCGGAGGCGCACCGGCTGGTCGCGCTCACGTTTTTGTCGCTGTTTCGCATGCTGCGCTACCTCACGCTGGTCACGCGCATCTTGGCCGAGCCGGGCAAGCGTCGCGAGCAGGTCGGCAGCACGTACCTGGTGCTCAGCGTGCTCCGCTCCGACGCCCGCGCCCTCAGCGACTATTTGCGCCAGCGCTCCGGGCAGCTCTTGTCCGAAAGCTTCGAGCGCGACTTGATGAGCGTGCCGGCGGCGCAGCTGCGCGAGCGCTCGGCGACGTTGCGCGCCTCCGGCCACCGCTTGATCGGCATCAAAAGCGCCCTAGAAGGCATCGCCGGCAGCCTGCGGCTGGAGCTAAGGCGCGCCTTTCAGCACGACATTCCGCCGCCCGACGCCGAGCTCAACCTCAAAGAGTTCAAGCAGCGCGTCAACGCCAGCGTGGAAACGCTGCGACCCGCCCTGCAGAACGCCGTGCTCTTCTTGGGCAAGGCGCTCGGCGTCACCCTCGAAGAAGGCGGCGTGTTCGACGCCGAAGCGGCCCGCCGCGAAACCAGCGAGCGCTTGCGCCGCGACGTCTGGATGTTCGCGCAAATCGTGCGCGCCTTCTCCAGCAAAGCCGAGCACTCGCCCAACGAAGACCGCTGGGCCGCGCTCAACAACTTTCAGTACGTGCGCGAGTTCCTCTCGTACTTTCGCGCCATGGGCTACCCGCTCTTGCGCTCCAGCGACTACCCCCGCTTCGACGCCTTCATGGCCGCCCTCTCCGGCCTCGAAGACACCGATCTGGTCGATCCCACCCGTCTCGAAGCCGCCATCGACGAATGCATGGCCTTCCACGGCTTCCTCACCAAGCTCTTCGACGACATCTCCAAGCGCGACGAGCTCGCCGGCGTCCCCTTCGATCGCCGCGCCGCCGCCGGCAGCCTCAAGCTCTACCTCGGCGACTGAACGCCGGGGGGGCTGCCGCACCGCAGCCTGCCTCGCAGAAACTTCCGTAGCGTTCCCAGGCCACGCCGTTCGTTCGCGAGTCGATCGGCGACCCTGGCGAGCGTTGTGAGTCCCCAGATTTTTTCACAGGAAGAACGGAAGGACGGAAGGTCGAGCAGGTGGGCGCCGAGTCCAAACAAGACCGCGTCACTCGGCGCGCCTCCGTTCAGGCCTCGCACACGACGCACCGGCTTTTTTGTCCTCGCTCCAAGCCCGCCTGCCATCGCCACGCCCGGCGCCGTCCGGCCGCCGAGGAGTTACGCGAGGCAGTTACGCGGCGGTTAGAGTCGGTGGAACGTGAACGGGAGCTCGCACGCGCATTTGTCGCTGTGCAGCGTGCCGTCTAGGACGTCACCCGAGAGCTCGAGATCTGCCAAGCCGCCGACGTCCTGCGGATCGAATCCTAAGGTGAGCTTCGCGCCCGACAACTTGCCGTTTTCGATGGGCGCGCAATCGGCCTCGTACGCCTCGCAAATTTTCCCGGTCACCGTGGACCCGCTTTGCACGAGATCCAAGTACTCGACCTCGTCGCCCACGCACGCTTCCGCCGAGGCCACGTCGCGACCACACCATTTGCCGCTCACGCCCCCCGCAGTGTCCTGGTTATCGGCGCAACTCAACGCCAAAACGCTCAAGCACGCACCCAACCACCATTGCGCCATGCGCCCAGCTTACCCGCCTTTGCCGCATCCCCGCCAACTCGCAACTCGCCCCGCTGTCGCTCGTTGTTAGTCTCGCGATTTTTCACAGGAAGATCAGAAGGAAAAAGGCCGAGCCGGGCGTGCGCCCAGTCGAAGCGAGGCTGCGTCGCCGGCGCGCCTCCGTTCAGGCCTCGAACGGGCGCGACGCGAGCGCGCCCCACCGCGCTTTGCCCTTCGCTCCGCTCATCCCAGGCCCTCGTCCGTTGCTCCAAACACGGTCGTGGTTCGCTTACCGGCGTCCCTCCGCCCGCCACCCTCGCTCCGCCCGGACCCGTTCCCAACGCTCGCAGCGCGCAAGTCCATTGCCAACGCTCGCGGCCGTTCGCAGCGCGCCCGTCCGCTGGCAACGCCGGTGGCCGTTCGCAGCGCCCACGCCCGTCGGCGTTCGCAGCGCCCACTTCCGTTGGGAACGCTTGTGCCGTTCGCAGGGCGCCCGTCCGTTCCCAACGCCAATGGCCGTCTACGACGCGCGCGAGCGCGAAGCGCGAGCTGGATAGCCCTCACCCGACCTTGGCACCAGCAGATCACGATCACCCACGGAAGACCGGAGTGAAGAAACTCGGCGAGGCCGAGTGCCCGCTTCGCCTCACGTCGCGATCGACGCAGGGCGCCCATTCGAAGCGCGTGGCAACAGAAACCAACCCGAATTAGGTCCCGCCTTGCAGCTCGCGAGGATTGACGCGAGGGGGTCGGGCAACTTCGGATCAAACCGTCACGGACCTAATTCGGTCCCCGAGCACGCGGACTAAGAAAACTCTTCGTCCGCGTGCTCGGTGCCGGGCTCAGTGGTGAACGTGAAGGTTCACGGGAGACACCGGCAACCCGAGTCTGAGCTGACTTAGGCCACCCGAGAGTGGCCGGTCGAGCTCAGAACCCGCGCATCAGGCCTTCTTGGCGGCCTTCTTGCGACGCTTGCCGGCTTTTTTGCCAGCTTTCTTGGCGGTGCGCTTCTTCGCGACTTTCGGCGCCTTCTTGGCAGCGGGTTTACGAGCGGACTTGGTACGGGTCTTCTTAGCAGCCATTTTCGTTTGCCTCCCAGGCATTCGGGAAGGTGGCTCGATTGCCAACAACCCGAGGGTATGTTGCACGACGTATATTGCCACCTAGTGTGATGTGTCAACGAAAAAAATTCATTTGCGATTTCTGTCCGCCCAGAGAAACCGCCGACT
>JBEQSW010000358.1:0-6353 GCA_040348565.1 Myxococcales bacterium | reverse complement strand
GAGCTAGGGCATACAGACTTTGCGGTTCTTCGAACCGCCACCGGTCGAGCGACAACCAAAGCCGACGCCCGCGTAGGTATGGCAGTACTGGTCCGCGTCGGTGATCGTCGTCTTCTCGAGATCGGAGTCTTCGCAGCTCAAGAAGCAGTACATGTCAGCGGTCGATTCGAACGGGCTGCACACCTCGGCGCGCGCGCCCGCGCATTCGCCGGCCGCGGCGCAGCAGTCGCTGTCTTGGGTACAGTAGTGTGTGCAGTAGCCGCCGCTGACTTTGTCGAGGCAGACGGCGTCTCCCTGGAGCTCGCCGGCCTTGACGCCGGGGTAGCATTGGTCCGCGCTGGCACACGACTGGCCGGTGTTGGTGGGGCCGGGGCCGCCGTTGCTGTCGCTGCCGCAAGCCGGCAGCAGCCCAAAAACCAGGCCGAGCGTGGCCAAAAGGCCGGCGCAAGCTCGCCGGCCGGATGAAAAGAAGCGCCAGGGGCGGGGCATTGGCTGCTCCGTGGGGCTGCGGTTTCGATTTTATCAATCACGGCGGGCGGGCCGTTAGCCTACGCTTGCCGGCCGATGCTCGCCGAGGTGGCTCTGCTCGTGGCGCTGTCCGTCCAGGAGGGCGGGGGCGCGGAGTCGTGCATGGACGCCGAGCAGCTCAAGCGCGGCGTCGAGAAGCGCTTGCGACGTCGAGTCTTCGTCGAGCCCAGCGAGGCCAGCCTCAAACTTTTGGTCGTGTTCAGCAAACACGGCGCCGACACCGAAGCGCGCATCGAAATTTCGAGCATCGACGGCACACCGCGAGGCACGCGCTCGCTCCTGACGTCCGGCCACTGTTCCGCGCTCGACGACTCTCTGGCGCTGTCGGTGGCGCTGCTCGTCGATCAACCGCCGGATCCGGAGCCCGAGGCAAAGCCCGAGGCACCGGCCCCGAGCCCGCCGGCGATGACAGCGGCGGCGCCGCCAGCCCCACCGGCCTCATCGGCGGCACCAGTGTCGCCACCTGCGGCTCCGCGCCCGGCGCCCACGCCCATCACGATTCCTCCGGAGGTTGCGGCCCCGCGCGAGCCGTGGCGCGTGGACCTGGGCGCTTCTGGGCTGGCCGCTTGGGGCGTGCTGCCTGGCATCGTGCCTGCGCTCGCACTTTATTCGAAGATCGTGCCGCCGCACTTCGTGCCCATCTTGCTGCAAGGCGAAGGCTTCTGGCCCGCCACCGCCGAGCGCGATGCAAACTCTGGCGCGCGCTTCAAGTTGTTTCGCGCCGGCCTGGCGCTCTGCCCCGCCTTGCACGAGAGCGCGCAAATCGCGGCCGCCGTGTGCGTCGGGCAGAAGGTGGGTTGGCTCAAGGTCGAGGGGTACGGCTTCGACCACGATCTCAGCGAGCGTCGCCTCAGTTTCGCGCTGACGGCGGGAGGGGAGGGACGGCTGCGGTTGTTCGCCCCCGTCTCACTCCGGGGCTACCTGGGGGCCGAAGTTCCGCTGGCGCGCGATCGCTTCACCTCTGGCGGCCGGAATTCCAGCGAGCTTTTCGAGCTATCGCCGATCGCCATTTTGGGTGAGATCGGGCTGGAGGCAGCGCTTTGGTAATAATTGGTTCCGGGCCGCCCCACGTATCGGGAAAGCAGGCTGGCTAAGGTGGATCCCGTCGATTCGCCGCCCAGCATGCGAACGGTCTTCGATGAGCACGCTCGCTATGTCATCCGCACCCTGCGCCACCTGGGCGTTCGCGAGGCCGACGTGGAAGACGTCGCGCAAGAGGTGTTCGTCACCGTGCACCGCAAGTTGCCGGAATTCGAAGGACGCTCCAAGCTTCGAACTTGGCTGTACGCCATCTGCTTGCGAGTCGCGTCCGATCACCGGCGCCGGGCCTACGTGGTTCGCGAGCGCGCTACCGACAATCCGCCGATCGACACGGGCGAGCGCAGCGGTGACGAAGCCGACACGAGTCTCGAATCGCGAGCCTTCGTCCAAGAGCTGCTCGCCGAGCTCGACGACGACAAGCGCGCTGTGCTCGTGCTCTACGAAATCGAGGGCCTCACGATGCGCGAGGTCGCTGATGTCGTCGGCTGTCCGCTGCAAACTGCCTACTCGCGGCTTCACGCCGCGCGGGATCTATTGCGAGTGGCTTGGGAACGATCGCGAAAGGACAGCGCATGACTGATCCGGATGATCCGTCTCGCTTGTTCGACTCGCCGTCTGCTCCCGCTGGTCTGCGCGACGTGTTGCGCGCGGCCAGCAACGACGTCGGGACCGACGCGCAGGTCGCGCGTTTGGCTCAGCGCCTGGGGCCGCTGCTGGGGCCGGTTGGGCCCGCAGTCCCGGTTGCCGCGGCCAGCAAGGCGTTGGGTCTGAAGCTAGGGCTCGCCGGCGCCGCGCTCATCGTCGCCGGTGGAGGAGCCTGGCTGCTCGCTTCATCCCCATCCGCCCTTCCTCCACCGGCACCAGCTCCAGCGCAGGTTGGCTCGAGCCCCAAGGCCGAGCCGGCGCCGCTGACGACTCCGGCAACTCCGGCAGCTCCCGTGGCGCAAGACAGCGCTCCCGCCGTTGCGACCCCGGTGCCAGCGCCAGCGGCCAGCCTTCCCAAGTTGCCCGACAAGCCCACGCCGCCCGTACAGCTCTCGGAAGCCGAGCTTTTGGAGCAGGCCCGGGCCGCCTTGAAGTCGAATCCTGCCGTTGCGCTCGTGCGCGCCAACGAGCACGCCGCGCGGTTCCCCCGCGGCGTCTTGGTACAAGAGCGCGAAGTGTTGGCAATCCAGGCCTTGCGCAAGCTGGGTCGCGCTTCCGAGGCAGATCGACGCGCGGAAGCTTTCGCCAAGGCGTTCCCGGGCTCCGCGTTTCAGCGCAAGCTCACGGCGCCGCCGTAGCGCGACCGCTCTCTTTCGGCTTAGGCTAAGGCCTAGCCCCTTGAGGAGAGAGCAGCAGAATCCGTCTTGGTTTCGTGTTGGCGGTTGGGCCGCGCTCGCGTTGCCCGCGCTGCTGCTGGCGCACGGCTGCGGCCAAACCGTGGAGGTCGGCGTGGACGACGCGCTCGCAACCGGAGGAAGCTCGCTTGGCGGGGCGACCGGCGGCGACCTGGCGCTCGGCGGCATTTCCGGAAGCGTGATGGGTGGCGCCATGGCCCAAGCCGGCGCCGCGGCGTGCGAGAAGACGCTGTGCCGCGGCAAAGAGTATCAGTGCGGCAACTGCTCGGACGACGACGCGGATGGGCTCGTCGACGCGCTCGACCCGGACTGCTTGGGCCCCTGTGACGACGACGAGCTTGGGCTGAGCACGGGTCTCAACCCGAGCCAGTCCGCCGCGTGCAAGCAGGACTGCTACTTCGACGGCGACTCGGGACCGGGCAACGACAAGTGTGAATGGAGTCTTGCCTGTGACCCACTGTCGGTGGCTCCCGACTACCCACCGAGCGGTGAGGCGCGCTGCAAATATGGCTCGACCATGGGGGTGGATTGCAGCACGGTCGGCACCACCCAACCGCAGAGTTGCTTGGACGCTTGTCTACCCCTCGTGCCCAACGGCTGCGATTGCTTCGGTTGCTGTGAGCTGCCCGGCGGCAGCGGTAACTATCATTACCTTGGCACGGGGCGCGCGGCCGAGAGCTGTCAAAGAGACACCCTCGACGACCCGATTGCCTGCCCGCCGTGTACGCCGGTTAAGAGTTGCTTCAACGACTGCGGCAAGTGCGAAACCTGCGTCGACAAGCTACCCGACCCCAGCTGCACTCCTGGCAGCGCCTGCCCGGGCGGCGCGGCCGAGTGTGGCGCCGACGCGCCCTGCGAATTCGGCGATTATTGCGTGACGGGGTGCTGCCGTCGCGCACCCGAGCCCATTTAGTCGTCGGCTATCGTCTTCATAATTTCTGGTGGGCGCAGCCACCAACCCGCCTGGCAGCGCCCTTTCCCGGCGCTTGCTCGGGAGTCCTTGCATGCGTCAGGCCGGTCGTTTCGTTTTTGCAGCGCTTGCTGCTACTTGGCTCACGTGGGCGTGTGGCTCTACCAACTCTGGTGACGCGAACAGCAACGGCAACGGCCTAGGCGGCGACGCCGGCGAAGGTTCCGGCTTGGGTGGAGACACCGCCAGCGGCGCCACGGCCACTCACGGCGGCAGCAGCAATACGGCCGGCAGCAGCGCCAATGGAGGCGACGTCACCGGCGGTGGAGATAGCGCCAACGCCGGGGCCGGCAACGGTCTCGCTGGCATTGGCAATTCGGCGGGTGGCGACGCGAACGGTCTGGGTGGCGACGGCAACACCACTGGTGGCGCCGGCTCGGATCCTGGTTTGCCGGAGTGCACACCGGTTGGCGCGACTTGCGTGCAAAGCACCGAGTGCTGCTCGGGCGTGTGCGATCCGAAGACCGACAAGTGCGCTTCGGTGGTCGGCGTTTGCGCCGGCCAGGGCCAAGCCTGCAGCGCCGGTCCCGACTGCTGCAGCTTCCAGTGTGGGGCAGATGGCAAATGCGCCAAGCTTGCCTGCGTTTCCGACGCTGGACAGTGCACGCTAGACAGCCAATGCTGCGGTGGCACCTGTACCAACGGCGCCTGCGTTGCGTTGAACCCGGCCTGCAGCACCGCCGGCAACTCGTGCGCGACCGGCACGGATTGTTGCTCCGGACAATGCAGCGCAGACAAGACCTGTACGCTGGGCGGCTCCTACTGCATTCAGCCCGGAGACGTGTGCGCGCGCGACAATGACTGCTGCACGGGCTCTTGCAGCATCGCCGGCGGTGCCAAGCTCGGCACCTGCGCCGAGCAACCCTCCGGCCCTGCCTTCTGCACCGGCGTCGACGGCGTCGTCTGCGGCAGCTGCGGTGACTGCTGCAGCCGTCTGTGTGCGCCGTTTGGTCCCACCGGCGTCAAGATCTGTCAGCCTGCGAACGGCTGCCACGTCACCGGTGACCTGTGCCGGCGCAATCAAGATTGCTGCGGTGGCACCGACGACGACACGCTGCCCGGCTACGGCAACGTGATTTGCGACGTCCCCGCCGGCGCGGAGGTCGGGCTGTGTCGCAACCCGAGCAATGGCCCGGGGCCTGGCGGCGCCTGCAATCCGCAGGGCAACGTCTGCCACTACAAGGGCTATATGTGCGACATCTCTTCGGCGCGCGCGGACTGCTGCGGCGGTCTGGGCGCCAAGGGCGGCGTGTGCCAGCTCGATCCGCTCGGCATACCGCGCTGCAACGGCCTGGGCGACACCTGTCGCGACCCTGGTGACACCTGCGCTTCGACGGACGATTGCTGTAACGACACGCCGTGCGTGCCGGACATGGACGGCGTCCTGCGCTGTGGCGCGAGCGCCTGCCAAAAGTCTGGCAGCTCTTGCACCATCAACGGCGACTGTTGCCCTGGCTCCATCTGCCTCACGCCCCCCGGTTCGACCGTCGGCACTTGCGGTGGAGACCCCGGGGACCCCGGCGGTGGGGGCGGAAGTAGCAGCGGTGGCTCCGCCGCTACCGGCGGCAGCTCGGGCACGAGCGGCAACGGCGGCAACGGTGGAACGGGCGGCAGCTCGGGCACGAGCGGCAGCACCGGCACGGGCGGCAGTGGCGGCACTTCCACCGCCTGCTCCGAGTACGGCCAAATCTGCAAAGCCAGCGGCGACTGCTGCAACGGCATTCCGTGCACCAGCGGCCTCTGTCGCTACGCGGGTTGAAACGCATGAAATCCAAGAAATCTCAGCACTCGCTCGGCTTGACGCTGGCGCTGGCCGGTCTGTCTTGCGCGGTCGCGGCCGCGTGTGGCAGCAGCAAAGACGGCTCGCTGCTCGACATGAACGGAACAGGCGGCTCCAACGCCAACGCCAACGCCGAAGGTGGCGCCGATTCGGGCATTCATTTGATGGTCGGAGGCGACGCCAACCAATCTTCGTCGGCTGGTGACGCCAACGGCAGCACCGACGGCGGCGCGTGCGGGTCGTCCCGCTTCGTCGCCAACCCGCCCGTCATCAACGTGCTCTTGGTCGTCGACAAGTCGCTGAGCATGGAAGACAAGCCGACGGGCTTTAGCGTCAGCAAGTGGGACGCCCTGCGCGACGCGCTCGCGTCCACGCTCGACAGCACCAGCGACAAGATCCGCTACGGGCTGGATCTGTACCCGTACTCGGGCAAGAGCGGTGAAGCGCTCGCGGATAGTTGCCAAATGCCTTCGGCGACCGCGCCCGTGGTCGTGCCGGTGCAAGACGGCAAGAAAGCGGCCCCGCTGGTGCTGGCGGCGCTCGACGACAACCCGCCCAGCGGCGCCACCCCCACCGCGCTGGCGCTCGAGCGCGCCTACACCTACTTCAGCAGCGGCGCCGGCAAATCCCTGACCGGCGAACGCTACGTCTTGCTGGCTACCGACGGCGGTCCGAACTGCAACGCCGCGTTGAG
>JBEQSW010000275.1:0-5081 GCA_040348565.1 Myxococcales bacterium | reverse complement strand
AACAGCCGACCATGAGCAGCGCGGAACCGAGCAAGACCGCACACCCAGTGAATGCTAGGAAAACTCCCCGCACTTCGCGCGAGCTGCTACGTTCAGACCTAGTGGCCAGCCCTCCCCGCAGCGAAGACAGTTCGACGTCGGCGAAGTCACGGCCCGTTGGCGAACCGGCGCTCAGATTGGTGCGTTCGGACGACACGACGTTCCCCGAACAGCTTTACGCAACGCTGGCTCCCGTCGTCAACAAGTTGCTCTGGACGCTGCTCGGCCCCGATCCCGATCACGATGACCTGGCGCACGAGATCTTTCTCCGCATCTTGAAGAACGCCGGCACGCTGCGCGATCCTTCCAGGCTCGAAGCCTGGGCCGCGCGCGTCACCGTCAACGCAGTGAAGAACGAATTTCGCCGGCGCAAGCTGCTGCGAATGTTTAGCTTCGGCTACGACGCCGAGCACGACTCACGAGGCTATCATCCCGATTTCGAGGGTCGCGAGCTACTGCTGCGAACCTATCGTGCTCTCGTCAGTCTTCCGACCAGCGAGCGCGTACCCTTTACACTACGGCTCGTCGGGCAACAGAGCCTCGAAGAGATCGCTCTCGGGTGTGGCTGCTCTACGCGCACCATCAAGCGTCGTTTGAAGTCGGCGCGCGCGCGTTTCATGCGACTGGCCTTGTCTGATCCGCTGTTGGCCGAGCGCCTCCGCCAAGCCAGTCCGCCAGAGGTGAGCGATGCGTGAGTTCGAGCGAATCAGTCGCGAAGCTCACCAGCAACTCGGTGAGCCTTCAGCGAGCTGGCTGCGAGCGCAACGCAACCAGCTGCGACGCGCATTTTCGCCAGCAGCGCGGCCGGAACCAGGGTACCGGCGCTGGGCGCTCGGGGTGGCCTTGCTCCTCACAGGGACGGTCTGCGTCGTCGTATGGCTGGTCGCCCCGAAGCCGGCACAGGTCCGACCGGCTGCGGGTGAGCGCGTGTTGAATGCACCCAGCGGCGATCGGCGCGTGACGCTCGCTGATGGCAGCTCGCTGTCGCTGTCCGCGCTCTCGCTGGCGCGGGTGAGCACGGCCAGCGACAGCACCCGTTGCGTGGTGGAAGTGGGGAACGTTCGTTTTGACGTAGCCCCCCAGAAAGGACGACTGTTCACGGTCATCGCGGGCGCATTCGAGATTCGCGTGGTTGGCACGCGCTTTCGCGTGACCCGGGACGCCGCGGGCGTCGTCGAAGTGCACGTCGATCACGGAGTCGTGCGCGTGAAAGCTCCTAACCGCAACGCGCCGATCGAACTGGAAGCTGGCGATCGGTTGCGCGGTGACGATAGCGGGATCTCGGTCACTCATCCGGCTCCCTCGTCGTCCCCCGCCGCCGCTGAGTCGGCTACTCCAAATCTCGACCCGCAATCGCTGGCTCCGGACGCGCGTAAAGCAAGTGCCGCCGCTCCGCCCAGCGACTGGCGAGCCTTGTATCGCGAGCGGAAATACGCCGCGGCGTTGGCGTCAGCGCGACAACTCGGCGTCGAACATCTGCTCGACAGCCTCGACGCTCGAGTGCTCTCCGACTTGGCTGACACCGCTCGCCTGGCTGGAGACAGCGACCTCGCGTTGCGCACGTTCGCCAGCGTGGAGCGGCGTTTTCCCGGGACCCCGCGAGCTCGGGACGCGCTCTTCTTGAGTGGACGCATCCACGCCACGCGCGGGCAGGCGGCCGCGGCGCGAACCCGCTTCGAGCAGTATTTGGCCCTGAATAGCCACGGCAGCTACGCAATCGAAGCCACCGGTCGCTTGGTGGAGCTCTACGCCGCGGGCGGCGATCCTCGCGCGAAGAGCATCGCCAAAACCTACTTGGAGCTAGCGCCCGATGGTCCGTATCAACGGCTCTGTCGCTCGGTGTTGTCTGCGCCGTAGCCGCATTCTTTCCTTGTCGCTCGGTTGGGCGCTCGTCGCTGCTACCGGCGTGGCGTGCGCGAGCGACCTGGTCGTCATCAGGAGCGGGAACGTCGAGCTCGAACCTCTGATGAGCCGACTCGGTTCCGAGCTTGCCAGCGCTAGCTATTCCGCACGCCTGGAAGTATCCGACGAACCCCTCGCCTGCCAGCGAGCCCCTTTCGAAGGCCACATCCGAGTCGCCTGGGTCAGCCTTACGCTCGATCCGGAAAACCGAGACTTGGTGCGCGCCACCCTCTGCTTCGACGGCGCCACCGTCGTGATGATCGGCCCGCGCTCCGATCCAGCGCGGTTCGCCGTGACCACCGCCGAGGCACTGAACGGGCTGGCCGCAGCACCGAAGAGCACCGCTCAACGACCGAGTCCGCCCGCCACGACCGTCCAAGCGCCTTCGCCGGAGAGCGTTCTTCCTCCGCCCTTACGAGACCGGCACGCGCTCTCCCTAGTCGAAACTCTGATCGCCGATCCAGGCGGCTTTCCAGTGCTGTGGGGCAGCGCGGTCGACGCAGAGCTCTCGCTCGGTCGTCATTTCGCGCTCATGGTCGAAGGCTTCTTTCCGATTTCACGTGCCGAGCTCTTGAACGCAGACGCCGAGTTGCGGGCGGGCCTCGCATTCATGCGTTTGGGCCCTGCGCTCCGCTATTCGATGGGAGAGCTCACTCTGAGCGGCTCGCTCGTCGTCGGACCCGCGTTCACCTGGGTCACCGCCAGGGCAACTCCGCCCTATGTCGGCGGCACCGACTCGGCCGTGAGCGCGTTCGGCGCCGCAGGCGTTCAAGCCCTGTACCCCGAGCAGAGCCCCATCTTCGCGCTCGCGCTCGTCCGAGCCTCGCTCCTTCTTCCGGCAGCCCGCTTCGCGCTGCCGCAAGCACCGCCGCGTTCGCTCGGGCCCGCGCTATTCGAGGCGTCATTGGGAGTCGGATTGCGGCTCTAGACGCTGGGCCGCGATTGCGTGACAGCCCTGCCCATCCCCTTGGCCGCTCACTTCTGCAACGCCGTTCCGCACACCGGCAGCACGACGCCCCGCTCCACCCCACCGTGAACGGTTACTCCGCCCCCGCTTATCCCGAGCCCGACCGCGCGCCAGCGCGGCCCCGACGCGCTTCGCGATACCCGAAGGGCTGCTCCCGCCTGCCCGACGCCCCCTGCCGGTCCGCTCCCGACTCCCCAGCCGAATCCCCTTCCGGGGGCCGCGCTGACGCGCGGCGATGAAGACCGATCAAAACTGACCTTGCTCCGGCGCTGCTTGCTCGCGCAGAGCCAACCGGCGACAGTAGAAAATCACTCTCATGCCCGCGAATCAGCGTTAAGAGGGGGCATGTCGAGAAAGGCTGTGCCCTAGGATGCTTTGGATGAACATGACCCCCATGGCCAGACGCTTAAGGAACCTCTCTGGTCTCGCCCTCGTCGTCGGGTGGCTCAGCCTGTTCGCCGTAGGTGGCTGCAGCAGGCCTTCGAGCAAGGCCAAGCCTTCGGCTTCCGGCTCGGAACCGGTCGCGCCTGCGTCGGCCGCTACGGTGGTCGTGAGCACGGAGCCGGTGAGCTACACGTTCTCTTCTTCGCTCGAATCGCCTTCGTCCGAATCGACGATTGGGTTCGTCGGCAGCCAGGTGACCGGCAAGCACGAGGGCTCGTTCGCCGCCTTCACGGGCAGCATCGTCGTGGTTGGGGACAATCCGAATTCCGCCTCGGTCACGGTGGAGATCGATGTCCGCTCGCTGCGCGTGGGGGACTCGAAGCTTGCTAAGCGCCTGAAGTCCGCCGACTTCCTGGATGTCGCCAAGTTCCCGAAGGCGCGTTTCGTGTCGACGTCGGTCTCGAGCGGTGGTGACATGGCCGCCACCAACACGGTGATCGGAAACCTAGAGTTACACGGTGTCACCAGAGTGATTTCTATTCCCGCCACGGTCCATGTTCGGCCCGATGACGTGGACGTCGACGGGGAGGCTCGCATCAGCCGCAAGGACTTCGGGCTCACCTACTCCGGCAAACGCAATGAGCTGATCGCAGACGAGGTGCGCGTACCAGTGCTCATTCACGCGCGGCGGGCAAGCCAGGACAGAGCTCGGTGAGGCGCAAACGCGTGTCGCGCGCGCTGCCCCACGTCATTTCGCCTTGTAGCCGCGCCAGAGCCAGATCAAGCCCTCCGGCATCACGGCATTCCTTGCCGCGTCGTCGCAGTGGCCGGCGCCTTGCGCGTAGATGAAGCGATAGTGATTGCCCTTGGCCTTGAGCGCGGCCGCTATATTGCGGTTCGATATCACCCAATTGCGGTGACTAGCCTCCGTCGTGGTGGAGCCATTGTCGTTCTGGCCCACCTCCAAGAAAATGCGCAGGTCCGGCCGGAGCGGAGCATCGCTGATCAACTTGGCGTATTCCCAGGCGCCCTCGGGGTGCTCGGCCGTCCTCTGAATGGCGACGTACGAACCCGAGAATGAAAATACTCGGTTGAAATCCCCAAACCAAGCCAGGCCCATGACGGCGGGGCCGCCCGAGCTGCAACCGTAGCCTCCACGGCCGTTGGGATCGCTCGTGAGCTTGAAGTTCGGAAACTTGGCCTTGAGGGCGGCGTTCGACAACACCGCGGGGATCACCTCGGTGGTGATGAACTTCCAATAGCGGTCGGACACAGTGTCGTATTCGAGACTGCGCTCACTCCTACCGGACGTGTCTGGGCCGTTTTGAATGCCAATGATCACGAGCGGGGGGACGTGGTGATCCGGATTGGGGTCGTCCGCCAAGTTTTGAACGACCGTCTGAAGTCCCTGATAGAAGCCATCGGAAGACACCATGAAAGGCGATTCGGTTCCGTCCACGTACTGCTGCGGAACGAAGACCTTGATCGAGCGCGAGAACGGCTGGGGAGGGGTGAAATCGTTCCCTGTGTAGATGGCGCTCATCGCGGAGGTCATCGTGAAACTGAAGGTGCTGCCCGCCGGAGCGCCGGCCTTCAGCCTTCCATCGGGAGAAGCAGTGTAGTTGGGGCCGACCGTGATGTCGCCGTCGCCCACGCTGCCCGGATCGGTCGAGCTCGTGCCGCCAGCCGGCACGGAAGCGGAGCCCCCAGTCGACGCCCATCCGCCGGTTGCCTGAGCTCCGCCGGTTGCCTGAGCTCCGCCGGTTGCCTGAGCTCCGCCGGTTGCCTG
>JBEQSW010000242.1:0-11069 GCA_040348565.1 Myxococcales bacterium | reverse complement strand
GTCTAGGCGTGACCGGGCACGAAGGCGGCAGCGCCGACGCCGAGCTGTTGCTCGACGGTGTCGTCGTCGCGGGCAGCACCATCCAGCTCACGCACGGCCAGACGCAAGCAGTGCGGCTCGAGCATCGCCTGGCGAACGCCAAGCGCTGGATGCCGCGCGAGCTGGGCGAGCCCCATCTGTACCGGGTCGGGCTGCGCATTCGCTCCGGCGCGCGCGTGCTGCACGAAACCGAGCGGCGCGTCGGCGTGCGCCAGATCGAGCTGGTGAAGCGCGACCCGGCCAGCCCCAACGGCAAGGTCTTCTACTTCAGCGTGAACGGGCAGAAGCTGTGGGCCAAAGGCGACAACTGGCTGCCCATCGATTTTTTGCACACGCGCGTCACGCCCACGCAGTACCGCGACTATTTGCAGCTGCTGATGGCTGGGGGCGTGAATTTGCTGCGCATCTGGGGCGGCGGCATCGTCGAGCACGACGCATTTTACGACGCGTGCGACGAGCTGGGGCTTTTGGTGTGGCACGACTTTCACTTTGCGTGCGGCATCTACCCGGAGTCGCCCGAGTTTTTGGCCGAGGTGAAGCTGGAGGCCGAAGACATCGTCAAAAAGCTGCGCTCGCACAGCTGCATCGCGCTGTGGTGCGGCAACAACGAGAACGAGGTCTTGGCGGTGCAAACGCTGCCCGAGAAGCGCTTCCATCCCATCTACTACGACGTGCTGCCGACGGTGTGCGCCGCGCTCGATCCTGACCGCGCCTATTGGCCCGGTAGCCCCGCCGCGGAGTCACGCGAGCTGCATCCCGACACCGACCAGGAAGGCGATCGTCACAACTGGGACGTGTGGTTCGGCTGGAAGAACACCGACTACATCACCGATCTATCGCGCTTCAACTCCGAGTTCGGCGCGCAGGCGTTGCCGCAACGCGAAAGCATCGAAAGCTTCATGCGCCCCGATGAAGCCTGGAGCCCCGGCGCGGTGAGCCGCCCGCAAGGCCAGAGCCCCGGCCTGGTCTTGGCCCGGCACGGAGCGCAGATGGAAAAGCTGTTTTCGCGTGCGGCCGCCTTCGGTCCGCCCACCAGCTTGGACGCCGCCATCGCCACGACGCAAGCCTTCCAAGCCGACACGGTGGGACGCTACATCCGCCACTACCGGCGCAACCTGCGTTTCACGGGCGGCGTCGTGCTGTGGAACTTCACCAGCACCTGGCCGAGCGTTTGCTGGGCGCTGGTCGACTTTTATCGCCGGCCCAAGCAGGCCTACTACGAGTGCAAGCGCTGCTTCGAGCCGGCCAGCGTGGGCATCGAGCCCACCGACGAAAGCCAGACCCGCTACGTGGCCCACGCCTCGCTCGATCGCCCGGGCGTGCTCGAGGGCACGGTGCGGCTCGAGCTCTTGGAGATCGAAAGCGGCCGCGTCCAGGCAACGGTACAAGCCGCCGTTTCGCTGGCCCAAGCGGGCGCGCTGGACGCCGTGACCTTGGATTTGCCGCCCGGGCTCGCTCGACGGCGGCACGCGCTGGTGGCCACGCTCACCCACGGCGGCGGCGTGGCGCGCGATTTTCGCTACCTGGTGCCGCTGGCCGAAGTCGAGGGCCTCGGCGGCAAAGTCACCGCGCGCCGCACCGCCGACGGCGTCGTGGTCAAGAGCAGCGGCTGGCGCTTGCGCGTCGGCGTCGAAAGCTACGAGTCGCCCGCGATCTGGAGCGACAATTACTTCGATCTATTGCCGGGCGAATCACGCACGCTGCGCCTGGCGCACGGCGTGCTGCCGACGCATTTGTGGGTGGTGGCCGGAATGGGGCAGCGCGCGGTGCTGCCCGAGACCGGCGAGGTGGAGCTGTAAGCTAGTACAGCGCGACGCGGTGAATCGCGAAGGCGAAGCCGGTCGGGTCGACCACCGAGAATTGGATCTCGTTCACGGTGGTGAGGTCGAGAAGCACCTCGGCGGAGTTGTCCATCGGCACCATCGAGCTGAACGGTGCGAAGCGCAAGGCGCTGCCGCCGTTGCTGGGGCTGACGGTGTACTGGAAATAACCGCCGCCCGTCGTCTTCAGCACCACCTGCACCGAAGTCGGAACCGACGACACGGTTTCGAGCTGGATTTGTACGCCCGTGTACTGGCTGACATCGTAGGCCAAGGCCTCGTCGAGCGCGTCCACGTTCAGGCGAAAGCCGATGAAGGCGAAGGTGGCGTCCGGGTTGCCGACGGTTTGCTCGGCGCCGATCAGCCAGGCCGCGCAGGTGCGGTCGCCAAAGCTGCTCCCTGGATCCGTAAAACCGTCCACGAAATCGATCCCGACGTCCGCGTCGGCGGCCCAGCTTCCCTGGCGCCCCGCGATGGACAAGATCTGG
The DNA here is from genome assembly GCA_040348565.1 of Myxococcales bacterium. GTDB lineage: Bacteria > Myxococcota_A > Polyangia > Polyangiales > Polyangiaceae > PMG-095. The sequence goes on along the minus strand of JBEQSW010000242.1, from coordinate 8,722 downwards.
TCGTCGCAATCGACCAAATCGTCGATCACGGTCTCGGCGACGCAGCGCAAATCGGGTGTGCACTCGTAGCCAACCGAGCAACCGCAGTCGAGAATGCCGCCGGCTCCGCCCTCACCGATGCTGCCAGCCGTGCCGCCCGCTCCCGCAGTGCCAGCGGTCCCCGCCGTAGCGCTGCCGCCTGCCGGCGTCCCACCGCTGCTGGTGCCCGCCGTGGCTTTGCCACCCGCCCCCGCCGTACCGCTCTTGCCGCCGCTGCCGCCGTTGCTGCTGCCACCCGTGCTAACCGGCTTCGGCAAGACGCACTCGTAGTCTTCGCAGACGCGCCGGGTGCCACAGTCGTCGTCGTTGCGGCAAGTGACGCAAACGCCAGGGTCAATCAAACACAGTAAGCCGCCGCTGCAGTCGCTGGTGAATTCGCACTTCGGGCGGTTGCTACAGCTGTTGTTCGCGCATTTCTGACCTTCGGCGCAGTCGACGCTGGTCAAGCAATCGACGCACACCCCCGCCTCCTCGTCGCACACTTGCTGGCCGCTGCAGTCGCGCGAGTCGCTGCATTCTTCTTGCACCTTGCACAGACCCACCGAGCAAGCCTTGCCGCTGTCACAAGTGGCGTCGCCCACGCACTCCACGCAAGTTTTGTCGTCACCGCACAACAGATCGTACGTCGAGCAATCCTTGGCGGCGGTGCAGGGCACGCCAAAACCCTGCGGGGTGGAGCTGTTGTGGCCCCCGCCGCACGACACCGCCGCGCAAAAGGCACCCACCAGCAGCCAACCGAACATTGAGCGATGTCGCATAGGCAAGACCTCCGATCTGCGCGGACCAGGCCGCGCAAAGCAATCCTTAGCGATATCACGCGCCGCGGTGCCGCTCTACGGCTCCCGGTGGTCGTGGTCCGCGGCCGGCGAGGGCGGCGGATCTGGCCCCGTCTTGCGGCGGAGGCGGGTCGTCGGGGTCCAGGCCAGCTACGAAAGCGGCGTTTTGACGGGATTTCCGTATTTGATATTGAAAGTGACTTTCGATTGCAATAAGACACCGCCCAAGGTTACCCCCCAATGAAAAGCTCCTTGCCCAGCGGCGCTCCCCTCACCCTCCTCGCGCTGCTCGCTCTCGGCAGCGTCGGCTGCAGTGGAAGCGACGACGCGGGTCCCGCCCAAGCCGACGTGGTCGCCAACTATGCGACGTTCGTCTCCACTAACTACGCCGACGTGCTGGCCGGCGCCCAGCAACTGGACACGGCCGTCCACGCCTTCACGGATGCCCCCAGCGAAAAGACCCTCGGCGCCGCACGCAAAGCCTGGATCGCCTCCCGCGCGCCGTACGCCTTGTCCGAGGCTTACCGGTTCTCGCAAGGCCCCATCGACAACGACGACCAGAGCGACGACATCCCCGACGGCCCCGAGCCGCTGATCAACTCCTGGCCGCTCGACGAGAGCTACATCGACTACGTGGTGGGGCCCAAGGGCGAGATTCTGAACACCGGCATCATCAACCTGCCCGATGACTTTCCGACCCTCGACGCCTCCGTGCTGGCAGACGCCAACGCCAACCCCACCGTGGGCGAGACCAGCATCTCTACCGGCTACCACGCCATCGAGTTCTTGCTCTGGGGCCAAGACCTGAGCGTCGACGGCCCCGGGGATCGCCCGTTCACGGACTACGTCACCGACGGCACCGGCACCGCCGAAAATCAGGACCGGCGCGCCGAGTACCTGCTGACGGTTTCCGATCTGCTCGTCGCCAATCTGACGACGGTGAACGACGCGTGGCGCGATGGCGAGGCCGACTATCGCGCCGATTTCCTGGCTCTGCTGCCCAAAGCGGCGCTCGCCAAGATGCTGCTCGGCATGGGCAGCCTGTCCGGCGCCGAGCTGTCGGGCGAACGCATGAAGGTCGCGTACGACAACAAGGATCAAGAAGACGAGCACTCGTGCTTCAGCGACACCACGCTGACGGATCTGTCCAACGACGCGCTCTCGGTGCAAAACGTGCTGCTGGGTCGCTACGGCGACCTCGACGGCCCCGGCATCGACGACTTGGTCGCGGCCAAAGATCCGGCCTTGGCCAAGAAGCTGCGCCAACAAATCCAAACCGCCATCGACGAGATCGCGGCCGTGCCGGCGCCGTTCGACCAAGCTATCCTGGGCGACGACACCGAGCCGCGCCGCCACATTCTGTCCGCCATCGAAGCGCTGCAATCCTTCACCCAAACGCTGGTCGACGCCGCCAAGGTGTTGAGCATCGACCTGAAATTCGACGAATGAGCACCCGCGCACGGCTAGCCTTCACCCTCGTTGCCAGCATCGCCGCCGCCGGCTGCAGCGGCAGCGCCACGCCGTCCAAGCCCGCCGCCGACGACAGCGCGGCGCGCTCCGGCGGAGACGGCACCACGTTCACCGTCGGTCGTAACGCCTTCGCTCAAATCGCCGAGAACGTGAGCGGCCCGCGCCGAGACCCGTTTTTCGACGGTAATTCGCTGTTCAACCGCAACTGGACGACGGCTCCGGCGTCGACCAGCGCCACCGACGGCCTGGGACCCACGTTCAACGCTCGCTCGTGCTCGGGCTGCCACTTCAAAGACGGGCGTGGCCGCCCGCCCTTCAGCGAAGACGAGTCGATGACGTCCATGCTGCTGCGACTGAGCGTGCCCGGTACCGACGAGCACGGCGGTCCCAAGCCCGAGCCAACCTACGGCGGACAGCTCAACCCGCTCGGCATCCTGGGCGTGCCGGGTGAGGGAGATCCGCGCGTCGTCACCCAGCTCGTCACGGGTCAGTACGACGACGGCAGCGAGTACGAGCTCTCTTCACCCCGCTACGATCTCCGAGATTTGGCCTACGGCGAGATGGCCGCCGACGTCATGGTCTCGCCCCGCACCGCCCCGCAGATGATCGGCCTCGGCCTATTGCAGGCCATCGACGAAGCGGATCTGTTGGCGCACGCCGACCCGGACGACGCGGACCACGACAGCATCTCCGGCCGGCCCAATCGAGTTTGGGACGTCGCGACCGAATCGGTCATGCTCGGCCGCTTTGGCTGGAAGGCGAACCAGCCGCGGCTCGAGCAGCAGAACAGCGGCGCCTTCAACGGCGACATCGGCATCACTTCCGTGCTCTTTCCCGCCGAGAATTGCACTGCCGCCCAGCCGGAATGCCAAGACGCGCTGAACGGCGGCACGCCCGAGATCGACGCCGAGCACGTGGCTCAGGTCGACTACTACAGCAAGTACCTGGCCGTACCGGCGCGGCGCGACTACCGAGATCCGGAAGTGCAGCTCGGAGAAACGCTGTTCGCTCAGCTTGGTTGCGCCAGCTGCCACGTCACCACCTTCAAGACCGGCAACGTCGCCGACACACCCGAGCTTTCGGGCCAGACCATCCACCCTTACACGGACCTATTGCTGCACGACCTGGGTGACGAGCTGGCCGACGGTCGCCCCGACTTCGAAGCCGACGGCAACGAGTGGCGCACGCCCCCGCTCTGGGGCATCGGCCTGTTCCAAGACGTCAACGACCACACCCGCTACCTGCACGACGGCCGCGCCCGCAACCTGGAAGAAGCGGTGCTGTGGCACGGCGGCGAGGCCACGGATTCTGCCGCCGCATTCAAGGCACTGGCCGCCGACGAACGCGCCGCCCTTGTGCGGTTCTTGGGCTCGCTGTGACGCGCTAGCCGTGCGTCAGCGCGGTCACCAGCTCGGCGTGCTGGGGCAAGCGAGCCAGCAGCTCCGCTCGCCCCGGCATGCGAAAATCCGCAAAATCGAAGCCGGGCGCCACCGTGCAGCCGCACAGCGCAAACCCGTGCGGCCCCGCCGTCACCCGTGCCGCCTGCAGCTCACCTCGCAGCACCACGTGCTGCGGTCGCTCACCGGCCGCGAACGCCGAGCCCAGCCGCACCTGACGGTGCTGTCCCAGGGCATCGAAGCAATGCAGCTCCAGCGCGTCACCGAAGTAGTGATGCCAAACCTCGTCCGCCGACGACACCACGTGCAGCGCCGAGAAATCTTGGGCCCTCAGCATGAAGTAAATGGCCGTCGAAGCGCTGCGCTCGGCCTGCCCGGGCAGCGCACGCGGCAACGCCTCCGCCCGAAACGTTTCGGCGTAGAAGCCGCCCTCGGGATGCGCCTTCAAGCCCAGCCGCTCTATCACCTCGTCCGCAGTCGCCATCGGAGCGTCATACAATAACTCCGCCGCGCCCTCGCCCGGCTTTCTCGGGTAGGCCTGGTTTTCGCGGGCAGCTGCCCGCGCCACGGCACTGACGCGGAATGCCCCTCGGGCAATCCTGGTGCGCCGCCGGCCGAACCTGGCTACGTTTCTCGGCGCCGCGCGGAGACCACGCGCGCCCGTCCGCCACTCTGGAGACTCGCCATGCCCGACAAACACGCAACAGCGCCCGACAACACCGCCGTGCGAGTGGCCTTGTGGCGAGCGCTGCACGTCGAAGCCGATGCGCCGCCGCACGTGTTCGAGGACGAAATCGGCTTGAAATTGGCAGCACCGGAAGAGGGGTGGCGGAGCCGTCCGGACATGAGCCCGTTCACCCGCTCCTTTCGCGCCGCCATCGTGGCCCGCGCTCGCTTCGTCGAAGAGCTCGTGGTCGAGCAGGCCGCGCTCGGTGTCGGGCAATACGTGATCCTCGGCGCAGGGCTGGACACCTTCGCCCAGCGCCGGGCCGAGCTGGCCTCGCGTCTGCTGATGTTCGAAATCGATACGCCCGGTCCTCAGGCATGGAAACGCCAGCGTCTGCTCGAGCTCGGCCTCGGCGTGCCGCCTTTCTTACGGCTCGTGCCCGTCGACTTCGAGGCGGGCGACGCCTGGTGGGAGCGACTAGCCGCGGCTGGCTTCGACGCGCAGCGGCCGGCCGTCGTGGCCTCCACCGGCGTCAGCATGTACCTGACCAGAGAAGCCATCATGACGACGCTTCGCCAAGTCGCGGCGCTAGCACCAGGCTCCACGCTCGTCATGTCGTTCCTGCTCCCGCTCGAGCTCGCCGACCCCGGGCTGCGCTTCAGCATGGAGAAAGCGGCCGAGGGCGCTCGGGCCGCCGGGACGCCTTTCATCAGCTTCTTCGCCCCCGCCGAAATGCTGGCGATGGCGAGCGAAGCCGGCTTCAAACAAGTCCAGCACGTCTCCGCCGCCACGCTGGGCGAGCGCTACTTCGCCGGCAGAACCGACGGCCTACGCCCTCCGCTCAACTCGGAAGAGCTACTCGTGGCGAGCACCTGACCCGGGCCCGGCAGCGCTCTCTTTCGGCATACCGTGCGTCGCGAGCCACGCGCCCGTGTACTCGGGCTCGTCCGTGACCTCGCGCAAGGCAAAGTCCGGATCGGGAAACGTCGCCAGCTGCTCAGCCGTCTGAAATTCGGCCTCCGCCAAGACGAGCCCCGAAAGCGCACCTTGAAACTCATCCACCGAGAGCAGTACCCCCGCGGGTGCGTGCAAGCGATGCCGAATCTTGGAGATCCGTAGGCCCTGCAACGCCGCCGCCAAGACCGCAAATTCGGCTTCAGGCAAATAGATGGACGTGATCAGCCGGGTGCGCTCGTCCATGTCCGCTTTGCGGCTGAGTCGCAGCAGGGCTGGGCCTCCGTCGCTCGGCCGCATTTCACGCAGGCGCAAGCGCGTGCCTGAAACGTACAAGTCTTCGACCGACAACGTCTGCCGAATCGACGCCCGCGGCACCTCGCGACAAAGCCAGCGCCGCTCGCGTTCCACCGCGGTGTATTGCCGTTTCGGAAAGCCCAGAGCCGCGGCAATCGTCCAGTCGATATCCATGACCCGATGGTCTGCTACCACACGCCCGCTTCGCAGCCATCGTGGCCGGGCCTCGGCTCAAAACGTGCCGACTGCTCCCAGGCCGTAGCCGTGCGGACCCACCTGCGTCGGTACGATACTGACGCCCACCACGTTCGGCACCAAGTACCCCCGTGGATAAAGAAGCCCGATCGTCAACATCACCGCACCGGCCGATTGCACCATGCCGTCCAGCAACAGCACGCCGCGCAGCCCCGACCTATCGCGCGCGCAGAAGTCGTCGCGGAGCCCGCAATCGACGTCGTTGGCTCCGCCCGCGAGCAACATGAGCCACGGACCAACGCCCGGCAGCAGTAGAAAGCCGCTCATGTCCTCGAAATCAGCCGCCGACGCACCGATCACGCTGAACGTCCACGGCACCCCCATCACGATCGCGCCGGCAATCACGGGCCCTCGGCGTATTTCCTGGCGAACTTGATAGCCGGCGGGAATCGGCTCGCCGTCTTCGTAGGGCAACGCCGCGCGACGCGCGTCCGCGATGGGCATCAGCACGTAACCGGGTGGCACGACTGGGCTTTCGGGCCCTGGTGCCGCTGCGGGCGGCGCGCTGTTCTTCGGCGCTGCGACCGCTGACGGAGCCGCGGGCGCAGGCGGCAACGGCGCGTCTTTGGGCGGCGCAGGCGGAGCGGCAGGCTCGGCCGGCGCCGCTTGGCCGTCGGGCACGGGCTCGCGCAGCACGGGTATTTGCGCGAGGGCCGCACCGTGAACGCTCACCCCCAAGGATACCGCGCCAATCAGCGCCCCCACTCGACCAGCCAATGTCATCAACGACCCTCCTGCAACGACCAGCTATCTTCAGCAATCGTCATGCCGCCGGCCCCGAATCGCAAATTGAACCTGCTTTTGGCTACGTAGGCGACAGATCTTTGACGCCGCTAGGCTCGCCGCGCCCGGGTCGCCGATAACCGGGGCGACCGAGACCCAGCCACGAGCAAGACCCACCCCTCAAGTCGTTGAAACGATTGGAACGGCCTCGCGCAACTTCGCGTCGTTGGCTCGGCACGCAGCTTGCTCTACCAGAACCATCATGCCGTCTTGGCGACTGGAGCGCGAACGTCCGATTGAATGGCTGCGTTGGCTCGCGGAAGAGCCGGACGCCTATCGCGTGCTGTTCACGCAAGCCGGCGGGCTGGCGCGCGCGGCCTACCGCTTGGCCAGCGCACGTTGCCGCGCACACGGCGGGCTCGGCGAAGCGCCCACCTTGCGCGAGCTGCAAGCCGCCGCGCTCTTGCTCGCCGGTCACGTGGGCATCACCGAGAGATTGCCCATCACCTCCCTTTTGGCCAACGACTGCGAAGCGCAAGGCTTGCCGGTGATTCGTCCGCTGCCGACGCCTCCCTCCAGCCGCTCCAGCACGCCTCCCTTGCGCCGCGCCGGCTGAGCCGGGCGGTTGCATCGCCGGACTGGGCGCCGACGTCGGCTGAGACCGCTCAGTAGCTTTCGCCGTGAATGTGCTCGGCGGGGACGCCGTGCTCGAGCAAGAGCGTCGTGCAGTCGTTGACCATGGGGGTGTGACCGCACAGATACGCGCGCAACGTGGGGCCGAGCAACCGCACTTGCTCGGGCAAATAGGCTTGGACGCGGCCGATCAGCCCCGCGTGCCCGCGCGACGGTTGCGAATGCGTCGGCAAATAGCGAAACCGCGGTTGTTGGGCGGCCAGCTCCGCAAATTCGGCGCCCCACAGCTCTTCGGCAGCATCACGACAACCGAACAACAAGGTCAATGGAGCGCCGGAGCGACGCGCCAATTGCTCGAGCACGATGGCCCGCAGCGGGGAGATGCCGGTGCCGGTCGCGACCAACAGCGCCGGTGCGTCCGCCTTCCACACCAAGACGCCGCTCGGACCCGTGACCTGCACGCGGCCACCCAAAGTCAGCTCGAGCACCGGCCCGGCGGTGGTCCCGCGCGCGACCGCGATGTCGAAGCGCGCCGGCTCCTGCTCGTCGAACGGCGTCGCGATCGAGAAAGCGTGACTGGTGCCTTCGTCGAGCGTCAGAAGCACGTATTGTCCCGCGGCGCGCGTGAAGGGCGCCGCAGCGAGGAACGTGAGCAATTCCACCCGGGGGCTGAGCTGCTTCCTCTGGATGAGCTCAGCCAAAAAACTGGGCATAGCCGAGGATGTAGCACCGTCAGGTGCCCCGGGGCGAGCGGCCTTTCACACGTGCCTTTGCGGCTTGTCGGCAGCCGTAACCCGAAGCGCCGATACGCCTGGGACAGCGCGCGAGCTGCGTGCAAGGATGCCGGCCGGCGCGGCGCTCGGGCCGTGCACGAGCAAGCCATCGATGAATTTTTTCGGGCACGCAGCGCTGGCTGCCAGCCACTTCGGCGACCGACGACCACCCCTGGCAGAAGGGCTGCTGCCCACCGTGTGCGTCGGCGCCATGCTGCCCGATTTCATCGGCATGCTGCGCCTCGGCCGGCCCAAGATCCTCGACGCCGTGCTGGCCACCGGCGTCGCTTTTCATCACGGCACCGACGAGGTGTTCCACGAGCTCGATAGCTTTCACCGGCTGTCGCGCCAAGCGTTCGCGTGGCTTTCGCAGCAGCAGTTGCCGCGCGGCCCCGCGCGCGCGGTCGCGCACATGGGCATAGAAATGCTGCTCGACGAGGTGATGGCCGACGATCCCTCGGCGCGCGACGCCTACCGGGCGGCACTGGAGGTACCGCTGACACCCCTGCTCGACTTCGCCACGCCGCTCGACGCCGAGCGCTTGCTCGCGCTCCAGCAAGCGCTGCTCACCCGCTCCGCCAGCCAACTGCGCCCGCCCGCGGAGCTCGTGGCCGAGCGCATTCGCCGCAGTCTGGCCGGGCGTCCGCGCCTGGCCGTCGGCGATACCGGCCAAGCGCTGTTAACCGCCTGGGTCACCGCGACGCGGCCGCTGGTGACGGCAGAGGCGCCCGAGGTTTT
>JBEQSW010000232.1:0-6778 GCA_040348565.1 Myxococcales bacterium | reverse complement strand
AAGGAGCTGCCGGACGCCGGCGGCCAAAACGTGCTCTACAACTCGGCCATCTTTTGCTCGAGTGACATCTCGGACGGCAACCGCCACAACCACGACGACATGCCGATCGTCCTGGCCGGCCACGGCGGCGGCAAGCTGACGCCCGGCCAGCACATTTCGTTCACGCCCCCGAACCGCACGGCGCCCAAGCAGAAGGTCTCTGATTTGCTCGTCACCATGTTCGAGGCCGCCGGTGTCACCGGCGCTCAAGTTGGCGACAGCACAGGACCGCTCGCGGGCCTCTAGAGCGCGACACGTACCCAGTCGGTGCCGCCGTATTCGTTAACTGACGGAGCTTTCAGTCACTGGTTCGCCGGTCGAGCGGGGGTGGCGGCAACGCGCCACCAGCGCCCAGGTCGGCCGGAGCACCGCCCGCACCGCCGTCGCTGCCCGGGTCCGCAGGAGCGCCGCCGGCGCCACCTGCCCCGCTGGTGCCGTCGCCGACGTAGAATTCGATGTTATCGACGGTGAGTGAGGCCGCGTAGGGGATGTCGCCGCCTTGCCAGTTGAAGGCCCATTCCAGCGCCAACACGTCACTGCCATCCGTGGTGGTGGCAGGGAGACCGTCTTTGAACGCGCTCCACGGGATGGACATCACGGCCGGCGCAGCCGTGACCGACAACGGTAGTCCCGGAGGGTGGCAGGTCGGCCAGAAGTTGACGGGGTCGTCCGGCACGCAAGCTCCGATGCCGTTGGGCTCGTCGACGTACTTGTCGCGATTGGTGATCAGGTAAAAATTCACCTTGCCGCTCATGCCTGGGTCGCCCGAGATCGTGAAGCGCACGCCGGTGAACTTCGAGGCGTCGATGCAGCCGCTGAACCACACGCCCATCCCGGTGTACGTCGCGACCTGATCCTGAAAGCGGAGAAAGTCACCCGCAGCCGGTTTGAGCGTGCTCGGGTAGACATACACGCCGCCATCGAGGTTGCCGGGACTCAGCCAGCGGTCTTGCTTGAAGCCGTCGAAGCTGGTGATCAGCGGTTGATTCGGCTGCTTGCCGCCGCACTTGAAGGTGACGGGCGGTGTCGTCACCACGCCCCCGCTGCCAGCCGTGCCGGCGTGCCCGGGCGTGCCGCCGCTGGTGTTGCCGGCACTGTGACTGCTTCCGCCGCTGTTGCTGCCCGGGGGCAAGAAGGTCCAGCCCGACGCGGCGCCGGTTCCGCCCGTTTCCGACGAATCGGTCTTGGTGGTGCCGCAAGCGGCCGCGATTCCGAGCACAGCCAGCTCCCACAGCCGAGGGGCGCGGAAAACCTGGAACCGGTTCTTCATCATGCCATTCGTCAAGGTACAGCGCCGGCGCTGGGCGGCAAGCCCACCGCCAACGGCGAGGCGTTAGCGCGCAAAAATTGCTATGAACGCGACATGGCACGCTTTCCGTTTCCGCAAAACCAGCGCCTGCCCGGCGTGTGCTATCCCCACCAAGCCGACTCGAAAGACGCTCACATCGCCTACTTGCGATTTCATCAAGAAATCGTGACCGGCGAAGGAGCTTGCGGCTTTCTGCGCACGCGACGCCCCGACACACCGGACGGCGTGCCCAACAGCACCGTTTCGGAAGGCATTGCCTACGGCATGATCATCGCCGTCATGCTCGGCGAGCAGCCGCTGTTCGACGCCTTCTGGCAATACGCCCTGTGCTTTCTGAACCCGAACGGCCTGATGAGCTGGTACATCGCGCCGGACGGCTCGCGCGCGCTCGGCAGCGGCGGCGCCACCGACTCCGACGAAGACATGGCTTGGGCTTTGGTCATGGCGCACCGACAGTGGGGCGGGCGCGGCTCCTTGAAAGAGACGTATTTGAGCTACGCCGAGCGCCAGATCGAGCGCGTTTGGCGCTTCGAGGTCGACCACGGCGACTTCGACGGCATGCTGCTGCCGGGCGACGAATGGCGCGGCCGAAATGTCTTCAATCCTTCGTATTTCGCCCCCAATCAGTATCGACTCTTCGGCGCCATCTCCGGCGAGCGCGCCGGTTTTTCGCGCGTCATCGATCGCGGGTACGAAATCGTCTTCAACAGCTTGAACGACACCAACCAAAACCGGGACAACGGTCTCGTGCCCGCGTGGTGCGACGCCGCGGGTACGCCGGTCGAAGCTTTTCCGGGCGCCATGACCAACTATCAGACCGACTCGGCGCGCCTGCCCTTTCGGCTCGGCCAAGATTTTGCCTACAACGGCGACCCCCGGGCTCGGCAATACTTGAGCAAGGTCAGCAATTTTTTCGCCGGCCTCGGCGCCGACCAGATCGGTGACGGCTACGAGCTTTCAGGCAAGCCGGCGCCGGACCCACGCACCGTGCAGCCCAACCATGGCTCGGCGGTGTTCGTCGGCGGCGCCGCCGTCGGCGCTCAGCACGACGCCCGGTACCAAGCGTTCGTGGACGCGGCCTACGCTCGCGTGCGCACCGGCAAGCTGCTGGCCCGCAGCCGGTACTACAACCATTGCTGGACGGTGTTGTCGCTGTTGATGTTGAGCGGAAACCTCGTCGAATTTCCGGAATAACGCTAGCGGAGCCGAGCAGGAGTAGACTCGGCGGCGTGAAGATCAATCGCCGTCAGGTCGTCACCTACTCCCTCGCCGGCGCCGGCACTCTGGGCATCGCGGGCGCGCTCGGTTACCGCGAATGGCAGCGGCTGGCGTACGTCCCCATCGTGCCGCACGTCGAAGATCACCCGGGGCTGTTCGCGGCGCCCGGCAGCAAGATCAGCGCGCGGCGACGGCTGGGGCGCACCAATCTCCAAGTGTCGGTCATCGGCATCGGCGCGGGTGGCTTGGACGGGCCGGACCCGATTGCGCGCGCCGTCGACAAGGGCATGAACTACATCGACACCTCAATCTGCTACGGCGGCAGTGAGAAGGTGATTGCTCGGGCGTTGACCTTGAACAAGGGCTTGCGTGAAAAGCTGATCATTGCCACGAAGTGGGACGCCGGTCACAACTGGAAGAAGTCCGAAATTCTCGATTCGCTGAACGACAGCCTCAAGCGCCTGGGCGTGTCGACCATCGACATCATGCAGCTTCATTGGCTGGGCGGCGGCCACAAAGACCCGGACGACGGCTTCAACCGGCTGGACAACGAAGAGCTGTACCGTGCCATGGAGGACGCCAAAAAGTCGGGCAAAGTGCGCTTCTTCGGCGCCACTTCGCACGCTTCGGCGCGCAGCAAGATCCTCCAGCACGCCATCGACAAGGGCACGTTCGACATGCTGCTCGTGAAGATGAACGTGCTCGACTACGAAAGCGCGGACCTGCCGGCGCTGTTGGCCCACGCCAAAGCCAAAGACGTGGGCGTGGTAGTGATGAAGTCGCAGCCGGCGGGAGACCACATCCCCAAGGGTTACGAAAAGAGCAAATACAGCATCTACCAGGCCAACTTGCGCTGGGTGCTGGAGCACGACGTCGCCTGCGTGGTCCATTCGAAGATCGGCGTCGACCTCAGCTACCAAGACTTGGCGGTGGCGGCCGTGCAAGAGCGCTTCGGTGAGCGCGACCGCGCGCTGCTCTACCGCTACGCCAGCGCGCTCAGCCCCGAGTATTGCCGTGGCTGCGGCGAGCAATGCGTCCCCGCCTGCCCCCACGGCATCGCCATTCCCCACGTCGTACAGTTCGCGATGTACGACCGGCAATACGGTTGGCACGAGCGAGCCCGCGAGCACTACCGGGCGCTGCCGGTCGCGACGCGCTGGGCGGAGACCTGCCTGAGCTGCACCCTCTGCAACGATGCCTGCTCGTATGGCTTCGACGCGGCCGGGCAAATTCGCGAAGCGAAGGAGCGGCTGGGCTAGCGGGCCCTCGGAATCCTCCGAGAGCCCGACGAGCAGCGTGCGAGCCGCCCCGCCCGTGACCTCAGCCCTTGAGCTTGCGGGCGCTAGCGAGCTTGACGCACAACGTGACCACTTCCATCGCCGTTTCGACCTGCGAAGCGGGCGGCAGCGAAGGGGCGACGCGGATGTTGCGGTTGCGCGGATCTTTGCCGAGCGGAAACGTGGCGCCGGCCGGAGTGAGCTTCACACCGGCTTCGTCGGCCAGCTTCACGACCTCGCTGGCGCAGCCGTCGAGGGTGTCCAAGCTGACGAAGTAGCCGCCGCGGGGCTTGGTCCAAGCCGCCAAACCGGTCCCGCCCAGCTCGCGCTCGAAGATGCGCGTGACGGCGTCGAACTTGGGCCGCAGCAACGCCGCGTGCTTCTGCATGTGCGCCTTCACGCCGGCCGCGTTTTGGAAGAAACGCACGTGGCGCAGGTGATTCAGCTTGTCGGGGCCGATGGTCTGGATGGCCAGGTGCTTCTTCGCGTCGGCCACGTTGGCAGCACTGCTGGCCATCACCGCGACGCCGGCGCCGGCGAACGAAATCTTCGACGTCGAAGCGAACTCGAGCGGCCGGTTCGGGTTGCCGGCCTTGGCGCAGGCAGCCAAGATTTCGACCAGCGGATCGGTCGTGTCGTACAGGTCGTGCACGGCGTAGGCGTTGTCCCAAAACAGCCGAAAATCCGGCGCTGCCGTCTTCATGGCGGCCAGGCGCTCGACCACCGCCGCCGAGTAGGTCTCGCCGGTCGGGTTCGAGTACTTGGGCACGCACCACATGCCCTTGATGCTGGGGTCGCTGGCGACGAGCTTCTCCACCGTGGCCATGTCGGGACCGTTGGCGTCGAGCTCGACGTTGATCATCTCGATGCCGTGGTGCTGACAGATCGCGAAATGGCGATCGTAGCCGGGCGCCGGGCACAGAAATTTGATCTTGGACTTGGACCACGGTCCGTCGCCGTCGGGCATGCCGTGCAATAGGCCGCGCACGACCGCGTCGTGCATCATCGTCAAGCTCGACGCGCCGCCGACGATCACGTTCGCGGGGGTGGTCTCGAGCAGCTCGGCGAAGATCGCTTTCATCTCCGGCAAGCCGTCGAGGCCGCCGTAGTTGCGCGCGTCGGTGCCGTCGGCGGCCTTGTAGTCGCTGGCCGCGAGGACCGTGGTGAGCGAGTTGGCCAGGTCGAGCTGCTCGTTCGACGGCTTGCCGCGCGTCATGTCCAGCTTCAGCGCCTTCTGCTTGATGGCAGCGTAGGCGGCTTCGCACTGGCTGAGACTTTCGACGACTTCCTTGGGATTTGTGGGTGTAAGTGAGGTCACGGCGACGCTCCCTTTAACAGAAACTAGCGGCGGGGCGAGCGACACTGCAAATTCCGCGGAATATTTGCGGCCGTGGCGGGCGCTGCCTCCGCCTGGACCGAGCAGTGCTGCTAAGCTGGAGTGAATAACTGGGTGTCAGCAACTCGCGAGAAAAGCGCCTTGAGTTTTCCGAAAAGCCTGGGATTCGTCGCCGCTTGCGGTCTGGCCTTCGCGCTTCAAGCCGCCACCGGCTGCGGTGGCAGCGAGTTCGCCAGCGACGCTGGCGGCGGCACGCCGTCGCAAGCGGGCTCACCCACCGGCCAAGCTGGCAACGCCGCCGCAGGCTTCAACGAAGGCGGCCTCGCCGGCGCAGGCGGCTCGCTTGCGGGCGGGTGCCGCGGCCCCGAAGATTGCACCGACGGTGACCCGTGCACACGAGACGTCTGCCAGAAGGACGGCAAGTGCGTGGTCCTACCGAAATGCGCGGCCGACCAGAAGTGTTGCGAGGGTGACTGCGGCGAATGCTGCGAGAATTCCGACTGCGACGACGCGGTCGCGTGTACCGACGACGTCTGCTTCGCGGGGACGTGCCAACATCAACCCAGCCCCACCCGCTGCGGCGCCGGCCACTACTGCTCCCTGACCGACGGCTGTCTGAGCCAAGAGGCCTGCAAGGCCAGCGACGCCAACGCCTGCGACGATGGCAGCAAGTGCACCAGCGACAGCTGCGAAGGCGCGCTGTGCGTCCACGCATTTTGCGACGACGCCAGCCGCTGCTGCCCCGAAACCGGCTGCGCCGACGAGTGCTGCAGCAACCAGGAGTGCGACACCGACGATGACCCGTGCACGGTCGGCGTTTGCACGGCGGGCAAGTGCCAACAGACGCCGCGCTGTGGCGACGGCGAAAAGTGCTGCCCCGGGCTCGACGGGAGCGCCACCTGCGGTTCCTGCTGCGCGGCCGCCGATTGCTCGGACAACGTGGCTTGCACCGTCGACGCCTGTATCGAGGGTCGCTGCTTCAATGCGGTGGGCGCCTGCGACGCGGGCTACACCTGCGACCCCACCAGCGGCTGCAAAAAAGACGTGGAGTGTCGAGAAGACGCGCAGTGCGCCAGCAAGGGCTGCGGTCAATGCAACGACGGCACCTGCAGCTACGGTTGCGAGGCAGGTCAGGTTTGCTGCAACAACACCTGCCAGGGGTGCTGCAGCGCCGAGGATTGCTTCGACGGCATCGACTGCACCGACAACGCCTGCGTGGAAGGCAAATGCAGGTTCACGCCCAACAACAAGCTTTGCCCGCTGCTACAGACTTGCAACGTCGCCAAGCGCGGCTGCGTGCTGTTGTAGAGTGCGCGCCGAACGCCGGTTGCGCGTGCGGGCGAGCGCGCCGAGCATCGGGCTCTTGTCGAAGCCGTAGCAGGCTCCCTACCGCGACTTGTAGCCAAGGTAGCCGACCGCGGCCAACAGCAACCCGAAGCCCACGTGCAACACGTGGTCGGCAGGGCGCAACGCGAACAATCGAGCCGGAAACAAGCCCGTGAGCCCGGCGAGCGCTTGGTACAGGTCGATGGTGCCGAACGCCAGATTGAAGGCGATGGCGGCGGGGGCCGCGCGCCGCAGCGCGATGACCAACCCCAC
>JBEQSW010000167.1:0-6879 GCA_040348565.1 Myxococcales bacterium | reverse complement strand
GCGAACGCCGCCTCGACGACGTCGCCGCGCTGGCCGCCTCGACCACGCTGCTCTCCGCTGCCGACCTGGCCCAGATCCAAGCCGCCCTCACCGTCGCCCGCCCCTCGTCCCGCGAACGGCCCCCGACGGACGCGCCCAGCGGCGTCGCTGGGCACGTGTTGGCTACCGACGCGCGCTGAGGGCAGGGCTCCGATCGAGCTTAGAACGGATACGTGAAGCGGATACGCGCGGCTTGCATCTTGGTCTGGGGTAGCGCGGTGGCAGTGCCGTCGCCGTTGGCCTTTTGAATGTCCATGGTGGACTGGCTGACAACGAGCTTGATGGAGGCCGCGTTGAAGCCCAGCGGGAACAAGGCGTAGGCCGCACTTTGATAGTGCTGTTCGAAGTTGTCGACCTTGTCCACGACCTCGGTTCGGTTCAGGCCGAAGCCCAAAATCAGGCTGCGCTCGAAGGCCAATGAACCGACGTCGAACTCGGCGTAACCGCCGAGGCTGGTGCGCGTCGCCGAGGCATCGTTGTCGAGGACGCCCGTGGTGACGTTGTACTTGGTGTCCTTGCCTTGGGCGCCATTCACGCCAATCGCCACCGGTTTGATGGTGAGCTCGACGCCGCCGCCGAAGCCGATGCTGTCGGCCACGTTGCCGCATTTGGGGCAGGCCGCGTCATTCTCTTTCGGCGGGCGCGTCGCCCGGTACTCGACTGCGGCCGAGGCGCGCACGTACGGAAAGTGAACCAGGGCTGCCGCGCGACCGCCCAGTTGGTTGGGGCCGTCGCTGTTGCCCATCAGTCCCAACAGCTCGATTCCAGCCCAAGGGGTCGGGTAAATGTGCACCGCCGCCTTGCCGGCCGGCTCGCGGTAGTAGTTGTAGTTCACTTCGTAGGTGTGGGGACCGAATGACCCCGACTCCAGCGAGCAGCTCGTGGACAGGCTCGTGCAGGCGCCCTGATCCTCGATGGTGTACAGATCGAAACCAAAGCCCTTGTGGTAGACGCGCCAGGCTTGAAAGCGGCCGAGCTTCAGGTCCCACAGGCCCTTTTTGCCGACCTGGCCATAAACGTCGTCCGCGTTGATCTGGTAGTTCGTGCGCTCGCGCAGCCAGGCGACCATTTCGCCGCGCGCCGCGACGAACCAAGTCTTCCCCTCGCCAAAACGGTATTCGACCGTCGGCCCCACCACGAAGCGGCCGCGCATGTCGTAAAAGCCCTGCGATGGATCGATGTCCTGATCCGAGTAGCCGGCATAGGTAGCGTCCGTCTCCAGGCTGCCGTGCCACTGCAAGGTGCTCGTGGACTCGGGCCGGACGAAGCCGTTCATCTGCTCGGACTGATCGTCGGGCTGGATGACCGTGCCCCCGTCATCCGCTGCGGGCGCGGCTGAGACCTCCGTTTTGGCTGCCTCTTTGGTATCGGCGGCGGCTTCCGGCTTGGCCGTGGCCTCGGCCTTGGCGGGAGCTGCGTCGCCTCCTTCTTCCTCTTCCTCGTCGTCGTCCGCTGCAGCTTTGTCGGCCGCAGGCTCTGCCGCGTGGGCCGGCCGTGGCGCGAACAGAGCAAGGACGGAGAGCAATCCGAGACCGGATACACCGATGCGGTGCGACATCACAGAGCGCGCTTTCATGGATCTTTTACGGTCAGTTGATGGTGAAGGCCGCGGTCTTGAGCGTCGTAGGATCGGCGCTCGGTCCGATGAGCACGTTGTGCATGCCGGTTTCGACCTTCCAGCCATCGGTTGCCCAATAGGCCATGTCGCGCGCGGGGACACTGAACTGCACGGCTTGCATTTCACCGGGCGCGAGCTTCACGCGCTTGAAGGCCTTGAGCTCTTTGGTGGGCCGGCGCTGCTTGGTCATCGGGTAGCCGATGTACAGTTGCACGATCTCTTCGCCGGCCACCATGCCCGAGTTGGTGATCGGAATCTCGACGTTGAGGGCTCCGTCGGCGGTGATACCCGCGCTGCACAGCACCTTCACGTCGCCGTAAGTGTACTTGGTGTAGCTCATGCCGTAGCCGAACCAGAAGCGCGGCGTCTTGGCGTCGTGCTCGAGCTTCCGATAGCCGTGGAAGTAGTCGACCGTCGCATCGCCAGGGGTGGTGTTCTGGAACGCGGGATAGTCATCGGGCGACTTGGCGACGGTGAAGGGGAGCTTGCCCGAGAAGTTCTGGTCCCCGAACAAGAGCGCGGCGAAGGCGTTGCCGCCTTCTTGACCGGGATAGAAGGTCTGCACGATGGCCTTGGGGCTCGCGTACCAGTCTTCCATCACGATGGCGCTGCCAACCGCGAGCACCACGATGACGTTGGGGTTCGCGGCCACGGCGTCCTGAATGAACTTGGCGGGCTTGGTGGACCAGTGTTTGGGGTGCTGACCGCTCAGGGTGAGGTCCGCGCGGTCCTGGCCGACGTCGTAGCCTTCGCCTTCGTCCTCCCAAGCCATCGTGACCGGGATGATGGCGACATCCGCGTTTTTTGCGTCGGCGGCGTTCGCGCTGTTCGTGACCGTCATGCCGGACGCCGAGGCGGAGTTCTTGATGCCGTCGAAGAACGAGATCGCGTACGGGGGAATCGTACCGCTGCTGCCGCGGTCACCCAGCCCGGAGGCAACGCCGGCAGTGGTCACGTCGGTGTCCGGCTTGAGCGCGTCCGGGCCGAGCACGATGATGCTCTTGACGTCGGCCTTGCCCATGCCGGCCGCGGTCGCTTTGGCACCGAGCGGCATCAGGTTGTCGTTCTTGAGCAGCACGGCCCCTTTGACCGCCGTCTCCTTGGCTAGATCCTTGTGGGCTTGCGTGCTGGTGATGTTCGCGTTCTTGGCGGAGCTCTTGTAGGCGTCGGTGTCGTGCCCGAAGTGCACACGGGCGTTGATGATGCGGCTCGCCGCTTCGTCGATCCGCGTCTGAGGCACGGTGGTGTCGATGGCCTTGAACGCGTTGTTGTCAGGCATCTCCAAGTCGAGCCCAGCGTTGATGGATGCGTTGCCCTGGCTGGCCACTGTCGCCCACCAGTCGGAGATCATGAAGCCGGTCCACTTCCACTCTTTGCGCACCACGTCGGTCATCAGCGCGGGGTTTTGCGTGCAGCGCAAGCCGTTGACGCGGTTGTAGGCGGCCATCATGCAGGCCGGGTCGGCCTTTTCGACCACAATCTGGAAATTGCGCAGGTAGTTTTCGTGCAGCGTTTGCGCGTCTACCACCATGTTGACGTTTGGCTCGTCGGCGCCGTCACCGCGGTTGTTCTCAGTGTTATTGACGGCAAAGTGCTTGGGGCACGCGATCATCTTGGCGTCTTGCATGCCGCGCACGAAGGCAGCGGCCATGTTGCCGACCAGCACCGGATCTTCGCCGTAGGTCTCTTGCGCGCGGCCCCAGCCGGGGTGGCGCAGCACGTTCATGGTGGGCGCCAGGCTGACGTCGTACTTGAGCGCTTTCATCTCCGCGGCCATGACGCCGCCCACGCGGTATTCGAGGTCGATGTCGAACGCCGCCGCGCGCGCCTCGGCTACGGCAAAAGTCGTCGTCTTCTCGCTGTTCAGCGAGTGCACGCCGCGCGGGCCGTCGCGCATCGGCATGTCGTTCAAGCCGACCTTGGTCGCGCCCGTGGCGTCGAAATCGATAGTCCACCATTCGGGATTGAGCCGCTCGCCCCCGTTCAACATCTTCAGCTTTTCGTCGCGCGTCAGCTGGCTGACCATGCCCGCCACCTTGGGATCCACCGGCGACAGGTAGTTGGCGCGAACCAGGGGAGAGCTCTTGCACGAGGCGTCGTCCACCGCGATCGGGGTGCCGCCGCCCACGCCGCTGCCCAGGGTGCCGGCGGTGTTGCCGGCGCCGCCGGTCGTGCTGCCCACGCCGCCACCGCTGTTCGATGCGCCAGCTCCGCTGACGGTGCCGTTGCCGCTCGTACCGGTATTAGAGGTAGAGCCGTTGGCGGTGGTTCCTCCGGGCATGACGGCGAGGCCGGACGGCTTCGTGGAGCATGCGGAATGGAGCAGCCCGACGACGACCAAGCCAGAGCCGAAGTGGAACGCGGAAAGCAGTTTTTTTCGCATGGGGGAGGGTCTCGAGGGCACGCAGGGGGTCCGGCGACGCAGGTAGCTGGTCTGGAATCGATACCAGCATCAGCTGCAACCGGTTCCAGTGCGGACTTCCGTTGCTATAGCACTTCTGATTCGGGTGCCATTCGCACTTTGTGTTTTTTCAGCCGGACTTTTGGCGTTGCACTCCAGCGCTGTCGAAGGAAGTCAGCCCTGCCGCAAAGTCGCCGGTTGGGGAAGGTCGTTGGTAGCCGCGTGCCCACAACCTAGCGATCCGGCTCAGGGTTTCATCCCGCCTCTGACGTCCAGCGACAGCCCTGGAACTTTTCGATGAGGCCGCTGTCGGGCAGGGCATGCGCCGTTCGCCGTTCGTGTCGCGTGCAGCCTTGGTGGTCGTGCTGTCTTGGCCGTCGCTCGGGGCCGCCGCGCCTCGCAACACCACGTTGCCGCTCACGCGGGTGCGCTTGTACGAAACCGGCGTCGGCTATTTCGAGCGCAGCGGCGCGGTGCCGGTAGGGGAGACGAGCCTGCCGGTGCCGGCCGGGCACCTGGATGACGCGCTCAAGACGTTGGTGGTGTTGGGCGGCGACGTGAAGGTCAACGGCGTCGCCTTTTCCAGCAGCGTGAGCCGCGACATGGCGCGAAAGCTCGCGGGGCTGCCTGAAGCCGGCGACGCGCCGCTCAGCTTTTCCGAGCTTTCCCGCAGCTTCAAAGGCGCAGGTGTGACCCTGACCACCGCCGCGGGCACGCTGGCGGGGCGATTGGTCGAGGTATTGGAGCCGGGGCAGGGCGAGCTCGAGCGCTGCGCGCAGACGGCGCCGCGAGCGAGCACGAACGACGGCGCGAACGAGGGCACGAAGGACGGCGCAATCGAGGGCACGAAGGAGCGCGAGGCGATGAGCGCGAGCGCCGGTTGTCGCTTGCTCGAGCGCGGCAGCCTGCTGATTTTGACCGCGTCCGGCGAACTACGCCGCGTCGCCAGCGCCGACGTGCTCAGTCTGCGGCCGAGCGAGCCTGCGGCGCGCGCGCGGCTCGACGCGGCGCTCGATGCCTTGTCGCAACGGGGGGCGCAAACTCGCCGCGATTTGGGCGTGCTGTCGTCCACGGGCGGCAAAGTGACGCTGGGCTACGTGGCGGAGGCACCGGTTTGGCGCTCGACCTACCGCGTCGTGCTCGGCGCCGACAAGGCTAAGCTGCAAGGCTGGGCCCTGTTGCACAACGACACCGACGAAGATTGGCAGTCCGTACAAGTGGACTTGGTGAACGGTCGCCCGACGTCGTTTTTGTATCCGCTGGCAGCGCCGCGCTACGCTCGGCGCGAGCTCGTCACGCCCGAAGACCAGCTGTACAGCGTGCCGCAGCTGTTCGACACGACCGTCGACAACTTGTGGAGCGGCGAAGAGGTGGGCGGCGGAGGTGCCGGTGAAGGCATTGGTCTCGGCGGAATCGGCGTGACCGGCTACGGTGCGGGCGCGGGTGGGCTGTCCGGCAGCCACCTCAGCGCCGAGAGCAGCACGCTGGAGATCGGCAATCTCGCGTCGTTGACGCCGGCCGAGGGCGTCGAGGCAGCGGCGCTGTTCCGCTACACGCTGCCCAGTCGGTTGGCGTTGCACGCGCATGGCTCGGCGTTGGTGCCGTTCCTGGATTCGGCCATCAAGGTCCGGCAAATTGCCTGGTTTTCGGCGCAAAGTCAGGCCGCCGCCAGCGCGCTGCACGTCACCAACGACACCAAACAAACCCTGCCCGGCGGCACCATCTCGGTGTTCGGCGACGGCGGGTTTGCGGGTGAATCGCTGTTGCCGCGCTCGAAGCCCAACGAATCTCACTTGCTGAGCTATGGCCTGGATCTGGACGTCGAGCTCGAGCGCCACCGCGGCGACTCCACCGAAGAGCCGCGCCTGTTTGCCTTCAACGGCCAGCGGCTGGAGCAACACTACCTGCGTCGACGCAAAGAGACCTTGGCCTTGACGAACCGCAGCCGCAGCGCGCGCACCGTGTACGTGGAGCTGGACGTGGTGAACAACGCGCGCGTCGAAGGCAGCAAGGAGCTCGGTCACGACCCCGACACGGACAAGACCTACACGGTGGTGCAAGTGCCGGCGGGCCAAGCGCTGTCGCAGACGCTCGAGCTCGAAGAGGGCCTGCGGAAGAATTTCGATTTCGACAAGCTCGACTCGGGCACGCTGCGCGCTTTTTCGGCCATCAAAACCACGCAGCCCGCGCAGCGCGCGACGCTGTTGCGAGCTGCCGAGCAGCTGCGCTCCGCTGAATCGCGCTTGGGGGCCAAGCCCAAGCGCGAAGCCGAGCTCGCCCAAGCATTGTCCGACGTCGCCCGCATCCGCGAAAACGCCCGGATTTTAGGCGGCATCCACGCCGCGCAGGTCGAGCCCATGGCCGAGCGCATCGTGCAGCTCGAAAACCAAATCAACCAGCTGCGCACGCGCATCGCCGAGCTGACCAGCGAAGCCGACGGATTCCTGGCCGCCGCCAAGCGCGAGCTCCGTCGCCTGTAATCCGCGTGACGAGGATCCATCACCTCTTGGGCTGCCGCCCCGCAGATCCCTTGCAGAAACTACCGTGGCGTCACCGGGCCACCCCGGGCGAGCGCTTCGGGCCGCCGCCGTGCTGGCGGGTCTTGTCGAGAGCCTCCGGGATTTCACAGGGAGGACGGGAGGCGAGAACGCATTTTTGTTTTTGGAGGACCAAAACCAAAAATATTTCCCTCGTGAGAAAGCCGGAGGGATTGCACCAGCGACGCTGCTGCAGACTCGCTGGCGGCAGCGCGAACCCCCAAATTCTCGCCTCTTTCTCGTCCTCCCGTCCTCCCGTCCTCCCTGTGAAAAAATCTCGATCG
>JBEQSW010000218.1:0-3203 GCA_040348565.1 Myxococcales bacterium | reverse complement strand
CGCGTGGTTCAAAGACCCCGACGGCAACGTTATTTCCATCACTCAGCACCAGGGCTGAGCGGATGCCGGAGGAGACTGCGCAGGCTGGTGCTAGGGGCAGCCGGCGCGCGCCGCAATATCGAAGGTGAGGTCGAGCATCAGCGGTGCCCGCATCGGGTCGTCGACGAAGGCCAGCGATGCTTCGAGGCTGCCGATGAAACGGGGGGCCACCTGTGCGACATGGAGTGAGACGTTTCCGGATTCGACGGCCGTGCCCCCAGTGGCAAGGTAGTGCTCGCCATCGGCTCGACGCACTTCGAGCCAGAGGATATGCACCGAGTCTCCTGCGTAGTCTCCGGGCTCGGAGACGAAGGCATGAAACTCAATGCTCATCCCGCCCACTCGTGCCGAGAAGCCCTGAAAGCCGGACATGCACTCGGGCGTCGCTTGCGGGTCAATCTCACCATCACTTCCGCCGACCTGAACGATGCTCGGTTCGTCCTTCGGGTCCGGCGCAGCCCCGCCGGCCTCGCCGGTCATCGAAGAGGCACCCCCTTGTCCTGCCGCAGCCAGGTTCCTTTCTTCGCTGCTCGCTCTGCCGCCACAGCCCATGACTCCCAGGGCGACGACCGCCAAAAGAGGCCAGAGCCGTTTTTCACGAAGTAGTGACGACATCGGTTCGGAAGCTCAATACACCCGAAGCCGTCGCTCGGCGCAACCACCTGGATGGTTCCAAGACGCCCAAGGTTGTAGAATGGCTGCGATGGGATCGCTCGGACGGGTCATGGTCGTGGTGCTCTTGGCAGCCGGATGCGGTGGCGTGAGCTCGAGATCGCGGGACAACGACAAGAGCGACGCCGGTGCGTCGAACAGCGGATCGACAGCGATCGGAGGGGACAGCAGTGGCGGAGCTCACGCGGGTGCAGGTTCGAGCGGCGGGGCAGCTGGCAGCGCGGCCACGAGTGGGGGTCCTGCCGCGGAGGCGCCGCAACCCGTCGACCTAGGCGACGGCGATCACGCAGGCGACGGACGCCCTGTCGTTCCCACCGACAGCACCGGCGGGTTCTTCTGGCGCGGGTGCGCTGATGCTGGCTGGCGGATCGGGAATTGGTTCGTGACGTCCGATCGTCAGCGAGACGCGTTCCCTCGAGAAATCGATCCTCCGCGCGACGGGAGCAGCCAAGCGCGCGGTGCACAGGGCGCTGACTTCGCGACGGGCGTCGTTCTCTGGGTGCAGCTCGATCATCCGTCGAATCGCCCAGTCACCCTCTCAGGATGTTCCGGCATGAGCTTTTGGGCTCGCCTAGAAGGCTCTAGCGGGCGTGTCGTGGTGGCGCTGAACGACGGCTCGCACGGCTCCGGATCGCTGGACGATCGCTCGACGTTGCCTTCGAGGACGCTCGCCGTCAGTCCCGACTGGCAGCAGTTCGTGCTGCCATTTGATTCGTTCCCCATCACCAACCAGGCGTCAGACGGCCCTTCGCTCGCGAGCATCGAATTCTTCGTCGGTGAGGGGGGCGAGCAGTTCGATCTCTGGATCGACGATCTCGCTTTGGTTTGCGCCGGCAGTTGTCCTTAACGGGGCCGTGCTACGGTTAGAGGCCGTTCGAGGTGCAAAAAGCGCTGCCCGTATCGCAGACCATCCCCGCTGGGCAGGTCTTGCCGAAACCGCAATCCAGACGACAGAGACGTTGCTGGCAGTAGGGACTCGCCGTGCCGCCGGCGGGGGGCTCGGGACAAGAAACGGTCCCGGTTGGACAAGAGGGCTCGCAGCCAAAATCGGCGTGACAGATCGAGCCAGGCACGGGGCATGAGTTGTCGGTAGCGTCTTCGCCGACGCAGGTGCCATACGGATTGTCATCGCTGCCCGCCGCGCCGCCGGCGGCGCCCGCGGTGCCGCCGCCCAGCCCGGCGCCGCCGGCGCCTCCGAGATTGCTGCCGTCGTCCGCAACGCCCGCGGCGCCGCCCATCAGCGCGCCGCCCGTGGCCATGCCGGCATGCCCGGCCGCGCTCTCACCCGCTTGCCCTGCGCCTGCTGAAAAGCTCGCGCCCGCCTGCCCGCGTCCAGCCGATCCAGCGGACTCCGATCCTGCTCCGCCTGCGTTCGCGCCCGCCCCTTTATCACCCGAGCACGAGCACATGCACACCAGACTCGCGAGCATCAACCATTTGGCATGCATCGCGCGTATCGTAAGGTGCCTCGTGAGCTCGAGCAATCTCGCTCGGGAAGCGCCCCGCGTTACGCCGGTGGCAAGCCGCCTCAATTTCGAACGAAATAGCTCTTACTCGTGGTTACAACCAGCTCCTCGGGCTCGCCCCTCCAGCGACGCTTCCGCCATCGCTCTTCATCGTCGCTCGCTCGCCATCGACGGCGAGACCCGGCGCCGTGCACGCGCCAGGGCGCTGTCGATCGCAAGCCAGTTGGTGACCGCTACCGCCGGCGCTGGCAAATCTCCGAGGCTTTGGGCGCCCGCGCCACCGACCCAAAGTGCGGTCGACGACGGTAGCTCCGCCGCCAGGCGACGGAGCTGGCGCCGCGTTGCCGGCATGTCGGCGGCTGCGCTGACCGCGATGCCTACGACCGAAGCCCCCAGCGCCCGAGCCGCCGAAGAGATTTGGTCGGGCGGCGTATTGGCCCCCAATAGTCGCGGTTTTGCCGCGCTCAGCGCCAGGTACACGGCCACCATTTGTAGTCCCAAAGTGTGATTTTCTCCGGGCAGGGTGCCGAGGACGACGTGCGGCGCTCCTTCCACTTCTTGGTGGGCTGCCAACAACGCGCGCAGCTGCGTCGTCAGGCATTCGGTCATCAAGTGCTCGTGCCTGATCGAAAGCTCGCCGTTCGCCCAAGCTTCGCCGACCGCTTGCGCCAGCGGATGCGCGAGCTCGGTGACGAAACGCTTGGCGCCCCAAGCCGCGGCCGCGAGCCGCAGCCGCTCCTCGATGCCTTTGGCGTCGTCGGCTGCAAGAAGCTCGAGCAGCGCGGGCACGTCAGCCGTTGGCGCCAACACTTCCGGACGCGGTGCCGCGCTCGCGCCGAGCAACTGAGCCAACTCGGGCTCGGTCTTGTGGATGCCGTCACTAGGGCGGTACCCGCGCTCGAGCAGCTGTGCCACTTGGCGTAGCCGCGCCAGCTGCTCAGCGCTGTAGAGCCGTCGGTTGGAGTCACGACGCCGCTCCGGCTGCGGAAAGCCGTAGCGCCGCTCCCAAGCGCGCAGCGTACCCAT